>NZ_JBBNAD010000004.1:600000-900000 GCF_037996765.1 Bdellovibrio sp. GT3 | reverse complement strand
GACTTCGACAGCGTCACCGCAGCCCAGATCCAGGGAAAATACGCCTTGATTGATCGTGGTGGAGTGTCTTTTGCTGACAAGGTTAAACGCGCGCAAGCAGCCGGTGCATTGGGTGTTATCATTGCCAACAATGCCCCTGGCGAAGCTGCGGGAATGTCGGGCCTGGATAGCGCAAAGATTCCAGCCGTTATGATCTCCCAGGATTCCGGAAAACAAGTGAAAGCGCTGTTGGCCAAAGACACAGTTATCGTGAACTTGAAATCGGCTTCAAAAATTGAAAAGTCATGGCTTGCAGACACGATCTCCCCGTTCTCTTCCCGTGGCCCAAGATCAGACGATGGTTTGATCAAGCCAGAAATCACCGGCCCAGGAACGAATATTATCTCAGCGGCCCGCGGCTCTGGCGATAAAGGCGTGAATATGTCAGGAACCTCCATGTCAGGTCCTCATATTGCCGGTGTGATGGGTTTGTTGAAACAAAAGTTCCCGACTTTGACTCCCCTTGAGTTGAAATCAGTTCTATTGGGTCATGGCAAAGTGATCTCTGATGAAAACAAGAAAACATACTCTATCGCCCGTCAGGGTGCTGGTCGCGTGCAAGTAGCTGAAAGCTTAAAGGCCCAGGTCGTGACGACTCCTGCAACGCTTTCGTTTGGGATCACGGATATTGAAAAGGGCAAAGTCCTTTCCAATAAAGTCACATTCAAAAATATTTCTGACAAGACCGTGACCTTGAATCCACAATGGAAGGGCTCTGCAGCGATGCAGATCACGGCCCCTGTTTTGACTCTGGAACCAGGTCAGGAGAAAACAGTTGAAATCACGGCGGCACTCAATGCCTCCCTGATTATGAATACCAACGAGGAGCTTGATGGCTTCTTGAAATTCTCTCAAGGCGACGAACAATTGCTGCAAATGCCAGCATTGGTTGTCGCCCGCAAGATTTCCCGAATTAAAGCAACGGCACTGGAAGTAAAAGCGACGTCTGAAGACGACGCCACCGGCAGTGTTGCGACATTGAAGATCGAGAACACATCGGCAAATCCAGGTGACGCTTATCTGTTTACTTTGTTGGGACAGGATGCGCGCAAAGCGGAAAAGAAAGCAGACCTGATTCACAATAAGAATTGCGACTTGCAATCCGCTGGCTATCGCCTGATTACGGACTCCACTGGGAAACGCTCTTTGCAAGTGGCATTGAAACTGTACGAGGGCATGACCACATGGCATCGCTGCGAAGTGAATGTGCAGATCGACTCCGATGGCGATGGACTGGCTGATCAGGAATTGGCGGGCCTTGTCGGCAGCAGTCTTCCCGGTCTTGCGACAGGGAAATTTGTAAGTCTGCTTCTGGATGGAAATCGCGCACGCGAGCTTCGCAAATTCTATGATACGGCAATTACGGCAGGTACGGCTTACGAAGAGGACTATTCATCAGCGCTGCTAGATGCCTTGCCGATGACGACATTTGATGGTTCAACCCTGGCAATCATCACAGCTGATGCCTCCTTATTGGCGACCTCGGCTACCGGGGAATTGAACATTAAAGTCTCCACCACTCATCAGGACAACTATGCCCTGGAGTATGACGATTATCTGTCCAACGATAAAACCTGGTCCAAGATTTCTTTGAACGATCTGGGACAGGCTTATACTGATATTCCGGAGGTGGTGTCACTGGAAGGAAAATCCAGCACTACAATCAACCTTAAGAAAGGTTATAGCGCTGCGAATCTGGTGATTTATTCTCCACAGAATAAATCAGTTCGCGATCCTCTTGCCGAGGACACTCAATCGCAAATCATCTCTCCAAAATATGGTAACTAAGAAATAAAAAAAGCGGGTTTCAGACCCGCTTTTTTCCGCTTCAAATTTTTCTGCAAACCACTATCTTGTCTTGGTCTCTTTGCCTTTAGCTGGCATTTGCACCGTGATATCCTGAGCCTTTTCGCCCGTGATACTTTTCTTCACCGCACGCAAGAATGGAGTTTCTGTGACTTCCCAAACCGTCACATGTTCACCCTCTGCTGTTTTAGCCGGGCTTGATGCGCATGCTGCAAGGGAACTCATCGCGATTGCTGCTGTAAGGATTTTAAGTGACTGTCTCATCTTTGTACTCCTAACGGTCTTCCTAAATGATACCATCTTTTCGGAATGCAAGGACCTTACCATGAGTCTTTGGTGTTAAATTGGACCTGAAAACGAGTGAGTGTCTATTTAAGTGGCAGCTGTTAACTGGGTTACTTAGGCTTGCCAAGGACTTCAGCAATCTGTACCTGAGCATGCTTCGCAAGCACGGCATACAGTAAATCCGATGACAGCGGCTTGGTTAGATAGTCATTACATCCAACACTCAGGCAGCGATCGCGATCCTCTTTCATAGCATGGGCTGTGAGAGCGACGATGGGGCCCTGATAACCTCGGGCACGCAGCTCGCGAGTCGCGGTATAACCATCCATACGTGGCATTTGCATGTCCATCAAAATCACATCATAAGCATTTTTAGAAGCCTTCTCCACAGCTTCAACACCATCAAGTGCTGACTCTGATATCACACCTTTTTTATTTAAATAGTGTTTTATCAAAACCTGATTGTCCTCTGAATCATCTGTCACCAAAACAGTCAAACCACGCAGATCCACTTCGGTCTTAATCTTTTTTTGAGTGGCAGTGACGTCCAGACTGTCAGTTCTAACCATTCCCATTTTCGGAACAGATAAACGAAAAACCGAGCCCACACCTGGCGCACTTTTCACCAGCACCACGTCCCCACCCAGTGACCGGGCGAGCTTTCTTGATAGCACCAATCCCAATCCGGTTCCTTCATATTGACGAGTGCTGGAAGCATCCACCTGAAAGAAATTTTGAAACAGCCGTCCCTGCTGATCCTCAGGAATACCTATCCCCGTGTCACTGATATCAAACACCAGATCATGACCTGCAGATTCAACAGACAACCGAACAGTTCCTCCGACCGTGAATTTAAGAGCGTTATTGATCAGATTGACAAGAATTTGCTTTAAACGATTTCGATCCGTCATGAACTCCATACCGTGCAAAACCGCCGCCACTTTAAAACTTAAAGTGACATTGGATTTACCAGCCTTGACCTGCATCATGCTGCCAATTTCCTCGATGAACGGATCAATCTGAACCGCAGCCAGCTCCACATCAATGTGCCCGGATTCCACCTTGGTGATATCCAGAATATCATTGATTAAGCGTGACAGGTTGTGACCTGTGCTCTCCATCACTTCCAGATACTTAAGTTTTTCCTCAGTACTCACCTGGGGATCCTTTAAAATTTCAGTCATACCCAGAATGATTCCCAGCGGAGTGCGAATCTCGTGACTCATGTTAGCCAGGAACAAAGTTTTGACCTGGTTTGCGTTTTCCGCCAGCAGTCTTTGAGAAATATTTGATTCCAGATCTGCACTCATTCGATTGATCGATACCGCCAGCTCCCCCAGCTCGTCTTGCGAGTGCACCGGCACGGTCACTCCCAAATTACCTCGGCCGATTTCTTTGGTGGCATAGTTCAATTCCATCAAGCTTCGATTCAGACCCTTTGCAAATGAGAAGGTCAAATAAAGGCCGGTTCCTTCTATCGTCACGACTGCCAGAACCAATAATAACATCAACAGGTTTTCCAGCCAGCGCGATCCTTCTGCCAGGACACTTGAAAACTCCATCTCATAGGCTGTGAGTTGTTCATTCAGCACATCGATTTCAGTAAGAATCCGTTTTACTTCATTCTGATCCACATTGGACTGGGAGAAAATACCATGCAGTTCTTCTGCTTTTTGAATTAGGACATTCAATTTCTCGTCAGCGGCAGTCCATGCAGCCACTGCACGCTGAATATAACTTACCGACCCCCAACTGCGAAGGATGCGAACCACCCCTGGGATATCATCAGGATGTACGCCACCTTGAAGGAATCCCTCATAAACCACTTTAATATCCGGATTTGCTTTTTCCAGCTCCAGACGAGCTTTACGATCCCCCAAGGGAACGGTCATATTGCGATGAAAATCATCATAGTAGTTTTGATCTTTGGTGAAAATATAAGATGTCAGACTGTGAATCGCGTTCTTTTGCGCCTTGGACCACATACCCTCACCGCCCACGAAGGCACGCACTGACGACAACGTCGACAACGCAAAAACCAACGTCCCCAATTCGAGGACGATCAACAAGGCCATACCGCCAACAACTGCGTACAGCTTTTTAACTACTGAGAGGTTTTTCCAAAAATTAAACACGTTCAAAATTCCAGTGCCTTCTTGTAACGAATGTTCGTCCTACAACTCAAGTATAAATGACCAAGTGTTTGATTTCTTACCAAGACGCAATATAACCTCCCACGAAAAATGAATCTTTTACCGCCCAAAGACCTACGGTATTTAGCAGCCTCATGACTTCTAACTGTTCCCTAAAAACCGGACTGTACGCGGACTTCCCGCCGGCGAGATGATGGCGTTATAAGTTCAAGGAGGAAGTCCATGAAAAAACTTATCGCCTTCGGTGTGATCTTAATGTCGTTCAGTTTTGCTCACGCTGAAAAAACGCTACTTGAAACAGTGATGCAGGATAGAAACTCAAGTCCATCCAAAATGGATACAACCAACGAGTCTCGCCGGGCGCGACAAGCCAGCGCCGCTGAATACCTGCGCCAGCACGAGCCGTCAGAGCGGATTTATATCGAGGAGCGTGTTATTGAGCCTCGTTATCGCGATCCAGGCAAACGCGTTCCAGTAGAATCTCCATAGGCACATACTGATTTTCAATAGCGGCTTTCTTTGCTTGATTAAAGCAAAGAAGGCCCCTAGAAACCAGTCATGGCGAAGGAACCATTAGAGCTCAAATGGATTGAAAATCTGCTACCTGCAGAAGGTTATCGCCGTAAAGCCATGTTTGGCGGATTTGCCTATTATTTGGATGAGAAAATCATCCTGATCACATTTGAAGCCACCGACAAAACTACCGACAAGCCCAAGGACAAAATAAACTGGAACGGCTGCATGTTTCCGGTGGAACACGAGAATCAAGCGCGCGCCTTGGCTCAATTTCCCATTCTTAAACCTCACAAGATTTTACCCAAGTGGCTTTATCTGCCGCTTGAAACCGAAGGCTTTGAAGAGTGGGTTTCCGATATCCTTAAGGTCGCCCTTCGCCCCCACAGCATCTGGGGCAGCTTTCCCAAAGAGAAAAAAACCGCCAGCAAAACCCGCAAAGGAAAGTCCGCCAAGACCGAGCCACCCATTCCCAAAAATCTGGATACCCGCCGACCACGGATGTTCTCGGATGAGGACCCCGTAGAATTGCTGCAAAAGGCCAAAAAACTATCCGATCTAAAAAATATCGGCCCCACACTAGAGGCTTTGCTGCAGGATGCCGGAATCAAGACACCGCAGCAAATGCACAAGCTTGGCTGGCAGAAAACCATGGTGAAGCTGGTCAAAGTCCATCCGAAGACCAATCACTCCATGTATGCCTATACAATCATCACCGCCCTTGAGAACAAAGACTTTGGCGGGATGTCTGAAGCCCAAAAAACTGAAGTTCGGGCTTACATGAAAACCCTGCGCGACCGCCTGAAATCCTGATCTGTTTTGCTCTTGACTCATTTTCACAATAGAGAGCATAGTCGTTGCGTCATCTAGTCTTTAATCGAAAGGTGTGTTTATGAAATCTCTAATTTTCGCTTCTTTGATCGCATTGTCTGCAACTGCAGCTCAAGCTTCTACTTTGGATGTTCACTGTACTTCTGGCGACGCTGTTGTAACTGCTGCGCTTAACATCGATGGCAAAGCTGTCACTGGCAACATCGAAGCTAACGGTTCTGGCATCGAAGATTTCAAAGCCACTGCAACTGGCAACTACATTTTCTACCCAGCTGGTTCTTACTACAAATTCGACGATCTTGAAGTGATCGAATTCTGGGGTGTTTCTGGTAAAGACTCTGTAGCTTACAAATCTGTTCGTGGCGAAAAAGGCGCATTCAACCAAACTCTTGTTATCAACAAGACAGCTGTTGAAGGCACTTGCGTAATCACTAAAAACTAGTTTTTAGTTTTACAGCGAAAACAAAAAAGGCACTGACGATGAGTCCGTGCCTTTTTTTTATTCATTTACCAAGTACAGACAATGAGTACTCCTCGAGAGAACCGACTTACTTTCAAGAATAAAACTAATAAAAGTCTTCAATGCTGAATCTTCGTCAGCTCGACGCCAAAAGACCCTGACCGGCAAAAACATATCCTTGATAGGAACAAAGCGAGTGTGCTCAGGTACGAAGTTGCCACTTCCAGCTATCGTCAGGGAAACACCTTTCCCCATAGCTACGAGAATAGGACAACTCTCCTCATCGTTCTTAATATATATTTTAGCTTTCTTATTCAAACCCTTCATCAGATGCACTATGCGGTCGTGAAACTCCTCGGCCTCTTTACGACTGTGCAGAATGATGGTTTCATCTTTCAAATCGCGCAACGAGACCTCTTTACGTTTTGCCAACGGATGATCAACTGGCAGCAACACGCCCAGATTTTCCTTCAGAACATCATGACTGTCTAATTCGGGATGAGAAGCGACCCCTTCCATAAATCCAATATCAAATTTCCCAGAATGAAGATGCTTCAGGAGTCAAAGCTGGAGCTGCAGTAATTTCGGAACTTCTTTCGGGGTAACCCAGTTCCCTTTTCGTACTGCTCTGCAGAACCGATATCGGTTCTGCATGGAGCCAACAAATGCAAAATGATCAAATCAAGATGTTAGAGATTTCCGCGAAGAGACAACAAGAACTGGCGTCCGCGCAGCGGGCCCCAGATATGAAAGTTGTCCAGGTGATAGTGATCTCCGTGCACGTGCCATGTCGTTGGACTGTCGCCGGCGCCCGTTTGGGTATAATCGAAGGCATTTAAGATCGCGAAACCTGCATACAGGTTTTCACTCAGTTGCCGCTCGAAATTCAGATCCACTGTAAAGAAGGTCGGTGACTTTTGAAACTTTTGATCGGAAGTAAAGGTCTGACCGAATGTGGGGCTCAACGGATCGGTGTCAGTATAAGCAACGTTATAGTGATCTCCGTAACCATAAGCCGAAAGATCTCTCTCGCCCACAACAGTTACGCGCTGAGAAGCCGTCCATTTGCCCCAAGTCACGTTGGACATCACTGACAAGCGCTGCTCCACAGCTGCCACTTGCAGTTTTTCCTTATATCCTGCCGGATAATGGAAAGACTCAACCAAACCTTCGACAGTCCAATCATGCGTGATACGACGACCATAACTGAAATCCACGACCGAAACCGTGTACGGCTCCTTGGAGCTGATAAACAATGTCGGAAGCTCCTGATCCGCACGATCCAACCCATAGGCCATGTTTTCAATGCGGGTTACGTGAGTGCTGAATTCAAAGAAATCATCAAGCCGTTGTCCTGAGAGAGAATAGACAAAGCTTTGGGCAATTTCCAAATCATCAACGTCGATCACAAAACCATCGTGATACATTCCGTGCTGACTTTCAAAAAGTGTCAATGGCGAGCGATACCCGACTCCTGCCGACAAACGGGACGTCAAAACAGAGTCATGCACATGCTTATACATCGCACGAGGTGCGAAGACTGTTTTATCAATTTTCTTATCAAAATCCACCCAATGGGTTTTTACGTTATCCAGACGCAAAACCATCGACAATTCATTGGCTTCATCTATGAACCAGGTGTCCTGGGCAAAACCACCAAAGGAGTGGTAGTTCAAATCATCTTGAGTCAACGATGGAACACGGTCCACATATAAAGTCTGTGAAAACGAATCCATGAACTGATTTTTGGAATCCACCCCAAACGTCAGCAGATGACTGTCGGATGCAAGCTTTTGATACTCAACCATCCCGACCCATAATTTGTCATCGTTGTCATAGTCATAGCCGTGGGAGTAAATTGCATGGGAGGTCTGGTGAGCCCCACCCAGACTGACTTTCAGACTGGAGTCCTGATCGATCTGTTTGCGATAAACAGAAGCGATTTCGTAACGATCCAGAAATACATTCTCTGTGATTTTATTTTCCGCACCGATATATTTTTTACGAACATCACGATCCACAAAATCGTCTGAGTTCGCAAGTGTTGTCGGCGGCGCACTTAGTTCCAGATCATTCATCGAACCTCCGATGGTCTTAAGCTTTCCGTAACTAAGACGGAGGCTCACTTCATCGGTTTCGTTTATTTTGTGGGAAAGTTTCGTGAGGGCTGTGAAGGTTTTCTGACTTGGCAGTTCTGAAACGCCGTTATCATCAATATCAATGGGCTTGATTTCGCCATATTGCACACCCAGCAACAGACCCGTTTTTTCGGTGAGCTTTCTTGTGCCCAAAACTGAAATATTCTTTTGCCCGTCATTGGCTAAAGAAACCGCACCTTCGGCACTGTTTGTGACGATCTCTTTGGTCACAACATTAATGGCACCACCAATGGACTCTGGCGCGGTCAAAGCCGCCCCGGTGCCACGATAAATATCAATGGAATCCACTCCACCCAATGGAATAGCTTCGACGCCATAAAAGCCGGAAACTGTAGAATGCAAAGGCAGACCATCGATCAGGATCGTGGTGTGCTCACCCTTCATACCATTGATGGTTACGCGCTTCGCTCCGCAAAACGCACAGGCTGTTTGCATATCGATGCCGCGAACGTTTGCCACTGCTTGCGCAAAGGTTTGCGCCTGCTTTTTTCGAATATCACTGGCTTTTAAAGTTTCGACACGATTGATTTCGTCTTTTTTGATTCTAAGGTCATTTTCAGACTTGTCGGTGATAATAACTTCAGGCAGCTGAGTGACTGACTCGCCCGCTGACGTACTTTGAGCAAAACTTGATGTCGTAAATAAAAGCGCCAGAGTCGAAAAAAACACTTGGCGCTTTAAAAGAATCGAATAACTCATGGAATCCTGATTAGTGTGCGTGAACCTGCATGTTTACACAGCGATTTGTGTGAAAATGATCGCCATGAAGCCATTTCAAATTGAAAGAGTTGATGTTTCTAAGGTCAATTTCCTGGGGATTCAAAAACACGGCGATTTGATCTTGGCCGTTTGCCGCCGTACCGTACAGCACACCTGCTTTTTCAGGATGGATCTTAACAGTGATTGGAGTTGGAGCTGCGTGACCGTGGCTGTAGCTAGTTGAAATAACCGCGTACCACTGATCTGGGGTTTGCTCAGGACCTGTATAACCAACGTCAGTAACGAAGAGCATGCATTCTGATTTGGAGATGGCATCCACACCCTCAAGAGCAAGAAGAGTTCCTTCTGGGAATCCACCGTGATCGTGATCATCACCGTGAGCAATCGCTGTATTTGCCAAAAGCGAAAACACCAAAACTGCTGAGCCTAATGCGATTTTAAACATAAAACCTCCCAATGAACTGACTTTTATTGCAAGTTACTTGCAATTGCAAAGGTTTTGTCCTAAAAATCCTTATGCCCCAAAAGCTGCGCCTACGAAGCATGAATATTTTTTTGGTTTTACTTATGAATCTCATGGGTTGGCCCGCTTTTGCTGAGACTTTGGTGGATTTTTCAGATGGAACCCAATTGAAATCCGAAGACTTATTGGCCCAGGGAAAAACTCTGATCTATATCGAAAAAGACTGCGCGCCCTGCCGGATCTATGTGTTCGACATTAATAGATGTGAGGATGATATCAAAAAGAACATCCAACTTGTTTCTCTTAGCACGCCGGCACAAACCAAAACCATGGCCCGCACGCTCCCTAAAAGACTGCCGCTGTTTATCCTAAAAGATCCGAGCGCAGCAAAGGCATACACAAGCACACCCACTACAAAAATCAAAGATATTCAAAAAGTGGGACGACTGACTTGCGAGGAACTTAAAAAACTGCTTTAGTCTTTGCAACACGGGGAATTTAGATGAACTCTGACCAAAACCTTCCACAAGAAGATTCACCAGGCCAATCCAAGACTATGCTAGTTCTGGGTTTGACCTTCGTTCTTCCGATCATCATCACTTTAATTGCGGTTTGGATTCTTGTTTAACCTGGGCCTTATTTCGCATCTGGAAAATAAGGCAGCATCAAACTGCGAACGTGCTCCTGCAATTCAGGACGCTGATCAATTGTATATTTCGTAGCATCAACAGGTGGCAAAACTTCCAAAGTGATGGTGTGAGTCCATACTCCCCAATTCGGCAGAAAGCTTCCTTTCGGCATGATGGCAGCCGCCCCTTTTACGATAACAGGAACAATCGGTGCTTTCGCGTTGATTGCAAAAATAAACGGGCCAGACTTGAACGGCCCCAAAGTTTCTTTATGCTGGCGAGTGCCTTCTGGTGCCAAGGCAAAACGTTCACCGTTGGCGATGCGTTTTTCCGCCTCTTTATAAACTTTAAAAACTTCCTCACGACGATGGCGGGCAATCGGCAGAATTCCTGCGCGCTTCATGCCCCAACCAAACACGGGAATTTTAAAGAGTTCAATCTTTGCCCCGAAGCGGAAGCTCCCCAGGTAGCCTGACATCGCAAAGATATCAAAGAAGCTGGTGTGATTAAATACGTACAGGTAGCCACCCTTGGCTTCTTTGTGAAAGCCTTTAACGACCACTTTCACACCGAACATCCAGCAGCAACCGCGAGTCCAGAAATAAACAATCTGATCTTCCAGCCAACGATTCGGATAAATGAAGGTCACCAAAATCATCAGTGCAGAACAAAAAACTGTGTGAATTGGCAACAGTACTGAAGCCAAAAGAGTGCGTGGATAAGAAAGCAACTTTAGAAACATGATTTAACTCTCAGGGAATAAACGTTTGCGAGCAGCCACACGTTGGCGCTCTTTGTAAGCCTCGTGTTCAGAAGGGCCCGATAGCACTTTCTGATGAGCAGCCTGATCCATAATCTGCACTTCGAATGGATAAAAGAAACTGAATGCCTCTTTGCTCCCTTGGGGTTTGATATGAATCAATTTACGGGAAATAAATTTAATAAAGCGATAATCGGAACCAGAAAAGAAATTTTCCTTACGCAGGAACTTGGCACTGTCACCCATCTCTTCCAGTTTTTGATCAAAGGCAGCTTGGATGCTTTTCTCATCCATCACATCCAGTCGCTGGGCAAGTTCATCGCAAACCTGCATGAACGATTCCACCGGAAACAGATTGTTGGAACTTTGATCCGGCATGATGTGCGGAAAGCTGATCACATTTTCACGGACCAAGAAGCGCACGACCTGGAAGGTATCAAACAGATTGCGCGTAATAAAACGCACACCCAATTTATCAAAGATCTTCATCGCCAAAGCATCGGGCTTTGCCAATAGTTTGATAACGGTGCTGGAAGAGGTCTTAAACGGTTTTACTTCGAAACCCAGAAGCTCCAAGGACTCCGGATTCTCACCCGTCCCCTTTAGGAAAGTGCGATGAGTGGTTCCGTCATGAAAAATCGCATCCTGAAATGGCGTCAGAATCTGTGACTGAATTTCTTCAGAGAAAGTACTGAACAGGTCATTCTCGGCATGCACAAAGACGTGGATGCCTCTTAGGATGGCACAGGCCCAGCGTTGCATCATGGCCTGTTCTGGATCATTGGAACTTGCATATAAAAGCAGCTGACGGATGTCTCCCAGTTTTTTGGGATCCAGAAAGATCTCGGGAATTTCAGCGTCGTTGAAACCCAGCTTTTCAACCATCAACACCAAAGCGCGACGATGATAGTACCAAAGCTTTTCCACATCAGACTGTTGATTGGTGTCGAAACCATAACTCAAAAGAAACGCAGAGGCTGCGTCCAAGGTATGAATGCTAAGTTTGGGGATATCGATAGCGGAGCCACCGCCGACAACTGAACCAAGAATAGAAGAATCGAATAAGAAACGTTGAGGCATTATGCCTCTATCTTAGTTAGGATAGAGGCTCAGGCAAGACGCAGTGCCTTAGTTAAGGAGGCCACAAGTTGGAACCCAGAATGACCCCATTGTTTGCTGCTGCAGGGAACTACCGTCTACAGAAGAGTAGTTTTTGAAGTAAACTGTACCGTAGGCATTGTTGTTATCGTAGTAACCATCAAACCCAATCCAGCCGTACTGGTCTTCGAAAGTCACTGTGAACTTGCGAGTCGATTTATTCAGCACACCATTATAGGCAGATGTGAACTGAACTTCATATGCTGGAATCTCTTTTTGTGTTGATGAATCGATTGTGCCTACCAAAGAGTCTCTGATTTGAACCAAAACTTTTGAGTTTGCCTTGTCAATTTGACCTGCGGAATCAAAACGCAGATTCATTGTCAGGAAAACACCGTTGGCAGCGCTGCCAGAAGCATCAATGGATCCGAAAGCAGATCCCGGCAAATTTGTGGAAACAAAGGATTTAACCGCTGCTTCGAAAGCTGATTGATTGCTTGGATAGTAAATTCGACCGATTGAAGAAGCACCAGTTGAGCATGTTGAGCTTGTCGTGATTTCACCACCACGTTTAGCCACTCGCACAGCTGAATCGCCTTTCTTTGCACAAGCCGAAAGACCCATGGCCAATGCCATCACCAGACCCAGCGTAAGTTTAGAAAGAACAGACGTTTTCATAAAGCCTCCAATGCTTTTACATAGAGGCAAGCCTTGTTCCAACCATGCCAGGCTTATATTCGATCTGAAGCGAAAAAGGCGTCTCACACTGAGACGCCTTTTAGAAACTGACATTTTAGGGATTCGACTGTCGAAAAGGGTGCCAGGTCCTGGCACCTTTTTATAGCGCCTGAAGGACCTTCACTTGAGCTGCAATCCAACCAGAGGCCTTGGAATCGATTTTCCCTTCTTTAAGCAGTTTATCTGCCAAAGCCACTTGCTCTTCGCGGTTCAGGGAATCAATGAACAACAACGGATCAACAACATGTAGAAGTTTGTTGATTGTTTCCGCAAGGGAACCACGCACGTGCGCGCGCTTCACTTCCAATGGGAAGGACATGCCCTGAGAAGACAGGATATTCATCATCGCAATACGCTCAGCAGACGTCAGGAAAGGCACGCCAACCGTGACCGTCTTATCCCCCTGCTCACCCACTTTAACATCCAATGGTTTTTGCGTAGCCAGGACCATATCCAAAGCCAAGTCACCCAGGACATCTGTATCGGCTTGCTTAACCACTTCCGATGGCAGAATGTTGCTGATGACCTTCACACCTTTATCAGTCTCCACTTGAGCTTTGATAACCGGAAGAATGTCATGAGCCGCCTCAAAGATGACCTTTTTATTAAGCGCTTCAATCATCACGAAGAACTTAACAATTTTCTTTTGCTGTTCTGCCGTTAATTCATATTCACGACCGGAAAGCGTTTTGCCCTTGGCAAGGACACCACTTTGGGCCAAAGCCTCAACTTCTTTGATAAACCAATCCAGGTCCATTTCGCCCTTGGAATTACGTAGCAAACCATTCAACATGGCCGCATACCCACCAAACTCTGAAGTTACATTGTCTTTCGTTTTAAGGAACTTGGCTGTTTCCGCCAGATGCGCCAATCTCAATGCATCAAACGCTGGATCCTGCCCTTTACGAGCATTCAGAATTCCACCGCTTTTTGCTGCATCCAAAGAAACCAGGTTCTGAGCACGAAGAGAGTTGTTACCAGCCATCTCAGACGTTTCAAACAGAACCTTGCCTACGAATGACAAGTCGATCGCAGCTTTGCCCCATTTGAATGTATCACCGATCACAGTGTCGAGATCATTCACGACTTCCGGTTGATCCCCTGGGTACATACGACCCATGATCGATGCAAATAGAACGTTAACCAGGTTTTCTTTTTCATCACGACCGTCCAAATATTTTCTCAGCAATGGATTATTGCCGTTATCGAAACGCTCGCAACCATAGATCGACATTTTTTGAACATTCGCAAGACTGATGTCTTCGTCTGTGCAGTACAAAGAGATCTTAGGATCCAAAGCACTGTCATCAGAGGAGTAAGCCCAAGCCATCGCCATCTTATCGTAAGACAATGCCGAGTGCTTGATAAACGCAGAGTTCAAAACATCATCCACGCCACTCACGTAGTCCATGATACTTGTGGAAGTCTCCAAGCCCGGATGATTTGGATCTTTCAGATAGGATTTGGAGGAGTCATAGATTTCCTGAGTCGTCGCTTTCGCAGAGAATGAGCCTGCGAAATTATGACGAAGCCCCAGCGCGTGGCCCAATTCATGGGCAACCGTGGCGCGAACACTGTCCTGAGCCAGACGCAAACGTTGCGAGTCCGGAGCCTCACGAGTCAGTTTTTGCAAAGATTGAATCTTTTGAGAGAAGTCACAAGCCACCGCACCTGCTGCCACTGGAGAACCGCCATTCAACTGAACCAACTCCCCGGAACCCACTTTCGTGAATACGGAAGGCATGAACACTTGCGCGCGCAAAATTTCACCCGTCAATGGATCTGTCTGGCTGATCGCATAGGCAGCACCGGCATCCAACCAAGTTACCCAGCGAACCATGATCGTACGATCTTTGGGAGCTGATTGCGGGTCCACACCTGTCTCCACCTGGATAACGTCTTTACCGAAAACTTTATTCCAGTACAGAGCGCCGTCCTTAACGGCGTTCACATAATCAGCGGGCACCGCTGCAGAAATACGCACAGTGATCGGCTCACGCCCCTCAGAGACATCCCATTTCGCGATGTACTTAATCGCATCCTTACTCATGGAAGGACGCGCCAGGCGAGTCACGAAGAAACCCACAGAGCGGGATTTATCGAATTCTTTGGATTGAAACTTGGATTCAAGACGATAAGCACGAATCTGGATATTTACCGCCAGAGTCTCTTCGCGGGTCTCGACCGCAAGTTTATTGCCAGCAGCCGCTTGGCCCACCAGACTTTGAACTTTGGAAACCTGCTCAAGTTCAATGGCGTTGTTGGTGATTGCGATATTACGCGTGAAGGAATCCTTCACAGGAATGGCGGACACAGAGCTTTCCGTCAACGGGTCATTCATTCCCTCGCCGAAATCCACGTCATAGGCATTTTGCGCAATCAGGGATTTAAGACCACGACCCCAGTCAAAAGTGATCGTGCTTTCGTCCTCACCAATGATGGCGAAAGTCTGAATTAGGTTTTCTGTTTGCAGCTCTTCGTAGATGCTGTTGTAGTTTTGCCCCAACAAAGCCATGCGGCTGCCGTATTTTTCAAAACTCACCACTTGCGGTTTCAAATCATACCACTGCGGCGTGGAACCACCGGTTTTACCGGAAGCGATCAGCAAAAAGATTCTTCCCAAGGACGATTTATTGATTGTCAGGCACGTGGCATTTTCGCAGCGAGCCGCAATTTCCGTGGACTGAGTTTTTGGAAGAGCAAAAGAGTCGACGATAAGCTCGGGTGCCTGCTTTTTCGCAATGATAGGACCCACATCAAAGCCGTTTGTACAGCCTGTTACAAGAACAGTTGTAAGCACCGCGCCGAAGGCAAATACACTCTTAAAAACTGACATTGTGGAGCCCCTCCATTTTTCAGGTGTCTTTATCTCAAAAACTTGCCAAGATCAAAAGTCTCATTAGAAAAAAGAAGTAATCGTCAACCTTATGTACAGAGAGGCCTATGGCTCAAACATCAGAGAAAACACTATTTGGACACCCACGTCCCCTGTTTACACTTTTCTTCACAGAAATGTGGGAACGATTCTCATTTTACGGCATGAGAGCGCTCCTGGTGCTTTACATGGCCCAATATCTTTTTCTTGAGGCCGATCAGGGCAAAAATGTTTGGGGCTACGGAGCTTTGAAATCCGGGATTGAATACTTTTTTGGTCCGCAATCTCCGCAAGCTTTGTCCTCCCATATCTACGGTTACTATATGGGCCTTGTATATTTTACTCCCTTTTTCGGGGGTATGATCGCGGACAGATACTGGGGCAAGCGTCGCGCGGTTTACGTGGGCGGTATTTTGATGGCCATCGGTCACTTCCTGATGGCTATTGAAAGCATGTTCTTTTTGGCTTTGTTGTTCATTATCGCTGGTAATGGTTTTTTCAAACCGAACATCTCCACCCAAGTTGGCGAGTTGTATGCGCCGGAAGACAAGCGTCGCGATGGTGCCTTTACAATTTTCTACATGGGTATCAATCTGGGTGCGTTCTTCTCACCATTGGTTTGTGGCACCTTGGGACAAAAAGTGGGCTGGCACTGGGGCTTCGGAGCTGCCGGCATCGGGATGCTTGCAGGTCTGTTGATTTACCACTTCGGTGGCAAACATCTGCCATCTTCTGAGCACAAAGTTTCCATCAAGGAAGTGGAAGCCCAAGCACACAAACCACTGACTAAATCCGAATGGACTCGCACATGGGCATTGACCTTCATGTGTGCCATCACGATTTTCTTCTGGGGCGTTTACGAGCAACAAGGCAACACGTTGCAGTTGTGGGCGGATCAATCCACTGATTGGAATTTCTTTGGTTGGGAAATGCCTTCCACCTGGTACCAATCCTTCAATCCATTTATCATCTTCCTATTCGCACCGATTTTGGATCGCGTCTGGATGTGGCAAGCTCGTCGTGGCAAGGAAAACACCACAGCCATGAAAATGGCGATTGGTTGCTTCATGGGCACAGCCGCGTTGGGCTTGATGTTCTTTGCGGCAAAATCCGTGGGTCCTGGCAAAGGCACGGCATTGTGGCTTCTGGGTTCAACATTCATGCTGACAATTGGTGAACTTTATCTTTCTCCGATTGGTTTGTCTTTGGTGACTAAAGTTTCCCCTAAGAAAATCGTTTCGATGATGATGGGTGTTTGGTTCCTGGCTTCCTTCTTCGGAAATACTGTTTCCGGTTGGATCGGCAGCATGTACGACAAAATGCCGAAGGAACAATTCTTCCTGCTTCTGGCAGCTCTTGGATTAATTCCAGGTGTATTGTTCTTCTTAAGTAACAAAGTTCTTACAAAATCATTGAACTCAGCTGACGAAAAAAAGTCAGGCAGTGCCGGTTCCACTCTTGGATCGCACGCCGAAGCAACAGTCTAACTGACTGATAATACAGGGGTGCGCACTGCGCATTGCGCACCCTTTCTAATATTTCTATTCTAAGCTTCTAAAATATTAAGTTAATTCATTCAAAGGGTGTGGAATCTTCCATAGTAATTTTCTAAGAGAGTAGGGTCACTTTCTTTACAAGGGAGACCTATGTCTTTGAAAGTCGGACTATTTGGATTTGGAAGAACAGGCGCTGTCGTTGCTGGCGAAATCGCCAAGGATCCGGACTTGTCACTGCAATGGATCTGCCGCAGAAACGTCGAAAACACCCAACACTTTGCCAGCCGGGTTCTGGGTTACGATTCTGACTTTGCTCCCTTCATCACTGCTGATCATCTGACGGAGGAATTTTTCAAATCCCATCCGGTGGATCTGGTCATTGATTTTTCCACGGGCACCACAACTCAGGTGTATGAAAAGCTGGCTCAGCACGGAATTAAAATCGTCAGCGCAATTTCAAACTACAATGACTCAGAACTCAATCGCGTAAAAAGCATCAGCAACAACACTTCGGTTCTGTATTCACCAAATATCACTCTGGGTATTAACTGGCTGCTAATGGCTTCGAAAATTTTGAAAAGCATGATTCCCCATGCGGACGTTGAAGTGGTGGAAGAACACTTTAGACAGAAGAAAGACATTTCAGGAACAGCTCTGAAGCTGGCTCATCATTTGGACCTGGATCCCAATGAACACGTGAATTCCATTCGTGTGGGCGGTATCGTTGGCAAACACGAAGTGATCTTTGGACTTCCCTACCAAACCATCCGACTGACCCACGAGAGCATCAATCGCGCGGCCTTTGGCACCGGCGCCATCTTTGCGGCGAAATGGTTGCGCGACCAGCCCCATGGTTTTTATTCCATGGAGCAAGTCTTGCAACAATCCTTCAAACAAAAACTTCGCGAGATGCAGTAGTCAGAGATCCGACTACATCATTTCGGATTGACTGCTGTACCCGTCTGGTGGCGCCTGAAAGCGCGAGTTCGCATGCATCTCGCGATGTTCAGTCACTAGGGATCTAAAGACCTCACGGCCTTTTGCCGCCAACGGAGACTTCCAATCGCGGAACCACTCTGCCACCATGGCAACACTGGTATTTGGAATAGCACCAGCCTGGATCAGTCGTTGAATAGCCATTTCATGTTCTTCCTTGGATTGACCGCCGACAGCATCAACCACGAAGGTCACTTCAAAATCATCCTCCAATGCATCCACCACTGGGAAGGCCAGGCAGATCTCTGTCCACAAGGCACAAAACACCAGACGCTTTCTGCCGGTTGCTTTCACCGCTTTTAGGAAGTTTTCATCCTCCCAGGCATTCATGGAAGAGCGATCGATTTCCACGACTCCTGGAAGAACACCTTTCAATGCTTTGATAGTGGGTTGATTCACGCCCATCTTAACTCCGACCGAGCTTAATACCACGGGGATATCGAACGCCACTGCTGCTTTCGCCAGCTCACAAATATTTGTTTCCACCATCCGGGGATCACCAGATCCGATGCCTCGGAACATCTCCGGCTGGTAGTCGATCAGGATTAAAGCACACTCACTGGCATCCCAAGTGGCACGATTGCGGCTCATAAAAACTCCTTGCTGAATAATGATGTTTTACATTGAACAAATTAGTTTATTATTTGCAGGGTGTTGGCAGTGAAAGCTCCACCACACCTTTGGGTGCTGAAAATATCAATAACCGCTGATGGTAAATAATTTTTAAAGTCTCTTCGAGTTTTCCATTAAAGGCTGTTTGCGTGAACTCCACCTGTCCATTGTTGTCCGTTTCAGAATTGCCGGAGTTAAGACCCGCTTCCCATTTAAACGCCACTCGCTTCACCGGGATGGTAGCGAGGCTTTCACCCTGGGGATGACAGGAAACCTGTATCAGATAACGGTATCCAATAGAGCGAGGACGCGCACTGAAGACCCGATCCACATTGATTATGTGCGTGGATAAAGCCTGGGCCCAGACCGTACAATCTGTCATAACGACGGCAAGCGCCGCTACCAACTTCAAAGTGGCTTTGCATTTAAAGATTTGCATGAACTTTATTGTCTGATCACGTCCCGTAAAAACCAATAAGGGTGCCGAAAAAACAAAAGCCGAAGCAGGTTACTGCTTCGGCTTCGGTTTAGTAAGGTTGTCTTTCAAATAGTCACATTCACAACCAGGTCCCTTGATAACTCAATAGGACCCTACTTCTGAATGGCGATTACTTGTAAAATTTAGCGTTTGATTTAGCCATGTTCGACAACGGCGTCGCTGGCTTCAAACGTTTGGCATTTCGACTGGACGCGTACATTGCCAATTGATCAGCAACATACTGTGAGCCAATGCTGTCTGCGTACTTCAACAATCCACCACGGAATGGCGGAAAGCCAGTACCCATGATCATGCCCAAGTCTACTTCATGTGGAAGCTCCACGATGTGGTCTTCAATCAATGCCAAAGAACATTCGTTCACCATCGCAAACACACCGCGCTCGATGCATTCTTTGGTTTGGTGAGGATTGCTTGGAGTACCCAAGCCCAATGCTCCGTAAACCGTTTGATCGACGTCACCACGTTTGCCGTCAGCCTGGTAGGTGTAGAAACCCTTGCCATTCTTACGACCCAAGCGACCTGACTTCTCCAAAGCTTCCATACAAGGCGCCATTTCAATGCGCTCGCCGAAGGCTTTCTTGAAGATTTTAAGAACTTTAATACATACATCCAAACCAACTTCATCCATCAACTCGAATGGCCCCATCGGCATGCCGAACTCTTTCACGTAGGCTTTATCAACCACTTCGATGCTCATACCCTCTTGCATCAACCACGCAGCTTCTGCCATGTACGGAAGAAGAAGACGATTCACCAGGAAGCCCGGGCCGTCTTTTACCACGACAGGCATTTTGCCCATTTTTTTGGTCAATTCAAAAATAGTCGCGATAGTTTCATCAGACGTTTGAGCGCCGCGAATAACTTCAACCAATGGCATTTTGTTCACCGGATTGAAGAAATGCATTCCCGCAAAGTATTCAGGACGTGGATGACCTTTTGCCATCTCTGTCACTGACAATGAGGAAGTATTCGTTGCGATGATTGCATCCGGGCGCATTTGACCAGCACACTCGCCGATCACCTTTTGCTTGATGCCCATATCTTCAACGATGGCCTCAACAACAACATCCAGGTTTTTGAAACCGGAATAGTCTGTCGTCACAGATACTGAATCCATTTTTTGCTGGAACTG
Organism: Bdellovibrio sp. GT3; assembly: GCF_037996765.1. Taxonomy (NCBI): domain Bacteria; kingdom Pseudomonadati; phylum Bdellovibrionota; class Bdellovibrionia; order Bdellovibrionales; family Pseudobdellovibrionaceae; genus Bdellovibrio; species Bdellovibrio sp. GT3. Next base: position 879,736 of record NZ_JBBNAD010000004.1, on the reverse strand, counting down.
ATATTTGTCGATGGATTTACGTTTTACCAACTTCATCCACAAGTCGCTGGCGTGCTTCAAACCTTTACCCAATGCTTCCGGGCTCAAGTCCTTCATGCGCACTTGAATGCCTTTGTCAGCCGCGACGTAAGCGATACCGCCACCCATCGTACCAGCACCCAGGATGCCAAGTCCTTTGACTTCTTTTGGTTTTACATCCACACCAGACACGCCGGTTTGTTTTTTAACCATTTCAGTCAAATAGAACACGTGTATAAGGTTTTTGGAAATATCAGTGATACCCAACTCACAGAAGCCTTCACGCTCAATGCGCATTCCCGCATCGCGATCACTCATGCCATAAGTTTTTTGAATCACGTCCAACGCTTTCAATGGCGCAGGATAATGACCCTTCGTTGCTTTCATCACGCCTTCGCGTGCTTTCTTAAACACAACGCCTTTTGCAGGTCCTTCTAGAACTTTATTAACCATTCCATTTGCCTGGAATTTTTTGCGACGTTTTTGACCGCCACCTGCGATGATTTCCTTGGCCCATTTGATCGCCTGTTCATCCAAAAGATTTTGATGAACCACTTTATCAACCAAGCCTGATTTCTGCGCTTTTTTGGAGTTCACCGCTTTTCCAGCAAGGATGATATCCAAAGACGCCTGAAGCCCCATGATACGCGGCATACGTTGCGTACCACCGAAGCCCGGCAGGATACCCAATTGAATTTCCGGAAGACCAATTTTTGTTGAGGAATCATCAGAGGCAATACGGTAGTCGCAAGCCATGATGAATTCACAACCACCACCCATACACGCACCGTTCACAGCCGCGATTGTTGGCATTTGAAGATCTTCGACCATGTTCATGATCTCTTGACCGGCTTTAACCGCGTTATTGAATTGATCCGGCGTCGTCATGCCTTTGATCTCTTCGATGTCAGCACCCGCGATAAAGATTTTCGGTTTCATGGATTTAAAAATCACCGCTTTATATGAAGACTTACGCAGCTCTTCAACCACGTCTTTCAGTCTCATCATCACCGGTGTTGAGAATTTATTAACTTTTTCACCAACAAGATCGAACTCTACAACTGCGATCTCACCTTGAGGTTTAATTCTGATACTTTCAAGCATAGACATTTTTGTATACTCCTGGATGCAAATCGCTTAATTAGTTTTCGTTCTCAAGAATCATCGCTCCACCTTGACCGCCACCGATACAAAGTGTTGCCAGACCATGTTGCACGCCTCTGCGTTTCATCTCTTTTGCAAGAGTCAAAACGATACGTGTGCCTGTTGCGCCAACGGGGTGACCCAACGCAATCGCGCCACCATTCACGTTCAGAATTTCATCACGAATCTCGCCCACTTTTGCAGACAAGCCAAGTTTCTCTTGAGCAAACTTATCGGAATCCATTGCCTTCTGACATGCCATCACTTGCGCAGCGAATGCTTCGTTCAACTCTACCAAGCCGATGTCCTTCATGGAAAGACCCGCACGTTTTAGAGCCAACGGCGTTGCGTAAGCAGGACCCAATCCCATGCGCTCAGGCTCAAGACCTGCAAATCCGTAGGAACGAATTGTTGCAAGTGGTTTGTAACCAGCTTGTTCCGCTTTTTCACGAGACATCAATAGAACCATCGCAGCACCGTCTGTGATCGGACAAGAGTTACCCGCCGTGATCGTCCCAGTTGCTTTATCGAAGAATGGTTTAAGTTTTGCCAAAGCTTCCATCGTTTGTGTGTCACGAGGTCCGATATCGTCCGCAACCACTTCTTTGTATTCAGGTGCCAGATAAACAGGAGTGGATTCTTCCTTCATGCGACCTTCTTTCATCGCCTTGGAAGCCAGTTGGTGAGAGCGCAGTGCAAATGCATCTTGCATCTGACGATTCAAGCCCCACTCTTTTGCCAGGATTTCTGCTGTTTGGCCCATATTGATCCCAACGAAAGGATCTGTCAGACCCAACATCACACCAATTTGCGGGAAATATGGATCTTTCATGTTGCCCTGAAGAAGAGCTTTGATTTGATTCACGTCAGCTTTGAACAATTGCCACAAAAGTGGAAGCGCTTGTTTGGGACCTTTTGCTGCGAAAAGTTTTTCGTAGATGTCTTGGAATTTTGCCGGAGCCAATGTCGGAATTTGCGACATGGATTCAGTACCACCTGCCAGAATCACATCCATTGTGCCGGATTTGATTTTTTCAAAACCGTTGGAAATGGATTCCATCGCAGAAGCACAGTTTCTGTGTACTGTGTAAGCGGAAGTTTTCATCGGGATACCCGCATTCAATGCTACCACGCGGGAGATATTCACAGCATCCGCCGGATTCCCCGTATTACCCACGATCACTTCATCAACGGAATTTACATCCAGGTTCGTTTGCGCAATCAGTTGTCGAAGCGCAATTTGCCCCAGCTGTGCTGGATGAACTTTTTTAAGTTTTGTACCTGATTTAGCGAATGGTGTACGCACACCTTCAACGAGAACCACATCGCGTGGTGACTTCATAGAAAACTCCTGTTGGTAATTCAAATAACCACTGAAAATCGTACAGGTTTTTCATGTGAGGACCAAACACAAACGCAGAATTGCGAAGCGAGGTCCAGTTTCAACAAACTTTCACGCGTTGCTAAGGAGGTCGAGGGGCTTTAAAGAGACACTTCTTCAGTTTTCTCGAGGAGAAACAGAGCTTGAACTCTAAATTTTATCACGACGTGGTCCAGTTGTGGCCGCAACTAAAAGAGTTATGTTTCACATCCCCCGCTTCGCGCAGCCCAGAAAAGCTGCGTCATCTCGAGCTCCTAAAATTTAGAAATATTCATCCTTCTTGCTTCCGACAAGTTGTGAGTTCGGCAAAGTATTCTAAGATTCGCAAGATCATTAGTTCCACCAAGCGCAAGCGGCATCCGATGATCCACTTGAAGCTGATATCGACTTACACATTTCTCTCCGTTATGTTCGAATTCACATTGATGATTCGCATGTGCAAGTAGCTTTCTTCGATTTTTTATTGAAACGACTTTTCTATTATTGGATTTGTTTTTAGATGCGCCCGTAAAAATACACTCAGATTGCGAAGTAACTGACTCATTGGAAACTTGTTTTCCCAACTTTTTCTTAATATTCGACTTTACCAGGTATGAGATGAGTTCTGACCAGGTTGGATTTGGCAATACGTGCGAAAGCATTTCTTTGAGCTGATTCAACTCGTTCATTTGCTCTTCCGAAAATGTAATCTCCATGCGAACTGTTTCGTTGCGTTGAGGCTTCAATATCTCTTTATCTTGAATGGGGTGATTGAACTCAATAGCAAGAATCTTCTGAGTTTCATAGCTTGATTTTCTTTGTATGGATTCCAGCACGTCTTTAGCTTTTTCATTCGTAACTACGATTCCATCAGCAGCGGATTTAGCAAGACACTTTTGGACTTGAGTCAATTGTGTCAAACTCAAATCACCGACCTCGATTGACTTCTCAATATTCGGTAACTTCTTCAGCAAACGTGCCGCCTGAATTCTGCGGTAAGCAGCATCTTCAGAATATCTTAAATGTCCCGTCAAATACTTATAGAGCGAAGTGAATCCAAGATCGATATACAAACGACGAGACTCAATCTCAACCAAATGCCAAAGTATTAGATGCGTAATCTTACGTTCACTGAGCGCAAGTTTCTCTACACGATTTAGTAACTCAAAATTTGAAATTGATGCCAAATCCATATTCACCTCCGGAGTAAAATAATTAGAAACTTTGTATCATGAGTTTTAAAAACTCATTTTTGCTGATTTTCAAAACGAAACCTGCTCTGCAAGACTCACCCTAAAGACAACTCTATCGGGCTTAATTGCCTCGTGGAGCCGATATCAAAAGATCTGAACTCCCGAGCGTGTACGAAATTAATTTCTTTAATTTGAGCCAAAGGAAGAACACAAAAACACCGTCAATAATTTAAGTATTACACTTGGAGAATGACACGGCTCTTCCGGGCTGCGCGAAAACTAACTGGATTCGAGCATCGAATTTGAAAGTTTTTTCCTGCGGTTTTTTGGAACTTCAACATTTCTTCTTCGAGAAACTAAAGTAATAAATATGCCACCAAGATTTACCTAAGACGCAGGGCTGCTTCATTTACGCGCAACTTCTGACCTAAATAACACTCTGTTACCCAAAAATGCCGGCAAGACCTGAACGCAGTGGAATTTCGACCGAAAACTACCTGCGTCATACCCTTTTACCTACCGCGCCAATCAGCCCTTTTATTGACCCCCTAAGGATGCATTTGTAGAGTAACTGCACTTCTTTCGCATAAGAGCTAACGGCTTAAAAGCCTTGGAAAATTTTGGAAAAATCACGCGCGCGAAAAAAGCACGAAAGGACAAATCCTTGGAAAAGAATTTGAATAAGAACTCTGATAAAGCACCTGAGACTAAAGGCACCACAAACAACTTCGACCAAGAGGCTTTGATTTATCATAGCATGGGTAAGCCAGGAAAAATTGAGGTTATCTCATCCAAGCCCTGCGTGTCTGAAAAAGATCTTTCTCTTGCCTACTCTCCAGGTGTCGCGGCTCCTTGTAAAGTGATCGCAAAAGATCCTTCCAAAGTTTACGACTACACAGCCAAAGGAAATCTGGTTGGCGTTATCTCCAACGGCACAGCTGTATTGGGTTTGGGCAACATTGGCCCGCACGCTTCAAAACCCGTGATGGAAGGTAAAGGAATTCTATTCAAACAATTCGCCGGCATCGATGTTTTCGATATCGAAGTTGACGCGAACGATGTCGACACTTTCTGTAACGCCATCAAAACTTTGGAGCCCACTTTTGGCGGCATCAACCTGGAAGACATCAAAGCACCAGAATGTTTTGAAATCGAAGAGCGCCTGAAAAAAGAAATGAAAATTCCGGTATTCCATGACGACCAACATGGAACCGCGATCGTTTCCGGAGCGGCGTTGTTAAATGCTGTCTCCATCACCAACAGAAAAATGGAAAACGTGCGCATCGTGGTGAACGGCGCCGGCGCCTCTGCAAACTCCTGCGCAAAAATCTTCATCTCCCTGGGTGCACGCCGTGAAAACATCATCATGTGTGATTCTCAGGGTGTGATCTACAAAGGCCGTACAGCCGGTATGAACAAATACAAAGAATACTTTGCCGCCGACACTGAAGTGCGCACGCTGAGCGAAGCTTTGCGTGGTGCGGATGTATTCGTAGGTCTTTCTGTGGCCGGCGCCCTGACTCCGGAAATGCTGAAGGACATGGCCAAGGATCCAATTATTTTCGCAATGGCCAACCCGGTTCCGGAAATCACACCTGACGAAGCACGTACGGCTCGCCCGGATGCGATCATCGCGACAGGTCGTTCTGATTATCCGAATCAAGTGAACAATGTATTGGGCTTCCCGTCCATCTTCCGTGGAGCATTGGATACTCGTTCAACACAAATCAACGAAGAAATGAAACTTGCGGCAGTTCATGCTTTGGCAAAACTGGCGCGTGAAGATGTTCCTGACCGTGTTTCTGCAACTTACGGTGGCAAAACATTCAAATTCGGTCGTGAGTACCTGATTCCGAAACCATTCGACACTCGTGTTCTTTTGTGGGTCGCACCGGAAGTGGCGAAAGCCGCCATCAAAACCGGCGTTGCCACTCGCAATATTGAAGACTGGGATCACTACCGTGAAACTTTGGAGGCTTTGCAAGGCCCATCCAAAGTATTCATTCGCTCTGCCATCAACAGAGTTCATCAGAATGCGACGGCAATGGGTGGCGAATTACCACGTATCGTTTTCCCGGAAGGAACTAGCTCCAAAGTGCTTAAGGCACTTGCGACTTTGGTTGAAGAAAAAATCTGTCAGCCGATCCTGTTGGGTTACCCTGACCGCGTAAAAGAAAAAATTCAGGCCTTGGATATTCCGGCATTGCATGACGTCCCGGTTATTCATCCGGCAACTTATCCGAAGTTCTTTAAGTACGTTGAGAAGCTTTACAATTTAAGACAGCGTAAAGGCATCAACATGCGCGAAGCCGAGCGCTTGATGGCTGATCCGAATTACTTTGCCGCGATGATGGTGATGATGGGTGAAGCTGATGGTGTGGTGAACGGTGCTTCCGTGAACTATGCCGATGCGGTGAAGCCTATTCTGCAAACTGTGGGCGTCTACCAAGGTGGCGTTCCTGCGGGCTTGAACTTCATCCTTCTTGAAGACAAATTCCTGGTTTTGGCAGACACCACCGTGAATTTGAATCCAACAGCTGAGCAGTGCGCGCAAATTGCCCTGCAAGCCGCGAAAGTTGTCGAGTATTTTGGTATTGAGCCTAAGATCGCAATGCTTTCGTATTCGAACTTCAGCGGAGCTGAAGGCACTCCTTGCAAAATGAAGAATGCAGCAGAAATCGTTAAAAAGCTGCGCCCAGGCCTGATGGTGGATGGCGATATGCAAGCTGACACAGCTGTAAATCCGGAAATCATGGAAAGACTATTCCCATTCTCTGATCTTAAGGGTGGCGCGAATGTTCTGATCTTCCCTAACTTGGAAGCTTCCAACATCGCTTACAAACTTATCCAGCAGGTCGGCAAAGTGGAAGTGATTGGACCTTTCCTTACCGGCGTTCGCAGATCTTGCAACGTTCTGCAAAGAACAACAACGGTGGATGGCATCGTGAACTCCGTGGTATTCACTGCGCTGGAAGCTCAATTCATCAAAGATGTTTTGAAATCCCGCGAAGCCAATAAGCAATAAGTTCGTTCAGATTTTAACATTCCGAACACAAAGGCCTGTGGTAAAACACAGGCCTTTTTTTTCATTCTTCATTTACAATTTTCATACTAACCACCAAGGAGGTACGAATGAAGGAGTCCCCGAAACCTGAAAGTAAAAGCCAACCAAATGTTGAAACCACTCCCAAGGACAACCTTTACGAATCCCTGAACTCCCTGTCTTTCACGCAAAACTTCACACTGCTGATCAATCACTACAAGCGCGAAGTCATTACTACCAAGACCCCCACCCGGATTAAGGGTGAGAATCGCTAAGTCGTTTCACCGGGGATGCCTGGTCATCCCGATACTCCAGAATAATCTCCTTGCGTCCCCCGCTGTCCTCCAACGGAATTCTTTTTTCTGGGAGCGGCCCTTTCTTTGAGATTTGCACCTTGATGACATAGGTTGTGCTTTTAAATTTGTAGGTGATATCAAAGCTGCTCCAGGATTCCGGAACACAGGGAGCAATCACTATTTCACCATCCACGATATTAAAGCCCAGTACAGATTCCAACCCCGCACGGTAAAACCAGCTTGCGGAACCCGTATACCAACTCCAACCACCACGCCCCACGTGCGGCTCCACCGCATAGACGTCAGCTGCAATCACATAAGGTTCAATTTTATATTTTTGCATTCCAGCCCGCGTGCGAGCGTGATGTATCGGATTGATGATGTTGTACAGCTCCAGTACTTTCTCCCGCTCCTGCAGCTTTGCATAGGCCATCACGACCCAGATTGCCGCATGAGTGTACTGTCCACCATTTTCACGAACTCCCGGAACGTATCCCTTGATATATCCCGGATCCAAATTCGTTTTATCAAATGCCGGAATCAAAAGTTTGATCAAGCCTTTATCCCTAACAATCAGATTTTCTTCAACCTTGCTCATGGCAAGCCGTTGTCGCTCTGGCTGCCCCACCCCTGAAAGAATGGACCAGGTTTGCGACAGTGAATCAATGCGACACTCCTGACCTTGAGAAGTTCCCAGTGGAGTCCCGTCATCAAAGTACGCGCGACGATACCACTCCCCATCCCACGCATTGGCTTCGATGGCTTCACGCAATCGCTGCATGTGCTCCTCATAGCGCTGGGTTGTTTCAGCATCACAGTACGGCAGATAGTCATGCATGACTTTATGAAGGAACCACCCCATCCACACACTTTCGCCTTTTCCTTTTTCTCCGATGCGGTTCATTCCATCATTCCAATCCCCGCAACCGATCAAAGGTAAGCCATGGGCACCCACTTTTATGGAATGCTCCAACGTTCGCAGACAATGATTATGTAACGTCGCCTTCTCCTCACTAATTTTGGGTTGAGTATAGGAGTCCTCTTGTTCTGGTGTAAGCAAAGGAGCCTCAATGAATGAAACTTCCTGATCCAGAATGCTGCGATCTCCGGTGACCCGAATATAGTGAGTCACCACAAAAGGCAGCCACAACAGATCATCCGAAAAATGAGTGCGCACACCTCGCCCTGTCGGTGGATGCCACCAGTGCTGAACATCCCCTTCCGGAAACTGCCGGGAAGCGGCTCTTAGAATGTGCTCTCTTGCGATCTCGGGGGTGGAATAAACAAAGGCCATACAATCCTGCAGCTGATCGCGGAAGCCATAGGCTCCGCCCGATTGATAGAAAGCCGAACGGGCCCACAACCGACAGACCAAAGATTGATAAAGCGACCAGCGATTCACCATCAAATTCAAAGCAGGCTCTGGTGTCGAGACCTGAATCGACCCCAAATGGTGATCCCACATTTTGTGAACTTCCTGAAAAGCATCTTCCACGGCATCCATCTGCAAATATTTTTCAGATAAACTTTGGGCCGCGACCTTGGTGGGCGCCTGTCCCAACAGGAATACAATCTCAATTTCCTCCTGATCCCGGACAAAGTAGCTGGCTTGCAAAGCAGCGCAAGGATCATGACCGATACCCGTGTATCCGCTGAGGCCTCTTCGTTTCAGGGCCTCTGGAGAGGAATAAGATTTGTTTCGTCCCAAGAATTCTTTTCGATCGCAGGAGAACGTTTGGACCTCGGCACTGGTACGGAAGAACGAAACGCGTTCTGCAAACTCGTGATTGTAGGCATTGGTGGCATAAAGAGTTTTATCGTCATCTGCTTCGCACAGGATGTAGGGAGCGGACTTTTCGCGCAGATTTCCCAACACCCATTCCACGTAGGCCCAAAAAGACAAACGTCGATTGCGACCACTGACATTTTTAATTTTCAACCGAGTGATCTTAACAGTATCGGAGGGCGGCACAAACATGGTCAGCTCATGGCTTAAACCAAAGGCGCTGTGCTCGAATACAGAATACCCCTGTCCATGACGAACAAGGTACTGTTCCCGATTTCGAATCGGCAGTGGTGTCGGAGTCCAAATCTCGCCGGAATCATCATCGCGTATATAGATGATTTCCGTATTTGGATCTGAGACAGAATCGTTTGACCACGGAGTGATTCTGTTTTCACGGGAATTGACCGCCCAGGTGAATCCAGAACCGGACTCGCTCACTTGAAATCCAAAGTCATTGCTATTGGCAACGACGTTGATCCAAGGTGCCGGTGGCCATTGGTCCTCTTGCAAGCTGATAATATACTCGCGACCGTCTTCGGAAAAGCCACCCAGTCCGTTAAAGTACTGCAGATTCGTGGGAGTGAATTTCTTATGATCATAAGAATGAGGCTGCGCTTTCGGCGCAAAGGCTTCCGCATACTTTATTGGCAGCACCTTGCGCGACACCTGCTCTTTGAAAGTGCCGGCGTCACTGGAAATCACCACGCGCGCCATGGCCTGAATCAAAGACCGATCACCTTCCTGCAAAGTGTCCAGTTTCAAACTAAAGATACCGCCTTGCTTGTTCATCCAATCTTGAAGTCCGGCGTAGCGTATTTGCCACTGCACCTCGTCCTGCAGATCCTGCAGGTAAGTGGATTTGGATTCATTCATAATCACAAGATCAAACGCCAGACCTTTTAAGCGCAGGTACTCGTGACCACGCAGAAGCTTGCGCACCAAGCCCATGTCTTTCTTATCACCGATCATCACCGCCACTATGGGCACGTCACCACTGATCCCGAAAGGCCATAAACTGGCCTGTTCGCGGGTGTATTGTGCCAGAAAGTGGGCCGGTTGGCGCATCGATGGATCCGAGAAATACAGACGCTCTGCCAATCGTTGAAATGAATATGCGGATTCGGCATCCATCCCCAGATGGCGCAGATCGATTCTTGATTTCGTCCAGGCAAGTTTGGATTCGCGATCAAAGGAATGCACATCCTGATAGCGATCCACCAGTTGCAAAAGTTCGTCATACATGGCGGCAAAACCAGTTTTAAAGGTCACCTTACGAATTCCACCCGGCGGCACCCGCAACTTAACCCGTAAGCTTAAAATCGGATCCAGCACTGAACCAATACTGTTGGATAATGTACTTCCAGCCCGCAGAGCAATTGGATTGCTGGCATCACGGCCTCGACCGATAAATCGCGAGCGATCGGTTTCGTATTCGATCTCCCCGACGAATTCAGCATCCGTCACCACGCCGTGAAATCCATAGATTTCACTTTGCGCACTGGAACGCGGTCGTCTTTTGACGATGAGACAGCGCTTTTGTTCCAAATAGTTTGTTTGCAAAAACAAATTACTAAATCCCGGATGCGCATGATCCGCCGCCAAAGTAGCCAGAACCGGTTCGAGATAACTGGTCAGTTCCAGAACTTTTTCCTCGCCTGACATATTGGTCAAAGTCACTTCACGGAGTTCCAGATTGTCTTCCGGAGCAACGATCACTCGCGTGACCGTTTTGATATCCAGGTCTTTTCGGAAGAACTCCACCTGATCCTCGGAGAAGACCGCTTTATAAGATTCAGGTTTGCGCAACTGCGGCAGGAATGTCGTTGACCAGGCCTGGTTCATTTCGACATCCCGGACATAAATATACTGTCCCCAATTATCGCGAGTCGCATCCTCACGCCAACGAGTGACGGCAAGTTTTCCGAATTTGGAGAAGCCCGACCCACCGGTGGAAAGCATCAACGAATACTCTCCGTTGGAAAGAATCTGCACCCGAGGACTGTGATGCGGAGATTCGTCATAGACCCGAACAAAGGATTTCATCAAAGAATCGCCGGCACTTTCCCATTCGATCTCGGCGGCTTTCGGTTCCGTCAATGCCATGTACTCCGGCACTCGTTCCTGCAAGAGCATTTGCGCAGCCCGCACCCGTGGTTCGGCATGAAAGCGATTTTGCATGATTTCCGCATTTAAAATATTATCGATCGCGATAAGACTCATCCCCTGATGATGAGCCATATAGGATTTAACCAAAGCATAAGGCTGCTCTGGGGCTATTCTTTCAGGTGTGTAGTCGATAGCCTCAATAAATCCATACTCCGTCAGAATATCAGGCGTCTGCATGTTGCGCAGATTCCGGGTGGCAATGACCGGCTCCACCAAGGCCGCCAGAAAACTGGAGTACGGCGAAACAACCAGATCATGTCCCAAACCGCGCTTTAGTCCCAAGCCGGGAATACCAAAAGGACCATACTGATAGTTGTAATTTAAATCCCGGGCATTATAACCAGCTTCAGATATCCCCCACGGCACATTTAATTTTTTACCATAACTGATCTGCCGCTCGACCACGGCATAAAGGGTTTCACCGATAAGAGTGTTGTCATAACTTTTCATCACAAGATGGGGCATCAAATACTCAAACATGGAGGCTGACCAGGATACCAGGGCCCGTTTTCCCTCCACCGGAACCAGCTGCCGCCCCAGGCGAAACCAGTGTTTGGCAGGAACATCACGTTTCGCAATCGCCACGAAGCTCGCCAACCGGCATTCCGAAGCCAGCAAATCGTAATATGAATTATCATGGCGATTCTCACTGACATTGAATCCGATAGAGAAAACCTCGCGGTCCTTTTCAATCAGAAAGCCAAAATCCATTTCTGTGAAATAGGTTTCACACAAATCAGACACGTTCCGTAAATCATCACACAATGCCACCGTGTTGTTGACGACCTTGGTCCCCAACTCGCGGTACTTGATAATCTCGGCCGGCAAGTCGCTATCTGGAAAATCGGCGAGCCGCGCAAAGAAACTGCGATAGTTAACTACAGTGACACTTAACGAGTTCACCTGATCCAGCTCCTGATATCCAGAGATGCCAGCAAGCCAGGTTTTATTTTCTGAACTGAGTAACTGAGTCAGAACAAACAGGTCGGAATCTTTTTTTAGATCACCTACCAGGGTGTTTAAAGCATTCGTCCAGCCGCGAAGTTTTAGATAGAAACGAACTCCATGTTCGACTTCCAGTGCATCCAGACTGTCCCTGAAGTCTTCGACAGAAAACTGAATCGCCCGGATCAATCCGGCCCATTGGGACAGCGTTGCCGGTGCACCCTCTTCGATAATCTGCAAGGTGCTTTTAATTTGTTCAACCAAATGAGTCCCGCTTAAAGATCCTGTTTCCTGTCGCTGCAGTTGAAGTTTTTTAACTTCCTCCTCCATCAGTTCCAGGTTGTTTTTCAAGGCATGAAGACAGCTTGGGTTGAAAATGGGAGCTTCCAACAACTCCCGCGCGCCCTCTTTAATGACCAATAAATATCCCGCCATATTTCCACTATCCACCGTGGAAACATACTGCGGATAAAGGGGTGCCAAGGACATCGTGTCGTACCAGTTTAGAAAGTGGCCTCGATAGCGCTCCAATTTAGCCAAGGTGGCAAAGTGATCCCGCAAGCGATCTGAACCCGCGCGCAATGTGATAAATCCAAAGTCCTTTGCCGAAAGAATGGAAAGTGCATAGAGCCCCATATTTGTGGGCGAGGTCCGATGTGCAACGACTTGCTCGGGATCCTCCTGCACGTTATCAGGAGGAAGCCAGTTGTCTTTGGCCGTCACGAATGTTTCAAAGAAAAACCAGATTCGCCGCGCCACCGAGAACAGATACTCGTTGTCGTCCGCGGAGAGATCCTCTCTTTTCTTTTCAATTTTTCTTTGGGTCAGATTCGCGATCCACGGATAAAGAGCCCACATGGTCAAAAATGGAATAGCCACCAACGCCACATCCGCATTCCAGCGAACAATAACTGAAACCAGAATCAGTGCCAGAATGGTTTCAACTCCGGCAGTGCTGCGCCAAAAGTTTCCACCTTGATTTTCCAGCTTTTCCGCGGCGGCAGCAGTGGTCCATTCAAGTCTTTTGGTTTTTGAGACTCGAGTGCGGTAGATCGCCCGCACGATAGCATCCACATCATTCACTGCCCGGTGAGGCAGAAATACCAGAGACAAAAGAAACTGACCGACGTGGGTCTGTATTTTCCCCAGCTCACTCCAGAAACTTTTGGTCCAACTGCCACCGCGCGGTGAAACCATCAAGGCATTCACAAGTTGCAGGATGATAGGAATCGCTATCGTCACCGTTGCAACCCCGGTCCAGAACCAGGCATCCCCCGGCAAAATCAACCACGAGGCCACAAACAGAAACATCAAACACGGAGCCACCAGGCTGCGGCGAAGATTATCCCAAATCTTCCAGCGGGAAATCAGGGGCAGATCATTCACCACCAGTTTTCCATCATGGTTTTTTACAATCGGCAAAGTCCATGGACCTACCTGCCAGTCTCCCCGCACCCAACGATGCGCCCGGGCCGAAAAACTTTTATATGAGCTGGGATAGTCATCCATGACTTCAATATCAGTCACCAGCGCCGTGCGGGCATAAAGACCCTCAAACAGATCATGGCTAAGAATCGTATTATCCGGAACCCTGCCTTCCAGCGACCGATCAAACGCTTCGATATCGTACAAGCCTTTTCCGGTAAAACTGCCTTCGTTAAATAAGTCCTGATAAACATCGGACACTGCCATGGTATAGGGATCAATACCGGTATGGCCGGAAAAAACAGAGGCAAAGATCGTGCGCGAGGAGCTTTCGAGTGAAATACTCACCCGGGGTTGAATAATTCCATAACCGTCAGTCACGCGTCGGCGCAGTTCACTGAATTTAGCCCGGTTCAGCGGATGCGAAGCCACACCAATAAGGTGCCGAGCCCCATCCAATCCTAACTGCGTATCCGCATCCAGAGTGATCACATACTTGAAAGTATGAACCAGCTCCTCTGGAATAGTCATGATGGTATAACTGGTCTCTCCGTTGCCCAAAAGGATGCGATTCAGCTCTTCAATTTTTCCACGCTTACGCTCCCAGCCCATCCATTTTTTCTCGGACGGATTCCACAGACGCTTACGATGCAACAGAAAAAACCGGTCCGCACCGTGCTTTTCATTCAGACGCGCAATGCCCTCTTGCACCTGGGCAACCAGTCCTTGATCACCTTCCACCTGCTCACTGGCGGCATCCAGAAAATCCGTTGCCAGCGCAAAATAGACCTGCGCATCCAAATTGCCCAAATAATGAACTTCGATTTTCTCGAGCAGATTTTCGATGGTTTCTTCATCCACCAGCAGGCACGGCACAATTACCAAGGTTCGGTATTCTGCAGGCACTCCCTGACGGTAATCCATTTTCGCCAGCCTCCGGGGCTGAACTACATGGGTTAAAAGATAGTTGAAAAGTGTCACTGCCAAATCACTGAAAGGAATAAACATGACAAAGACGGCCACCACCATGCCATACCAAAATTTGGAATTCCTGACGGCGTAGTCGATGGGACCAATCATCGTTAAACAAATTAAAATCGCAATACTGGAAAAGTAAACCAACGTGGGATGTCTTAAGGTCAGGCGCAACCAGGATTCACTGAAGCGCGGCCGGTAATTAAAGTCCTTTTCCAGCTTTCGCAAGCCCTTGCCGTACAAATAGTAGCCCACATGGGAATTGTCCTGCTGACTTCTTTCAATGGCTTTCTTGGCGATATCGCGCTCGGGGGTTTTCGTGCGCTTTCCAATTCTTTCGATGTTGTGGCGATAATCATCCCGGGTGACGAATTCCATCTTTGCGTAATCGCCCGTTGGATCCGCCTCCAGGAGTCGATCAATATGACTGACACTTTCAAAGAATAGCTTCCAGTCGATATTACTGATCAAACGCATACTGGAAATAATATTCGCAATTGTTACCTGAGTGGTGGCCTGATGCTGATGTTCCCGGGTGACAATCTGCTCAATACTCAGATTCGCTTTACCCAGCTCCGCATTCATCGCTTCTATCACGGGCCAGACATCCGCCTCGGCATCACGCAGACGCTTTGCGACCTGCGCGATGAAGGTCAGCTCAGTTTCCACCGGTCCTTCACAATGACTGACGATTTGCTTCAAATATTTCTGAAATTTTTTTGGCTGGCGCACATTTTCCAGCAACTGCTCAACCAGATCATCCGCCATGGCGGATTGATTGAAATCCCATGCTATCCGCAAGGCCACCCGACGAAGGTTTTCAACCAACGCAATTCGCAGGGTGATGGCCACAGCCCACAACTCGCCCATTTTCAAATAGTTGCGTGTTTGAAAACCCAGAACGAATCTACGGATTAAATCCACCGACAGCCTACTGTCCGAATGTGCAATCATCGCCAATGCCAATGCATAGATACGTGGGTACCCCGCCAACTCCCCTTCGATAGCTTTGGGAAGTTCCGAATAGTACGATGGAGGAAGATCCTCCTCGATTTCACGCAACTGCTCCTCAACGATATGAAAATTATCAATCAGCCATTCGGCTGCGGGAGAAACGGATTCTTTTTTTCTGCCTACAGTGGCCAGCAAACGGTACGCGACCAGAAGCTTTTTACCATTTTCAGAACTGCGTTTAATTAAGGTTCTACGCTTTACCGAGGTTTTACCGGTTTGCAAATTCTCGCCCAGGTAAACCGCGTATTCCTCAAGTCTCTCTGCGCTGAAAATCTCAGCCTTGATCGGTAGCTCCAATATATCCTGCAAAGAGATGTTAAACTTTTTAGCCATTCCCACTCCCAAAAAACCAACCACATTAAAAGAAAATTTTGATTTGTTTAACCCGTAGGGCCAAGTTCACGTGTCAGATTGTGTGGAAATGCATGGGCCTAAGGGCCTTTGTTGGCAGGCAAAAATGTCTAAAATTTGTCTTTGACCGAATGCGCGAGGGTGATAGAATTAAGGCAGACCAAGGGAGGGTTCTTCGATTTGAGTCAACAAGCCCATGTCAAAGTTCACGATAGAGCGATTGTCATCGGGGTCGGTTTAAAAACCGAACCACTCACCGAAATCAAAGAAAATCTGCTGGAGCTGGAGGAGCTGGTCACCGCCGCTGGTGGTGAAGTTGTAGGCTCCATTATCCAAGTTCTGCCTTCTTGGAATCCCGCAACCCTGATTGGATCCGGCAAAGTCGAAGAAGTGGCCGAGATGGTCCGCGACAGCCAGGCCACGATTGTGGTCATGGATCACCAACTATCTGGCGTTCAACAAAGAAACTTAGAGCAAATTGTTAAAGTTCGCGTGGTTGACCGCAATCAATTGATTTTGGATATTTTTGCCCAACGTGCTCAGACGTTTGAAGGAAAACTTCAAGTGGAACTTGCACAGTTGCTGGATCAAATGCCCCGCATGGTCGGAGCATGGTTGGAATCTCTGTCTCGCCAAGGTGGCGGTATCGGCACCAGAGGCCCTGGGGAAACTGCCCTTGAAAACGATCGCCGCCGTATCCGTGAGCGCGTCGCTTTAATTAAGAAAAAACTTGATGGTGTTCGCCAAAACCGTGCGCAACACAGACAATCCCGTAAACGCCATGAAATCCCATCCTTTGCTTTAATTGGTTACACCAACTCAGGTAAAAGTTCTTTACTGAACCGCCTGACTGGTGCGCAAGTGATGACAAAAAATCAGGTGTTCGCAACCCTGGATCCGACAACTCGCAAAATCTTTTTGAACGATGGACCACCGGCAGTCGTCACAGACACCGTGGGCTTCATTCGTAAACTTCCCACACAGTTGATTGAGGCATTTAAAGCAACACTTGAAGAGTCGGCAGAAGCTGATGTTTTACTTCATGTGGTGGATTTATCCTCCCCCAACATGGAAAGACAAATTGAAGTCGTTGAAGATCTCATCAAGGAATTCAACTGGGCCGATAAAAAAATCATCCACGTCTTTAACAAGGTGGATGCAGCTCCCGTTGAAAGACAATTCCGGGTCAAACAGTACCCGCGGGTTTTCGTCAGCGCCCTCACCGGACAGGGAATGGAACAGTTAAAAAAGCTGATGGCTCAAATGGTCAGCGAAATGCAGACCGATGTGCAACTCTACTTCCCACGCTCCGAAGAATACAAAATTTTCGACCTGGGAAGAGAAGCACAAATCAGCAGAAAAGAAACAGCCACCGAAGGCACCGTCTGCTACACGCAGCTCACCCCTTCGCTGATCAATCGCTGGAAAGACTATATCGTTAAATAAACATGAGGAAACCCTCACTTGAATGCGAATACTTTGAGAAAATACCGTCTCAAAACAGGATTCTATTTTAAAGTGTTGCCGGATCAAAATGATGTCACTGTCGAATGTCAGTTATAATAATCCCATATCGCGTTGGTGGGGATTTTTAGTTTATGTTCGGCAGTAGTAATTTTTCGATTAATCAAAACCATTTAGGAAAGTATGTCTGCCTCAGCGTCTGGGCTGTCAGCATTACTTTTTGCTTCTATTATCTGGCAATGGGTGTTGGCCTGATTAAACTTGCGGGCCTGGCCGTGATCGCCATTTTCGGAGCACTTTGCACCCTGTTTTTTACGATCGAAAGAAATCAGACTGCAGTGATTACGCAAACGATCCTAATGTATGCATCTTTGGCAATTCTGATGACCATCCCCTCCATCATAAATCATGCAATTGCGATGTTATTGATCGTCGCTCTGAACCCAGTTATTTTTTTGAATCGGTTGCGTGTGGAATTGGTTTTTGGAAATCTGATAATCTCAATCGTAACTTTAATCGTCTATCAAATGACAAAACCCATAAGCTCTGTCCCTATTCTGGAACAACTCTTGGAGTTTTTTATGAAGTTCATGTTGATAGTCTTCGTATTCGTTCAAGTATATGGCTTGAGGCTGTTGTACGACCGTAGCCAGCCCCACTCTACAGATTAATCCTGACGCTTTTCTTTTAGACGCTGCTCTCGGCGAGCCTTGCCTTCGTTGTAGCGGCGTTTATCGTTCTCAGTGTTCAACTCCAACCCTGGAACCTCAATCGGCTTACCATTGGCACCCAAAGCCACAAATGTGGTGTATGCCGTCGCAGTATGAAAGGTTTCCCCGGTTTTAGGATCCTCTGCATCCACACGAACGCCCACTTCCATAGAGGTGCGCGAAGTGTAGTTCACACTGGCTTTAAGATTCACCACCCATCCTTTATAAACTGGCGCCACGAAATTAATGCGATCAATGGAGGCTGTCACAACATCTTTATTCGAGTGACGTTGGGCTGCTATGGCCGCTGCGATATCAATCCATGACATGATCGTCCCCCCGAACACAGAGCCCAAGGCATTTGTGTGCGACGGAAGAACCAATTGAGTCATAACGACTTGAGAAAATGAAACGGGCTTGGAAGATTTAGCCATAAGAACGAGCCTTTCACGAAGGACCCTTTTGCTATCACCAAAAAACAAAAGGCACAGCATTAAATGCCGTGCCTTTTATACTAAACCCTTCACGGATTCAGTTCAACGCTTTGGGCGTCTATATTAGATGCCACCCATACCGATGTCGGAATTACCATTACGGTTCATGCCGCCACCTGGAAGAGTTGTAGCACCAGCTACAGTCGCAGATCCTGCTGGGATCGTTTGCGTTTGGTTATTGTTGTAAGTCTGAGCAGTAGTCGCATTTTGGTTGTTGCTCTCTGCGCGGATTTCGCTTTCCACGAAACCAAGGTGAGGCAAGCACCATACGATCAATTGTGCACGAGATTTCACATTCATCTTTTTATAGATGTTAGTAAGGTGAAATTTAACTGTTTTTTCAGTTACAAAAAGCTGGTTCGCAACTTCCTTGTTGGACAAGCCTTTAGACACAAGTTCAGCAACTTCTGCCTCTCTATTTGAAAGACCTTTTTGAATCAGGACATCTCTGAGCATCCTTGCTCCCTCCCGCTAATTGTTTTTTATTTTTCTATCTAAACCGTTTGTACCGCCCAGGACTCATGTCCAAAAGCAGCACGACCACCTGTAATAAAGTCTGACATAAATTCTGAGATTCGCAATAGCTTTGGACTCTAGTTTTAAAAAACTAGACCGATAATGGAGTAGATTTTACACAAAATAGCCCCTTAGGAGATATTATGTTTCCCAATACGACCAAATTTTTGATCGTTGACGACTTTTCCACAATGCGAAAAATCATCAAAAAGGTTTTAAACGAACTTGGCTACACTAACGTCGAGGAGGCGGACGATGGTAAAACCGCCCTTCCGATGATCGCGGCGGCTCACGACGCGGGTAAGCCATACGAGTTCATTATCTCTGACTGGAATATGCCGGGAATGCAGGGTATCGACCTTTTAAAAGCCTGCAAGGCAGACCCTCGATTTAAAGCGACGCCTTTCATGCTGGTGACTGCAGAGTCCGAGCAAAAACACATCCTTGAAGCAGCAAAAGCCGGAGTTTCCGACTACGTGGTGAAACCATTCAATTCCCAGACTTTGAAGGGGAAAATGGAACGCGTTTGGGCTAAACACGCTGGCGCAAAAGCCGCCTAACTGAATGCATTTAAGGAGTATTTAAAATGTCAGCAGCACCTAAAGTGGATGCTATGAATCCACTATTTGACAAACGTCTTATAAATGCATTCGTCGATGGGGTTATTAAAACCTTAAAGACTATTGCAAACACCGACGCAACCCCGGGAAAGCCATTTATTGAACCTTCCTTTGTTCTTAAGGGTGAAATCGCAGGAATGGTTGGTATGGTGGCTCCCCCACTTAAAGGCACACTTTTGATTTCTTACGGCAAAGATTCCATCTTCCATATTCTGGAGAATATGCTGGGTGAAAAACACACCGAAATTAACAATGAAGTTCAAGACGCGGTTGGTGAAATGACCAACATGATTTACGGCTCTGCAAAGACAACCCTGAATCAAATGGGCTACAACTTCGAAATGGCAATTCCTACGGTAATTTCCGGTAATTTTAATATTACTCAGGCAGACAAAGGCGCGACTCTGGTCATTCCTTTCAATCTGTCCAACAGCTCCACCTTCTACGTGGAGATCACGGTGCAATAATGACGACCAGCCCTGGAAAGACTGTTGATGTCATCATAGGAAGCCCTCATCCGGGATTTTTGGAGACTATTCAGGCAGTTTTAAAGGGCTACTATCCGTACATCTTGCAACAATTCAAAAGCGTCGACGAAATCATCGACGCTTCTTCAAACGCCGAATTCAAACCCATTCTGGCATTAATCGACGGTCAAGACGGTACGAACACCACCAATGAGTGGGTTCAAACCACCAAAATGAACTACCCCGACTGCCACCTGATCGTATTGCATTCATCCGCTCCCCTGGATTTTAACATCGTTAAAAAGAACGGTGCCGACGAGGTGATGCATATCAACTTTGACCGGGAATTTATCTCGGACATGGTTCTGCAGCTGGCTCCGATTGACCTTGATGGCGAGAACATCCCGATCACAGCCCTGATGCCTGTGGATTTGCGCGACATGGAACCCAACATCACTCTGAACTTTGATGTCTACGTTCATCTTCCAGCAAATCATCGTTCCGTCATTCTGCGCCACAGTGGTGACGTGATCGAAGACCGCCACGTGGAAAAGTTCAAAAACATGCGCCAACAGATGTATGTCAAGAAAACTCAAATGAAGCAGTTCTTTGAGTTCGCGCGCACCATCATGAGCATGCGTAATATCCCCTTCCCGATCTCCATGACCGAGAAGTTTCATCGTTCCAAAAAGAATATCTACGAATTCATGCAAATTTTCCTGAATGCCGCCTCTGGCGACTACTCCATGGGAAAAGGAATTTTGGATAAATGTAAAACGATCATCAATGAACTGGAGCTGAACAAGACTCTGCCTGGCCCGGAAATCTATGATGAGGTCTGCCGCTACACCGGCAACACCCGTTCTTACTATCACGACGCCCTTTGCGTATCCGCCTTCGCGGCCTATTTCGCACAGCTTTTGGATTGGCCCGAGGAAAAACGTGAATCTGCGGCGATTGCAGGCTTGCTACACAATATCGGCTTGTCCCAAGCCAACTTTTCAGCGACAGAAATCGACGTCACCAAACTAAGTGGCGAACAGGCCCATGACTATAAGTTCTATCCGGAAAGATCCGTGAATCTGGTAAAAGCCAAAAAAGTTCCGATCAATCAGGACATTCAAGACGGAATCATGCAACACCGGGAACTTCCAGGTGGTCGCGGCTTCCCTAAAGCTTTACCAACTGAAGACATCACAGCTATCGGAAAGTTGTTGAGTATCGCTTATTCATTCCATCAATTGACAGCACTGCGCGATCAGGCTTCAGCACTGGCACCACAAATCGCCATGAGTACCATGAAAGACGACGCGATCAGCGGCAATGGCAATTACGATCTGGTGATGATCAGTACTATCGCTAAAAAATTTAAGCCTTAATATCTCACTACGGAAACAACTGAGTGGCCTTGACCTTGTAATAGTCCTTGGGCTGCTCATTGGGAATTCCCTGCGCCACATCCAGCTGATCTTTTTCAACGTTCATCACCTTCATGTTAGAGCCGTACATCTGCCCCGACATGGTATAAAACACATTCACGAACTGATAATCCCCAGCACTATCGCGACCCACAAAGGCAAAGATGTTTTTGAACGAGGTCTTTTCCGCCAGATAGAAAATCTGCGACGAGATCTGGGTACCGGAAACCTGCTCCAACTTCTTGTACAGATCTTCCCAACCATTCACCATGGGTTTGACCTTCCATGGAAATGCATTATCCCCACCGGGTCCGAGAACCTGAACGCCGACAAAGTTGATCTTGGAAAAATCCACACCCGCTGGAGGCTGGGCCTGGGCCGAGAACACGAACACCAAGGAGATTAGAAACACTATCAGTCTCATCTTATTCGTCCTCCATCATGTCTTCACCCACATCCACGGAAACATCTTCCATGGAACTGATCGCAACCAAGGCCCGCAGATCTGCCTTGCCGTTTTTCCAGTTAATTTCATTGATGATATTCGATGAAAACAACAGTCCTTCGTAGGCATAAGACAAAATCAGCAAACTCCCCACCACCCAACGGATCGTGGGACGCTGAGGGCGCGGTGTAAATTGCACCACGCGGGTTTCGGCAACCCAATCAGAAAGATGAGTTCGGTCATATCTAAAAAAAGCCAGGGCATAAATAGCCCAGGAGAAAAAGAAAGTCAGACGACTGGTCAGCGGACGCAGAACACACTGCGTGTATTGCAACTCCTTCGTCGGATCATCTGCAGGTACAACTTTTAAACCCAACAACCATTTCCCCGGAGTGGCCGACAACAGCATCAAAGACACGGCTTCATAAAGGGCCGGCACCAGGAACAGCATCCCCAGTTGAAACAGGGAAATCTCGACATCACCTTGAGTAAACCAAGCACGATAGAAAAGTGTCCCGAAAGGCAGGTAACAAACCACCAGAAAAATCTGATCCAACATGATGGCAAAAAGTCTTTTCCAAGTACTCGCAACAAAGACGTCGTTCATTTGTAATTACCTTAGACTTTCTTTAAGTATTGATCCAACCACGCGAGCGCTTGCTTGCGATCCCCGTGATTTTTTTCCAGTTGCAGGCAATAAGCTTCCTGCAAACACGTGCCAATCGCCGGCCCCTGAAGTTTGCCTTTCAGATCCTCGCCGGTCAGGAATGGTTTTGGCAACTCTTCACCGAAATCCTGAGACTCGGCAAACAAAGCCAGGATACGTTCCTCAAAATGGCCTTCTTTCATCAAAACTTCCAGGGCCCAGTACACACCCGGTTTCTGCATTTGCTGCAGCTGAATCCCCAGACGCTGCATCAGGAATTCCTCTGGCTTATGCCACAAATTCCAGGCGTCTTCGATACCCCGGCGTTCCTTTGTTGAAAGACGCAATAATTCAATGCTCTTTGACAACTCCGCAGAACCCGCAGATCGCAAATACAAACTTAAATTCTGCCAAATTTCACAACCGGGATAACCGGTCCAACTGACATCCATGGCCTTCCAGGGAAACAGCTCGGCCTGCAGTCCCGTATCCTGCATCACACGCAGTCCCAGAGGCACATTCTTTGATTTCAGCAATTTGCCCATCTCATCGCGCAGTCGTTCACCACTGACAGTCTTGACCAACGAAGACATCTCCGTCATGGCTTTCATGGTGACTGGCTCTATCGCAAAATCCAACTGTGCTGCAAAGCGAGCCCCGCGCAGCAGGCGCAGGTGATCTTCAGTGAAGCGTTTTTTAGCATCACCCACAGTGCGCAGAATCTGTTTTTGTAAATCGGCCTGGCCATTTACAAAATCCAGCACTTGATGCGTTTTCAAATCATAAAACAGGGCATTCACGGTAAAATCGCGGCGTTCAGCATCCTCCTCGGGCGAGGAGAACTCCACATGATCAGGACGTCTGCCATCCGCGTAGGTGCCGTCGTTGCGAAAGGTGGCCACTTCGATATCAGCCCCACCCACGAGAACACGCATGACCCCGAAGACTTTACCCACCCCGACAGTTTTTTCGAATAATTTTTCGATCTGATCCGGAGTCGCATCGGTCGCGATATCCAAATCATTGGCTTTAAAACCCAATAAAGCGTCACGTACACAGCCCCCGGCTAAAAACGCTTTATAGCCTTTATCGCTCAAACTGTGATAGATTGCCTCCACAGCGGGCCAATGGGGATGAGATTGCAAAATAGTGCGAACTTGATCCATACCAATTCAGTGTACAAAAAAACCGGGTGAAAGAAAGAAATTGTTCGCGTGACGCCTCAGGAGATAAAACCACTTTTAGATCCATTTTTAGCCGAACTGGGAGTCTCCCACTTCGGCTGGGCGCCTTTGCAGAATCCTTTGAGTTTTGATTTTTATCGCAGCTGGATCGATGAGGGCCTGCACGGCGAGATGAAGTATCTGGCGGACCACGCCCCGATCAAAGAAAATCCCCAAAGCAAATGGTCCCGCGCGGAAAGTGCCTTGGTATTTGCGATGCCTTACTTTCCACACCCCGAAAAAATGGAAAACTTCCCACTCAAGTCCGCCCGGGTCAGCATGTACGCCCAAGGGATCGATTACCATTTTTGGTTCAAGGAACGGATGCAAAAACTCTGTGTGGAATTGGGCAAGGCCTTCCCGGAAGAGGAATTCCTGGCTTTTACTGACAGCTCCCCACTTCTGGAAAGAGACCTCGCAAAAAAAGCCGCCCTGGGCTGGGTCGGTAAAAACACCTGCGTGATCCACCCTAAAAAAGGCAGTCTGTTTTTTATCGGCGAAATTGTCACCTCCCTGAAAATCACCACCGAAATCGAACCGCTGCCGGATTTTTGCGGCACCTGCACTCGTTGCCTTGATATTTGCCCGACTGGCGCCTTGATTGAGCCGCGCAAGATGGATGCCCGTAAATGCATCTCTTATCTGACCATTGAGTCGCGCCAGATTCCTGAAGAGAGTCTGCGCAATCAAATTGGTGATTGGTTTTTCGGCTGTGATTTATGCCAGACAGTGTGCCCTTGGAATCAGAAGGTCTTCAAAGGTCAGCTGTCCATTGAAAAAAGCCTGTCCCTAACCTCGGAACACGAAAAGGATCTGACCACGGAGCTTCGCTATATTCTGACAAGTTCCGGTAAGAAACTAAGCAAGGATTTCTTTGGCACCCCGCTAGCGCGGGCTGGTTCCTTTGGGTTGAAGCGCAATGCTTTGATTGTCACGGCCAACCGCAAACTTAAAGAGCTTCAACCTGAGGTCGAAGCTCTTTCAGAACACGAAAAATTGGGAGAACTGGCCCAGTGGACCCTGGGACAGCTACAGTCCTAGCTTTTTTAGAAGATCGTCGATTTCGTTCTGCTTCAACTTTTGCTTCCCTTGATCTGAGGCGGCACCTTTGGCACTCACACTCATTGCCACATCGTCAGAGAATTTACCCGAAACCCAGCGCAATCGATCGATAAATGCCTGCGGTATTGTGGTTTTCAATGCTGCCATCGGCTCATCAATACGATCCAGCAATGTGCTTAATGTTTCAGACCCGTCCAGCAAAGTGGCGACGCACACATCAAAGAGACTCTGATTACCCTGAATTTGTGAAGCTTTGTAACCGACAGCCTTACAAAGTGCCGTATAGTCAGAAATCAAATGAACTGCATGATCCGTGGGCGCAGACATAGCAAGGCTCTTGGCTCCCCCCATAATGCGGTCCACACCGTTCCCATACTCTGCCAACTTTTCAACTTGAGAAAAGTCACCTTCAATACCTTCGAGAAGATCTATCAAATCCTCTATCAAGATCTTTGACTCGCTTACAAAATCTTTTACAATTTCTTTATCAATAGACATTGGTTTAACGATAGCAATCGAGAGGTTTGGAAGCAATGGATTATGTCTCAATTCGCGTGAGCACCCTGAGAGGGGACCAAAAGATTGATTTCAATGCCTACATCAAAATCAATGACAAAATGATCCTCTACCTACGTCGTGGCGACAGCTTTGAAGGCGACCGACTGAAGCGTTTGAAAGAAAAACAGCTCCGCAAAATGTACATCCTGACCACAGAGGAACAGCTTTACCGTGGTTATGTGGATCGCAATCTTGATATGGCATACGACAACAGTTCCGGTAAAGATCTACAAACCCGCGTGGAAGTCATCCAAGGCGCGCAACAATCCAACGCCGAAGAAGTGTTTGAAAATCCAGAGAACGAAGTCACTTACAACTATGCCAAGGATGCCGCTGGCAAAT
This sequence comes from Bdellovibrio sp. GT3, assembly GCF_037996765.1. NCBI lineage: Bacteria > Pseudomonadati > Bdellovibrionota > Bdellovibrionia > Bdellovibrionales > Pseudobdellovibrionaceae > Bdellovibrio > Bdellovibrio sp. GT3. The sequence goes on along the minus strand of NZ_JBBNAD010000004.1, from coordinate 854,056 downwards.
ACGTCAGCTTTGTGATGTCCAACCAACAATCTCTGGCCTCAATCATGAGTCTTGAGAATACGGACAAGAATCTCGCACATCACGGCGTGACGGTCTCCACTCTGGCGATCGCTCTGGCGCAAAAACTGGGTGTGACGGACCTTAAAAAGACTCAACTCCTGACTTTGGGAGCCCTGCTACACGATTACGGTCATTACCTGACTGGATTAAACGTGAATCAAAAAGTCTCTGCGATGAACCCTGCGGATAAACTCCTTTGGTGGAAGCATCCTTCTGAAGGAGCCACACAAGTTCGCGACAAAAAGCACTTTGATCAGACGGTGATCAACATCATTGCCCAACACGAAGAGCTGATCGATGGCTCAGGCCCTCTGGGTATGCGCGAGAAGGACATTGACCCTCTGGCTGTCATCGTCTGCTCCGCCAATGCCATTGATCGCCTGATCACCTTTGAAGGCGTGCCTAAGAATGAAGCTGCCAAAAAACTCATGCTGGAACGAGTGGGCCAACATCCACTGCAACACATTCAGCATCTGAGTGATATTATGAAAGGCATTTGATTATCCTGAAGTGACATCCTGTCACAATTGGAAAAAATATTTCCCATCACTCCTTGATGGGAGTATTGCTGATACATGGATAAATCGGCGAAACGCTTTCAGCTGCACAAACTGATCGAATTACTGCAATACAAGGAATCCCTTCGTGTTGTGCCGTTTTTAGTTGCAAGCTTTGTCGCCGCTCTGGTTTCGGTCCTTTACACCAAAATATTTTTTGCTGCCGAGGAAGTTTCTCTTAAGATCCTACATGAAACGCACTGGAGCCTGTCTCTTTTTGCCACACTGACCACGATCTTTTTAAGCTGGTACATTCCCTACCGCATGGCCCCTCAGGCCGGAGGCAGCGGCATTCCTCAGATGCTGATTGCCAATGAGCTGGATCCGTCCACCGACTCCAAAATCATTCGCTCCTTTATTGGTATCCGGGTGATTCTGGTGAAAATAATTTCGTCCATCGTTTGTGTGCTGGGCGGAGGCGCCGTAGGGCAAGAGGGTCCCACACTGCAAATTGCATCCGGCATCTTCTATCGCATCGGTGAAAAATCCACGCAGTGGATTCAACAGGCCTCAACCAGATCCTTCATCCTGGCCGGTGGTGCCTCTGGCTTGGCCGCTGCTTTTAACACGCCTTTGGGTGGCATCGTTTACGCCCTTGAGGAACTCAGCAAAGATTATTTCAATAACTTTAAAACCTACGTCCTCTGGTCAGTCATGGCTACGGGGTTATTGGTGCAAACAGCCATGGGTGGTTATTTGTACTTTGGCTTCCCCTCCATCGAGTCCATCAACTTTCAAAGTTACGTCTATATTGTGACTTTGGCCGCCTTAACGGGAATCCTTGGCGCTGTCGTTGGAAAAATCTTTTTCAAGATCTCCCAATTCAGGAAGGTCATTAAAAACGTGCGCAAACTTGTGGCCATCAATATCGCCTGTGGTTTGATTTTCTGGTTGTGCATTTACTTCTGGAATGATCACGGCATTGGCGGCGGAAAAGCCATCATCACGGATTTATTGTTTAAGGATGCCTGGGCCACGTCTTCAGATGTCCTGATCCGATTGGTCGGCCCGATCGTCATGTCCCTTGCTGGAGTGGCCGGCGGTCTGTTCGCCCCGACCCTGGCTATTGGCGCCACTTTCGGCTCCCTGTTTTCTGAAATCCTATGGCCACACAATCACCACCTTTTGATTTTGTGCGGAATGATTGGATTTCTTACAGGCTTTATGAAGACCCCGTTTACGGCATTCATCCTTATATTCGAGATGACCGATCGCCACTCCTCACTATTCCCCATGATGTTGAGTGCGGCAGTGGCAGCTGGTATATCCCATATCGTGAGTCAACATTCCTTCTATGAGCTTGTGAAAGAGGACTTCTTTCACACCAAAGACTCACAGAAAACCCCTTAACCAGGATTTTTTCACGTGGACGAATCGCGCATCGTAAATTTAGAAATCAAAATTTCTCACCAGGATCAGGTGATCGAAGAATTGCATCAGGTTATGTATGAGCAGCAAAAGACCATCGATAAACTCGAGTCGCTGCTAACGGGACTAACGAAACGCCTGCAGGAAACATTGGGCGATCAAGACGCTGAGATTCGCGGCCACGAAAAACCGCCTCACTACTAACAGACGTATTAAACAAAAAAAAGAGCAGCCCTAGAGCCGCTCTTTTTTATTTTCTGGATCTGTCTTAATAAGATTTAAGAAGACTTAGCTTGTTTAAAGCGAGTTTTCAAATTGATCGCAGTCAAACGAAGTTCCTCTTCAAGGACCACATCGAACAATTTTTGAGCTGAAATTTTGTACAATCCCGCCAACTTCCACAAACTTGAAATAGGTGGAGAAGAAACCCCACGTTCCCAGTTAGATACAAATTGTGCAGTTTCATAACCTAGAACAGTGGAAACTTCCTTTTGAGAAAGTCCTGATTTCAAGCGACATTCTTTAAGAAACGCTGCCAATTTATTTTCTTGCGTAGCCATTTAACAATTCCTCCGAAAACGTACCGTGTCCACTTCGAACGCTACCAGCGACGCACAATAAAAACAAGTGTTCGCTTTTATTTTTTTTAAAAACTCAATGCTGAACCAGAATCGCAGAAGCGAGCAGAACTTCTATTCTTTTTCTCCACTCATCTTTGTTTATACGAGGCTCAATCTCCTCAAGGAGTGCCATTTCCAGCAGTTGTTCCTCGTTATAAACGCGGTCTTCAGCAAGCAGATCCAACAACGCCGCCTCGTAAATGTCCAATTGTCTTTCTGTAATTTTGACGAGATCTTGATCGTACACAAAAGCATAGAGACCCTTCATTCGTTCGATCTCTTTATTGTCCGCGGTAAGCGCTAAGGTCTGCAAACTGGTATTAACTTTAATTTGTTTACCACCGGTTTTTTCTTCTTCGAACGGTTGAATTTCCAGCCACGCATGAATCCACTCCCATTGAGCAAGCTCCCGCAATGCCATATTCTCGGGAAACTTTTGACGAATAAAGCCGACGAAATAGCGCCAGTGATCCTGCAACAACCAACTGCTCCACTCCATCTCCTGCAGATATTTATCACGCGAGGATTTCCCCATGATTCCCAGAAAAAGATTCGTCTTCGGAAAAGATTTTTCAAATGTGTTTAAAACTTCAGCGTGAAAATCAAAATCACTCACACTGGTCACGCGAACAGGCTTCAACCACTGCAAAGTTCGCTTCAGTTCTTCATCATAAATGTTTTTTACAGACGGCGGAATAAATGACGAGTGTGACTGCAAAACGAACTCACGCTCTGCTTGAATTTTAAGCAACTGCTGCTTGCGAACAGCCCCCACACCGACAACATCAATATCGCGGACAACGACTTGATTTGATTGCGGCAACACACCATTGAATGGAAACGACAAAATATTGAGATCATTCGATTTAAACATTACGAATCAGTGTAGATTCAGATGCCATTAGGAGCAAGATTTGCTCACCATCTAAGCATGACTATATAGGTCAATTTGCTTTGTACTTTTAATATTGACCGGCGTTTTGACCCATGGAACAAGGGTGCCATGAGATTATTATTTTTCGTCCTCACGCTAGTTACCTCTGCGGTTGCCATTGCGGCAAATACCGTTGGTGGTACCGTTGCACTTAAGGGTCAGCAGATGTTCCTTAAGACGGATGACCCGTGCAATAACTATCTCGTTGCCTCTAACAATGAAATCGCTTTGAGTGCTTTGGTTAAACTTGCACCGGGCGATGTGATCACTGCTACCGGCAAAAAGAATCCTGCTCACTGCACAGTTTCTATCGACAGCGTTGAGTACGTGGGTCTGCGCCGCATGTTGGGCAGCTGGTACTCAACTGAAGCTGTGATTACAGTTGAGGACTTCAACAGCATGAAGTTTTATGCTGCTGAGAAAGATCATAAATGGTCACAAACTCCGATCGAGTATAACTACAGCCTGGTTCCTGCCTCCGGTAAAGAGTGGGTCATGTTCCTGTCTGATTCCAAAAGCACACAATTTGGAACAATTCAATTCAGCCGCGGATCTGCTGTCCTGAAAATGTACAGCTCAGATACCGGCGCCCTGAACAAAACTCTGATCCTCTACAGAATGACTACCGGACTAAATTAATGAGTTGGCTACATCCCACTGACAAGCATCTTCTTTTCACAAAAAATGACAAAGAAGATCCTCGCCTTGGGGAATGCGTACAGCTTCTTCCAAAGGGCGAGCCATCACTGACATCCTTTGATTTTGATTTTGCTCTTTTGGGCTATCCCGACGATGAAGGCATTGGCTTGAACGGCGGCCGCGTTGGCGCGCAAGCCGCACCGAAAGAAATCCGCACTTATCTTTATAAAATGACTCCCCATCTGGCAGCGACTCGTCTGCCGAAAATTCTGGACCTGGGGGATCTGGTGAACCGTGAAAAACCACTGGAAGATCGTCACGCCAAAGGGCGCGAACTGATCAGCTCTTTGGTTAAAATGGGCAAACACTGGATTTCCTACGGTGGTGGTCATGACTACGGTTACTGCGACAGCACGGCTTTTGCGGAAAACCACAAAGACAATGCGGTCGTGATCAACTTTGATGCTCATATGGATGTGCGCCCAACCGACAAGGGTTTCAACTCAGGCACGCCTTTTCACCGCCTGCTTCAGGAGTTTTCCGGTCACGTGGATTTTGCAGAAGTTGGAATTCAAAACCAATGCAACAGCCAGGCTCATATCGCCTGGGCAAAATCCAAAGGTGCTGAGATCATCACCTTGGATCAAATCAATGAAAATGGACTGCTTAAATCTTTGCAGACTTACCTAAAGGGCAAAGAAAAGAAAAAGATTTTCTTAAGCGTCGATATTGATGCTTTTACTTCCAACGAAGCCCCGGGCTGTTCACAGTCCTGGACGACGGGACTTTTCACCAAGGATTTCCTGGAAAGTCTGCACTGGATGCTTAAACACCACGACGTGCGTGGCATGGGAATTTACGAAGTCTCCCCGCCACTGGATTCGGACAAACGCACTAGCAAACTTGCAGCGTTGATTTCCCATAATTTTATCTTTGGAATTTTAAACAAAGGTTAGACCTATGAATCGCGGTTTTGGCAGCGACAATCATGCGGGAGTTCATCCCCGGATTTTGGATTCCTTAAAGGAAGCCAATGTCGAACACGCGCCCTCTTACGGCACGGATGAGTGGACTGAAAAAGCCGCTCATGCTTTTAAGTCCCACTTCGGTGACAACTCCCAGGTTTTCTTTGTATTTAATGGCACTGCCGCCAACGTAACAGCGTTGCGGGCAATCACCCGTCCTTGGCAAAGTGTGCTTTGTTCTGATGTGGCCCACATCAATCTGGATGAGTGCGGTGCCCCCGAACAGATGGGTGGATTCAAACTGCAAACCGTGCCCTCGGTGGATGGTAAAATCTCTGTCGCCGCCCTTGAACAGCAATTCATCCGTCGTGGAGATCAACACTTCTCCCAGGCTGCGGTATTAAGCATCACTCAACCGACCGAGCTTGGTACTGTTTATTCTTTGGAAGAGTTGCGCACCCTGATCCTGTGGGCCCGCGAGCGCAAACTTTATGTTCATATCGATGGAGCACGCCTCTCCAACGCCGCTGTATCCTTAAAAAAATCCTTCAAGGAAATCACCACCGATCTGGGCGTTGATGTCGTGAGCTTTGGTGGCACCAAAAACGGTTTAATGATGGGCGAAGCTGTTATATTTCTGAACAAAGCCCTGGCGCATGACTTTAAATATGTGCGCAAGCAAAGCTCCCAGCTTCCATCCAAGTCACGTTTTATCGCCTGCCAGTTTAGCGAATACTTTAAGAATGACCTCTGGAAAGAGATTGCCGGTAATTCCCTGGAGCGCGCTCAGGAATTATATCAGGCCATTCAGGATATTCCGGGCGTGGGAATTCGCACCAAGCCCACCAGCAATGCTGTGTTCGCAACCATTCCGCAAGCCTGGGTAAAACCCCTGCGCGAGAAATTTTTCTTTTACGTCTGGGATGAAAACACTTTCGAGTGTCGCTGGATGACTTCCTGGGACACTCAAAGTACAGACATCCAAAATTTTGCCAACGCTATCAAGGAGCTTTCACGATGAAATACCCTGCCGTTCATTATCATGACTATCTTGGAATCGAAAAAATCCTGGATGCACAACATCCTGTCAGCGTGAAGTACGGCAAACCTGCCCACGATGAATTACTATTCATCGTCGTTCATCAGGCTTATGAACTTTGGTTCAAACAAATTCTTTTTGAATTGGATTCCGTTCTTGCGACTTTCCAAAAACCAAAAGTCGCTGAAGAAGAAATGGGTCAGGCAACATCACGTCTGGAAAGAATCGTGGCGATTCAAAAATTGATCATGGGCCAAATCGATGTTCTGGAAACCATGACGCCTCTGGATTTCCTGGATTTCCGCGACATGCTTTACCCGGCTTCCGGTTTTCAAAGCTTCCAATGGCGTTTGATCGAAACCAAGTTGGGTCTGCGTATCGGCGACCGTTTGGCTTACAATCAGGCTCCATTCTGGAAATCCCTGACCGAAGAACAGCAAAATAAAATGCTGGGGGTTCTGGATCAACCTTCACTATTTGATTCCTTGGAAAAATGGCTGGAGCGCACGCCCTTCCTGCAAGGTGAAAACTTCAACTTCTGGGATTCTTACAAACAGGCCGTGAACAAAATGTTCTCTGAGGATATCGCCACAGTGAAGGCCAATGCCAGCATCCCCGCTGAAGAAAAAGCAAAAACCATCGAAGGCCTGGAAAAGTCTCTGCAAAGCTTCGATGCTCTCTTTAACGAGGAAGCCTTCAACAAACTACGCGCGGAAGGACAATTCCGCCTTTCTTACAAGGCCATGCACGCAGCCCTATTGATTCAACTTTACCGTGATCAACCGATTCTTCAGACTCCATTCCGAATCATCCGCGCCCTGTTGGATATCGATGAAAACATGACAAACTGGCGCTACCGCCACGCGATGATGGCGATGCGCATGCTGGGCAATAAGATCGGCACTGGTGGCTCGTCCGGGCACCAATACCTGGCTGCAGCCACGGCCAAACACAAGATTTTCAGCGATTTCTTTAACCTTACGACATTTTTTATCCCAAGAAGTCAGATCCCGGCCTTGCCAAAATCGATTTCGGACCGAATGTCATTTCATTACGAATAATTAGGGAGTTTTTAGATGGCAAAACAAGTTCAAGCCTTTAATGCAGAAATTAAGCAACTTTTGGATATCGTGATTCACTCACTTTATTCCCACAAAGAAATCTTCATTCGTGAGCTGGTTTCAAATGCTTCGGATGCAATTGATAAATTGAAATTCCAATCCCTGACTCATCAAAGCTTGCTGCCAGCAAACTGGTCTCCAGAAATCCGTCTGGAAGGCAACAAAGAGCAAGCCACTTTGAAAATCATCGACAACGGTATCGGTATGGACCAGGAGGAAGTGGTTCAGTTTATCGGAACTATTGCCCGCTCGGGTGCCAAAGCCTTCATGCAAATGAATGAGGAAATGCGCAACAAGCCAGAGTTGATCGGTCAGTTCGGTGTGGGTTTCTATTCCGCTTTCATGGTGGCTGACAAAGTCACTTTGCACACCCAAAAAGCCGGCACCAACGAAGGTGTGGTTTGGGAATCCACTGGTGATGGCACTTACTCCATCGATTCGGTTCCGCGCCCAGGTGGCACGGGCACGACGATCACTTTGCACTTGAAGAAGTTTGCAGAGGAAGAGGAAGTTCAGGATTTCACGGATGCCTGGGTTTTGAAATCTTTGGTTAAAAAATACTCTGACTTTGTCGCCCATCCAATCAAGATGAAAAACGACAAGGGCGAAGATGAAACTTTGAACTCACAAAAAGCGATCTGGTTGAAGTCCCCTTCGGAAGTGACCAAAGAAGAGCACAAGGAATTCTATCAGCACTTAAGCCATGACTTTAATGAGCCATTGAAAACCATCCACTATCGTGCTGAAGGCACCATGGAATTCAATGCGCTGATGTACATCCCGGGCAAACGCCCTTGGAACTTCAACAACCGCGAAATGGAATACGGTCTTAGCCTTTACATCAAACGCGTGTTCATCATGGCGGATTGCAAAGAATTGCTTCCGCAGTACCTGCGTTTCATTAAAGGTCTGGTGGACAGCTCTGATTTGTCACTGAACGTATCACGCGAAATCCTGCAACAGGACCGCCAGGTAACGGCGATCCGTAAAAACGTCACAACGAAGATTTTGGGCGGCTTGAAGGATCTATTGAACAAAGAGCGCACAGAGTACGAAAACTTCTGGACAGAGTTCGGTTCAACTTTCAAAGAAGGCTTGCCAGTAGATCCTACGAACAAAGACAAAATCCAGGAACTATGCCTATTCCACTCGACAGCTTCTGACAAGATGACGACTTTGGATGAGTACGTGGCGCGCATGAAGCCTGAACAAAAGGACATCTACTTCATCACCGGTGATTCTTTGGGTCAGGTTTCAAACTCTCCTTACCTTGAGAAACTAAAAGAAAAAGGCATGGAAGTGCTTTTGATGGTGGATCCAGTGGACGAGTGGGTTGTAAACGCGATCAGCACATTCAAAGACAAGAAACTTCAGTCCATCACGGCTGAAGGCTTGAATCTGGATACTGAAGAAGAGAAAAAGCAAAAAGAAGAAGAGCTGAAATCAGCGGCTGAAACCTTGAAGCCAGTGATGGAAACAATGAAGAAAACTTTGGAAAACCACGTTAAAGACGTTGTTCTTTCCGAGCGTTTGACCAACACACCAGTGTGCCTGGTTTCTTCAGCCCACGATCCTTCTGCCCACATGCAAAAATTAATGGCGCAAATGGGTCAAGAGTACAATCAGCCGGTGAAACGCGTGATGGAAATCAATGCGAAACATCCGTTGTTCACGAAGATGCTAAAGGCTTCCCCGGACCAACAGGCAAAATGGTCCGAGATCCTGTATGCGCAGGCACTTCTGAACGAAGGATCTTCAATCCCAGATCCAGTGAAGTTCAGCCAACAAGTAGCTGAACTGATGATCTCTGCGGTTCACTAGGTACGGACTTACTTATAAACGAAAAAAGCCCCGGTCTCCCGGGGCTTTTTTTTTCACATCGCAAAACCGAATGGTTCTGCTGTGCGATAAGAACTAGGACCTGGCACCTTTTAAAGGTAGGCGCTTAGTTCTTTGGACATGAAACGTTTGCGCATTTTGATGGATGCGTTGGTTTCAAGTTTACCCAGACGGCGCGCGATCAAATCGTTTTTGCCAGTCTTTTTAGTCAGAACTTCAGTGGAAGCGAACAGCTCAACACCACTCTCCAAAGTTTCGTACAATTCGAAAACGTCACAGGCATTTAGGTATTCAGTGCGAACAGCCTGACCTTCGAAATTTTGGTAAGTGTATTGAGAGTATTCTTTAGCGTCTTTTTCAGCGGCTTTAACAGCTGCATTGGCATTGGCTGCCTGGAAAAGAACTACACGCTCTTCAAGCAACTCTGCAAATGTCGCTTTGGCTTTGGTTTTGCCAATAGCGCGAGTTACGTAAAGAGTCTTAACAGCGAACCATCTTTTGTTTTTCATTTTTCTTCCTTTTTAGCTCTTAAAGAGATTTAACAAATTTCAACATTTCAGCAGCGTGACCTTCCGCTTTGATTTTGCGGAACTCCCCTGCTAGCTTCCCCTCTTCGTCGATCACGAAGGTGGAGCGTTCGATACCCATGACTTTTTTGCCGTACATGTTCTTTTCTTTGATCACATCAAAGATTTTGCACAGCTCTTCCTCTTCGTCAGCCAAAAGCTGAAACTTAAAGTCGTACTTGCAGATGAACTTGTCGTGGGATTTCAAACTGTCACGGGAAACGCCGATGACTTCGGTGTTTTCCTTTTTAAACTTTGGCAACAGTTCATTGAACTCGATGGATTCTGTCGTGCAACCTGGAGTGCTGTCCTTTGGGTAAAAATAAAGAACAATTTTTTTACCCTTCATCGATGACAACGCAAACGTCTCCCCGCTGGAGGATGGAATTTTAAATGCAGGGACCTTTTTTCCGATTTCAACTTTAGCGGCCACTGGGTGCTCCTTGATCGTGCAAGAGTTGTGGTTGTTCTGGCTGTGCTTCGCCCGAAGGGTTCCCATCTTGCATTGGATCACCGTTATTATCAAGTGGTTGTGGGTTTTCAATGGGATTTCCATTTTCATCTGTCGGCCAACCTTGGTCTGCCGGACTTGGTGGCGGTGCCGCATCAGATGCCGGCTGCCCCACGCCCCCGATCACGCCACCCGGCAAATCGTAGGTTTGTTGATCCATAGGCACGGCCACGGGCTCCTGGGGTTTTGCAACTGCAGGTTGCTGCTGACCCTCTGGTGCTGGCTGCCCCTCCACCACTGCTGGTTTTTGCGGAGTCGGACTTGGTTTTGGAGTGGGCGATGGTGTCGGCGCGTACAGTTCAGTTTCAGTGACCGTGATTTTCCCAGACATCGGCACATTGGCTTCGATTTTTCGAATGTCCGTCAGATTTTCATAAAGCTTGCCACGAAGTTTAATCATGTCCTGACCTTCTTTTTGATAGTCATAGACATCCAGACGAATCATTTGTTCTCTATTTTTTTCCTGCGCCCAATCTTTACAAGTCAGCGCCAACAACTGCTCACTGGCATTGGTACGAATGTGACACGCGATTGTTTTATTTAGAATGGCAGCGCTGATCCCCAAGACTTCTTCCAATCCTTCAGGATAGAAAGTCAGATCAAACTCCCCTTCTTTTTGTGCATAAAGCAAGGCCATGCGCTTGGCCGGGGCTTTGGCGGAGCAACGCTCATACATTTCTATTTTCTGTGGATAACCGGATTGCGACATCACATCCCGTTTAACTTCATAGCGATCACAGCGAAACAAAGATTTATTGCCAAGTTTACCGTTGCCTTGGGAAAGAATCGCCCGCTGAACTTTTCCAAAGGGAGACTTTAACAATGAACGACGTTCACTGGTTAACACCCACCAAGCTTCACGGTGCACACTATCTGCCTGTTCCATCAGATGAACGAACAAATTCGCGGTCTTTTCCTGCGGACTCAGGACCTTGCGCGGTGGCTGATTGACCATATTCGCGGCAACAGGACTAGTGGACTCCTCAACAACAGCTTCCTTCTTACGAGTGCAGGATGCAATCAGGACCAGCGAAATAACAAGTGTGAAGAGATGGTGCATTTTCATTCTCTAAGTCTTGCAAAGGGCCCAGCTGAACACAAGAATTTCCTTTACCCTATTCGAACCTTTACTCTAGAATAAGGACTCAGCATTTAGAACGTCATCAGGAGGCCTATCATGGAAAAGATTTGGATCAAGAATTACCCTGCCGGTATTGGACCTGAGATCAATCCAAACGAATATCAATCACTCATCGAGATCTACGACGAGGCCATTCGCAAGTTTCCTTCAAATAAAGCCTTCACCAACATGGGTGTCAGCCTCACTTTCACTGAACTGGACCAACAGGTGAACAAGTTCGCCTCTTTCCTGCAAAATGAATTGAAACTAAAAAAAGGCGACCGCATCGCCATCCAGATGCCCAACGTTCTACAATTCCCAGTGGCCGCTTTTGCAGCTTTGCGAGTCGGTTTGACAATCGTCAACACCAACCCCCTTTACACTGCCAAAGAGATGCAACATCAGTTCAAGGATTCCGGTGCCAAAGCGATCGTGATTCTGGCGAACTTTGCAAATCATCTTCAGGAAATCATCAAAGACACACAAATTGAAAGCGTTGTGATCACAGAGCTTGCGGATTTGTTCCCAACTCCGAAAAGAATTCTGGTGAATTCGGTTGTTAAATACATCAAAAAGATGGTTCCGGCTTACAACATTCCGCAGGCCTACACCTTCCGTCAGGCTTTGGAACTGGGAGCGATGCGCCCGCACCAAAACGTGGCTTCCTCTCACGACGACCTGGCATTCCTGCAATACACAGGCGGCACAACCGGCGTTGCCAAAGGCGCCATGCTGACACATAAAAATGTCATCTCCAACATGATGCAAATTCGTGCCTGGATGAGCCCTAAACTTGAGGAAGGCAAAGAGATCGTTATCGCCGCCCTTCCGCTGTATCACATCTTCGCTTTGACCGTGAACTGCCTGGCATTCCTGAAAATGGGTGCGGAAAACATCCTGATCACAAACCCTAAGGACATTCCGGGCTTCGTGAAGGAATTGAAAAAACGTCCATTCACAGCTCTGACAGGCGTGAACACTCTTTTCAACGCTCTGATGAACAATCCGGAGTTTTCAACCATCGACTTTAAGTCTGTGAAAATCAGCGTGGCCGGTGCGATGACTCTGCAAAAAACTGTCACTGAAAAATGGATGGGCATCACCAAGTCCTCGATCGTTGAAGGTTACGGTTTAACCGAAGCTTCCCCTGTTGTTTCGTGCAACCCGATTGATGGCACAGACCGCGTAGGCACCATTGGTCTGCCGATGCCAAGCACAGATGTAAAACTTGTTGATGAAGACGGCAAAGAAGTCGCTATGGGCGAAGCGGGCGAACTTGTCTGCCGCGGTCCTCAGGTGATGAAAGGTTATTGGAATCGCGACGATGAAACAGCGGCGGTACTTAGTGCTGATGGCTGGTTGAAAACCGGCGATATCGCGACGGTTGATAACGACGGTTTCTTTAAAATCGTGGATCGCAAAAAAGACATGATCCTGGTTTCCGGATTCAACGTTTATCCGAATGAAGTTGAGGAAGTGATTGCTTCTCACCCAGGTGTTCTGGAAGTGGCGGCCATCGGTGTTCCTGATGAACACTCTGGTGAAATTGTAAAAGTGGTGATCGTTAAAAAAGATCCAAACTTGACGCCGGAAGAAGTGATCGCTCACGCAAGAAAGAGCCTGACTGGTTACAAAGCTCCGAAGCTGGTGGAGTTCAGAACTGAACTTCCAAAAACCAACGTTGGAAAAATTCTTCGTCGCGCCCTTCGCGATTCAAAATAGCTTTACAACAAACTATGAAACGAAAAAAGGTCCCGTGAGGGACCTTTTTTTTGCGCTTTTTTTTACGCGGGACAATTAAGCTTTCTTATTCCAAGAAGCACACCAGCCGTCAGCTTTAACCAATTTGCCAGCGAAGATTGTGCACGTGCCAGAAGTCGCATCTTTTTTGCCATAGAAACCGCAAGTCACACAGTGATTGCCTTTGGCTTCTGGAGCTTTCTTATGGTCTTCAACGTACTTAACAGCTTTTGCCACAGAATCATTAGGATCCACGAACGGCATACCACCGGATTTCGCTGCAGGTGCTGCTTCAGGAGCCGCGCCTCTTTTTTTCTGAGCATGAGCTTCAGAACCAAAAACTGTGTTTAATACTGTCGGAGCGATCACTGCCACCCCTGCCATTTTTACGAAAGTAGCGAAAAAACCGCGACGATCCATTTTGCCGTTCATTGTTGCCTCCTGAGTAACATGTCTATTCTCAAATAGATTTCATTTTCACTATGTTTTCAATTAGAACCATTTTTGGTCGGAGATGGCAAGGCCACATTTGGTTGCGCGGCAAAATAAAAAAGCCGCGAATTTCGCGGCTTAAATAAATGATATAATTTAATAATTACGTCTATTTAGAGTGAGAATCGCACTGGCAGGCTTTGCGGTTTAAAAAATGCGCCGTCACAAGCAATACGCTCCCCAGGATAGTGACCGTATTGTGCGGCAACTGAGGCAGAATCTCCTCCAACTCGTGGTGCATCAGCGTACCGACACAAACCAAAAGCAAGCCACCCACACCCATACTGACTACTTTCATCTGACGGTGATGTTTATACCCTGACCAGAAAGCAAAAAGACCAATCGGCAGAATAAACGCCGCCATGGACATGTGCACCCACGTGGATTCAAAAACCTCTCCCAGTGCTGGCAAAGCCAAAAGAAATACCGGAGTCAGCAAACAGTGAATGGCACACAAAGAGGAAAGATAAATACCCAGACGATCCCAGATGTCTGTTTGTTCAGCAAACTGCTCGTGCTGAGTGTGATCCACATCACAACATGCTTCGCCTGCCGTGGAGGGATTCATAGAAAAAGAAAGCTCCCCGCTTGCAATGGGTTCAACAGATTTAAATACTGGCTTTTGACCGAACGGCTGCTTTTCCACACTCACCACCTGATCTTCCGGTTATGCTCTTAATGCAAGTCACTGTCAACTAGCCCTAAGCAGATCGTAAACTCTACAGCTTGCCTTTCGGTCCTTCAAAGCACATACATGAGGTATGAGCGAACACATGGCGTCCCCTATCTACGAATTAGGACCTGCGTTTTATGACGAGGTCCAGCCGGCCGCATTCCCAGAGGCAAAACTGCGTTATCGAAACCAGTCCGCGGCAGCCATTGTGGGTTTAGATCGCATTAGTGACACCGAGTTTAAAAAGCATTTCGCCGACTTTAAACCCATCTCAGGGAATATGCCCACGACCCTGGCCCTGCGCTATCACGGACATCAATTTCGCTCCTACAACCCTCAAATTGGTGATGGACGCGGGTTCCTTTATGCTCAATTTCTGGTTAAAGAAAAACTTTATGATTTAGGAACAAAAGGCAGTGGTCGCACGCCTTACTCACGAAGCGGCGATGGTCGACTGACTTTAAAGGGCGCCTTCCGCGAAATTTTAGCAACGGAGCTCCTGGAATCTTACGGCGTCAACACCAGCAAAACATTTTCTGTTTTTGAAACTGGTGAAAGCCTGGAAAGACACGACGAACCTTCGCCCACTCGCGCTGGTGTTTTGGTCCGCCTGAATCACAGCCACATTCGCTTTGGCACATTCCAAAGATTGGCGGCCTTGAAAGAAACCGACAATCTTAAAAAGCTTCTGGACTACTGCGTGCGCCATTACTATCCGGAGCTTCTGCATTTAGAGGGCGAAGAAAAAGCCGCGGCCTTTTTGCAATCCGTCGCACGCAGCTTGGCCATGACCACGGCTCAATGGATGATGGCGGGATTTGTTCATGGAGTTCTGAACACCGACAACATGAATATCACTGGTGAGAGTTTTGATTACGGCCCCTACCGGTTCATGCCAAAGTATGATCCTGCGTTTACCGCAGCCTACTTTGATCAAAGTGGCCTTTACAGCTACGGCCGCCAACCGACGTCAGTGCTATGGAATTTGCATCAACTGGGATTCGCTTTGAAATTCGCATTTGAAAACCTGCCAGTTGAAGAACTCCTTGAAGAGTTTGCGGATAGCTTTAATCTCGCCAGCCGCCAACTCTTCATGAAACGCTTGAATATCCGCAACCCTCTTCAGGACGAACACGCGGCCCTGGAGATGGATCAGGAAATGATGATGAACTTCTTTAAGTTTCTGGATGAGGCGCAACCACTGTTTGAACAGACTTTTTTTGATTTGCACTCAGGCATCAATGACGAACGCTTGCTTCGTTCCGTACAGGCCGAGACTTATAAACACCCCAGCTTCGCCAACCTCAAAAAGAATCTGGAATTCTATGAGGTCTTGGATGAAGACAAAGCCGAGCATCCTTACTTTGAAGAACGTCAGTGCTGCTCCCTATTAATCGACGAATTGGAATCCATCTGGGCGCCGATTGCTGACCAAGACGACTGGACCCTGTTTGAGCAAAAGCTGCAACAGATCCGGTCGATCCGGGGGCTTTACTAGCCCCCTTGATATCCTGAAATTTTGGCAAGCTTTTGGCGCAACCAAGATCTGAAATCATCAATAAATCCAAATGCCGCCGGTACCACAATCAAAGTCAAAAGTGTCGAGCTGATCAAACCACCGATGATCGCAATCCCCATGGACTTTCTCATGGCCGAGGCCTCATTAAGCCCGATGGCAATCGGAATCATACCGGCAATCAAAGCCAAAGAGGTCATCAGGATCGGACGAAGTCGCGTGCGACATGCCTTCAGCAACGCATCTTTTCTGTCCATCCCCTCTTGCAACAGATGATTCGTATAATCCACCAGAAGAATCGAGTTCTTGGCCACGACACCCAAGAGCAGAACGATTCCTATCAGTGAGAAAATATCAATGGTTTTTCCCGTCACTAACAAGGCGATGAATGCACCGGTCATTGCCAGGGGCAAGGCCAACAAAATCGTAAACGGTGTGATGAAGCTTTCATACAAGCTTGCCAGTACCAGATAGATAAAAGTCACGCCCAGGAAAATCGCAATCAACATGTTGTTGATCAAATCCTTAAAGTCATCCGCCTGTCCCTGAAATTTGAAATCCACACCCGGAGGTGGCGGAAGTTCAGTTTTAATAACTTTCTCAATCTCCTGGGAAATCGTCCCCAGGGCGCCGTCTTTGGCAAGGTTGGCAGAGACTCTGATATAACGACTTTTATTCTGACGATTGATTTGCGAATAGCCTTTGGTTTCCTCGCCACGGGCGATACGCGCCAAAGGAATCATATTGTAGTTGGAATTCGGAACCTGGGTCGTTGCAAAGTTGCTGCGCAGATCACGGTTCTTTTCATCAAAGCGCACGCGAATTTTATAATCAATTCCGTTTTCGCGGAAGATGGTGTTCTCATTACCTTCGGTGCGATTACGAAGCTCGGCACCGGCAATCACAGTGGACACACCCAGTGCTTCCGAACGATTGCGATCAAAAATCACATGGAACTCTGGCTTCCCAGTGCGGAAATTAGTATCCACATCCGCCAGTCCCGGAATTTTTCTGATGCGCTCAACAACTTTGACCGCATACTTGTTAAGCTCCTCCAGATCCTGCCCTGTCAAATTGATATTCAATGGCTTCTCGCCTGAGTTCACCGGATCGAAATCCCCGATACTGACGAAGGCACGCGATTTAAACGGCTCCAGCTTTTTACGGAGGGACTCTATATAATCCGAGGTCATCATCGTGCGTTCTTTCGGATCGACCAGGCGCACATAGAGACTGGCCTTATTGGATTCATTGTTCACGGTTCCGATCGTGGTCACTACAATCGCCACGGCT
Organism: Bdellovibrio sp. GT3; assembly: GCF_037996765.1. Taxonomy (NCBI): domain Bacteria; kingdom Pseudomonadati; phylum Bdellovibrionota; class Bdellovibrionia; order Bdellovibrionales; family Pseudobdellovibrionaceae; genus Bdellovibrio; species Bdellovibrio sp. GT3. The sequence goes on along the minus strand of NZ_JBBNAD010000004.1, from coordinate 837,003 downwards.
TTGTCGCCCTCAAATTGTTTTTCAATTTCAGCCACCAGATTTCCAGTCGCCTCCAGCGAAGATCCCACGGGAAGTTCAACGCTCACCGAAAACTCACCGGCATCCGCATTCGGAAGGAAGGTTTTCGGAATCCAGATTATCGTTGCCATGGATAAAACGAAAACCAACGCCGCTGCCGACAAGATGGTTTTGGGATGAACCACAGTGAACTTTAATATGCGTTCGTAAACACGTTCCAACCAATCCTGGAAGCGATCAAAAGCAGAAAGCATTCTGCCAATCGGACCTTTTCCCTTGGTGTGTTCATCCGGATGAGCCAGGTAGGCTGACATCATCGGCGCCACTGTGAAGGCATCAAACAACGAAATCAACATGGTGAAGACCACTGTCAAACCGAACTGCTTAAAGAACTGCCCCACAATCCCCTGCAGGAAAGAGATCGGACCAAACACCGCGATCACCACCAGCGTGGTGGCAACCACCGCCATGGCCACTTCTTTGGTGCCATCCAAAGCAGCATCCTTGGGTCGTTTTCCCATTTCCAGATGGCGGAAGATATTTTCCCGAACCACGATCGCATCGTCGATCAAAAGTCCCACCGCCAGCGACAGCGCCAGCAAGGTCATCAGATTGATGGTGAATCCCATGGCAAACATAATGACAAAGCCACCCAGCAATGAGTTGGGCAAGGCCATACCGGTGATTAAAGTTGAGCGCGCTGACCCCAGAAAGAAAAACACCACAATCACGCACAGAATAATCCCGATGGTGATGGATTCATTAACGTCCGCAACATTCAGACGAATTGGTCTGGAGGTGTCACGGACCATTTTGATTTCTGCTTTGATGTTTTTTGATTTCAGGAATTCATTGGCACGCTGGATATTGTTTTGAATATTATCCGCAACCGCCACTGTATTGGACCCGCGCTGCTTGTAAACGTTCAACAACAGGGCTTTTTGCCCTTGAATACGCCCCATGGTTTTTTGATCTTCCAGACTGCGCACAACCTGACCGATGTTCTTGACCAAAACCGGGCGGTCCGAGCCAATAAAGCTTACGTTCACATCTTCGATTTGCTTTAGCGATTCGAACTCACCACTGGTGCGTAAGGTCGTTTCGGTTTTGGGAGTTTCAATTTTCCCGATCGGTGTGTCTTTGGAGGTTTCAAGAATTCTTTGTGACACCTGTAGCATCGAGATCTTGCGATCCTGCAGCTTATTCTTGTCTATGACGACGTGAATTTCCTGCTTACGTCCCCCGTAAATCTGCACCTGCCCCACATCATCCAGGCGTTCAAAAATGGGTTTCACGGTTTCATTGGCCAGATCGTAGGCTTCTCCGTCTGGAAGATCTGTGACCAAAGCCAAAGTGACAATGGGCTGATCCGCCGGATCAAATCTTTGAATGACCGGTTCGTACATTTCGTCAGGCAGATCACGGCGAATGTTGCCGATGCGATTTCGCACATCCTGCTCCATCTCCTTGATGTCAGTGCCCAGATTGAATTCCAGAATGATCACCGCCACGCCATCCAGATTTTGCGAGGTCAAAGTTTTTAATCCTGACAAACTTCCCAGTTCATCCTCGATAGGACGTGAAATCTGTTTTTCCAGATCCAGTGGCGAAGCCCCCGGATAAACGATTTGCACCGACAGAATCGGGAACGTGACATCCGGAAACAGATCCACCGGCATTTTGAACAAGGAAAAAATCCCCAGAATTAAAGTCAGGATCACCACACACAGGATGGTAATGGGACGACGTATGGAAAGACTTGGTAAATTCATCCGACTACTCCTCAACCGTCATATAAAGACGGCCCTGTGCTTCCATTTTTCTTTGCTCGGTCATCAAACGGCTTAAATTCAATTCAGCCGTCGCCGCATCGTTTTCAGAATCCACCACGTTCATGGTGATGGTACGTCCTTTGTTAAACAAATCAGACGTTGCCCGCGACCGGTCCGTTTGCAGCTTGTAAACCTGCGCGGCACTTTGCACTCGCTTGTTCATTTCCTCGTAACGTCGTTTCAATTCACTCCATGCACTGTCACTGTCCACGAGCTGTCGCTCCGCTTGCAGACGCGAAGCCAATGCTTCCTTGCGTGCGGCATCTTTCGCCGCTGATTTTACGCTGGTGTCGAACATATACCGGAAATTAAGAGCGATCTTGGTCGTGGGTTTTTCGGTGTAAGTCAGATTCTGTGTGGCCTCCGCCATATCAGCGCTGACATTGTTGGTCGTATAGGCACCACTTAAAACCAAATCCGGCTTGTAGGCTTCATCGACTTCCTCAGCGGTCACGGCACGGGCCTTGGCCTCTAGCGACTTCAGGTACGCCTCGATCTGCACGACCCGCCCCTTGCCACCGCTGACAAGTGAATTGATGGGACGCGCTTCACCCAGATTTCCCTCAATCAAAGGAAATGGATCTGCAGCCTTTAATTCCATAAAATCACGGATGGCTTGCTTCGAAGACTCAAGATCATCTTCAGCCGTCACCAACAACAACTGGCGTCCGGCGACCAGTGCCTGACCTTGCAATAAATCCGCGCGGTCACTGATACCGTCGTTAACTCGTCGACGGGTCCAACTTTCAATTTTTCTTGCACGATCCAGTGAGCCCTGTGCTGTTTTCAAGTTGTTCACAGCATACAGATACTCCCAGAACGCCACTTCGGCCTGCACCAGAACGCCACGGATTTGCAAATCATAGCTACCCTTGACTGCAGCGGTCGCAGCGTCCTGACGTTCCCAGCGCAACCGGGTTGCCGCACCAAAGAAGTCTTTCCACAAAGACTGCTCCAGGGTCACACCCAATTGTCCGTATCCAAACTTGGAATAAGGCTGAAAAGCGGGATCTGTAATCCCCGCATTATCAAATTCAGAAGTCTGCCCCCACAGAGTGACATTGGTGCCTGATGAAAACTTTTTGCCAAAGCCCAGATTGTAAGTGGTCTGCTTGCTTTCCGGAACTCCCAGAAGTGCGAACTGACTCAGAGGATTTTTATCGCTCAGAAAACTCACCCCGGCATTCATCACCGGAACAAGTTCAATATCCCCCGCCGTATTTCGATCGTCGGCGGCCTGCTTGGAAAGATCATAGGACTTGATGGTGCGATGATTGGCTTCCACATTCTGCAAATAAGTTTGCAAATTCATGGCAGAAGCAGAAACGGAAGAGGCCAAAGCAAGAGAAAGAAGAATCGTGAACTTAACCGTCATTAAAAAGCCCTTGTTGAAGATTCAAACTGACGTACAACCAAAAGCGTAAATTAATTAATGGCGCTAAACAAGGTTCACTTGAAATAAAAAAACCCACGACATGCGTGGGCTTAAAAAGATGAATTTAAACAAAAACAGGAAACTATGGTTTCTGTTCTGCTTTTTTCTCGGACTTGCAACCAGCACAGTCGCCTTTTACAGAACACTCGCCAGCACATTTGGCTTTTTCCATACCGCAGCCGCTAGATTCTTTAGTCGATTTAGAAGCACAAGCACCCAGCATCAACGCCAAAACGGATGCGAAAACAATTTTCTTCATGAAAACTCCCTGTTGTTATCAGTAACATGAATAATTTTGTGATTAATTCTCGTGCAGAGCAAGAAAACACTTCGAGACGCACCACGAAAGTTACCCTCTGCACCAATGCGCAAATACATGGCAAACCCACGGCCGTCCAATTACTTAACGCATTCGGATATTTTTAAACAGAATCCTGACAGAATGAATGGTTGAAACTCCTCAAACACCCAAGGTACGTTTCTATTCATTCGCGGGGGGAATAATGGATTTCGTGAGGGGCATGAAATTCGCTACGTTTATGGGGGTCTTTGCAGCAGCATTGCTGAGTGCAAAAGCAACCCAGGCACAGGAGCAACTGGAACCACAGGTTCCAGTGAACGCATCGCAAGCTGGTAATTCCCAGCAGCAGGTTCCCGCTCCTTACACAGACAAGCCGCAATGGCATCAGTTCTATATGGTTGACGACGTTAACTATGAACAGGTCACCGTCCGCGCGCCTAAGTCTGTATTACCAGAACTATTAACTCCGGGCGCTCTGCTTGAAACCTTTGCCACAAAGATCAAGGTCGCTGTTGTTAATTTGTTGCGCTGGAATCAATACGGCTACGACATGCCGGTTCCAACAGAAAAATACATGCGCAAACTGCACTTCGGCCGCTGGATCAACGATCCTACGGATGAAACCTGCATGAACACTCGTGCAAAAGTGTTGGTCCGCGACAGCAAAGGCGAAGTCACTTACCGCAATGGCAAGTTCTGCGTGGTTGAAGATGGCAAATGGGATGATCCTTACACGGGCACAGTGCTGACTTCTTCAAGAGACATTCAGATCGACCACATGGTTCCACTTAAGAACGCCTATATGTCGGGCGCCTTTAACTGGGATTATAAATTGCGCTGTCTTTATGCCAATTACATGGGTTTGCGCGAACACCTGGTATCAGCTGAAGCCCACGAAAACATGTCCAAGGGCGACCGCGGTCCTGAAGGCTATCTGCCTCCTTACGAGCCAGGTCGTTGTCAATACATCCGCAACTGGCTGGCAATCAAGATGCTGTGGCGATTGACTTTGAATCCGGATGAAGCCCAGGCTGTTGCTGAGAACATTTCAAAGTACAACTGCCGTCCGTCTGATTTCGTGTTCACAAAAGCGGAGCTGGAGAATCAACGCGACACAATCACGCAGAATCTGAATTTCTGCATGATCAATAAAAGATAATGTTTAAAATTCTGTTCGAAGATGACTGGTTTCTCGCGGCTGAAAAACCCGCGGGACTGCCATCCCAGGCGACGGTGGATAAAAGCCGTCCCGATTTTTTCAATCTGCTTAAAAAGCAATTGCAGGACGAACGCGGCAAGGATTTCTACCTGGCTCTTCATCATCGTCTGGATCGCGATACCTCGGGAGTGATGATCTTTGCCAAAAACAAAGAGGCCAACGACCCTCTTGCCGGAATGTTTAAGAACCACTTGGTGCAAAAAACCTATCAGGCACTGACTCGCAACCGTAAAATGCCTGAAACCTGGGAAATCAAAAATCACCTGTCAGAAGTGCGCGACAATAAACTGAAAAAAATGAAAATGAAGTCGACCCTTTCCGGGGGCGACAAGGCTCACACAAAATTTCGCATTATAGAAAAATTCAAACTGGGCATGCTGGTTGAAGCTCAGCCACTCACCGGTCGAATGCATCAGATTCGCGTGCACCTGGCGGAAGAGCACATGGGAATTTTCGGCGACGATATCTACCCTTGCAATAAAACACCCGTGGCACCGCGCCTGATGCTTCATGCATTGAGCCTGGAGTTCACACACCCCTTCACCCAAAACCCTGTTAAAATAGAATCTGCTTTACCCGAGGACATGAAAGCTTTTATGCTTCTACTGCAGTCGACTTAAAAAGGAGATTTCAGAATGTTGCGCTTGTTCTTGCTGGCTTTATGCTCTTTGATTTGGGGTTGTGCATCCCAACCGACACCCACCCAAAATGCCAATTTTGAAGGAATCCTTCAGGACTTCATCAAACACAATAACATTCCCGGTGGAGCAATGACCGTCGCGAAAAATGGTGTGTTTGCCTATAACGGCGCCGCTGGGTTTGCCGACAAAGACAAGCAAACTCCGGCCTCTGCCTCTACTCCATTTCGTATTGCCAGTGCCACCAAACCCCTGACCGCCATCGCCGTTTTTCAACTTCTGGAAAAATCCGGCACCGACCTGCAAGTCGCATTGAATCGCACGGTCTTTGGCAGCAAAGGCTATTTGCCCGAGTACAAAGCCATCAAGGACAAACGTGTTTTGAAGATTACTTTACGTGATCTTTTGCAGCACACTGGCGGCTGGGGATCTGACAAGGACGACTACGATCCGCAGTACGATTTATTCAAAATCGCCCAGAAAATGAAAGTGGCACCGCCTGCTGATGCCAAAACCGTGATTCGCTATGTTTTGCAAAATACGAAATTGGACCGCGACCCGGGTAAACAGTATCACTACTCAAACTTCGGCTACAATGTGCTCGCGCGAGTGATTGAAAAACTCAGCAACCAATCCTACGAAGACTATCTGAAAGTGAACGTCATGGCGCCATTGGGGATTACCGACATGCGCATTGGCGGAAGCCGCCTGGAAGAACTTTTGCCCGAAGAATCCCGTTACTATGATGACCCTCGCAGTCCTATGGTGACATCGCAATTTGACGGAACTACCAAGGGACCGATGGCTTATAACGAGTTTTACTTAAAAACCATGGATGGCCATGGGGGCTGGATTGGCACACCTTCGGATTTGGTTTTGATCCTGCACGCAGTTTCACCGGGTATTGGTAAAACTGAATTGTTAAAACCGGAGACCATCAAAGTCATGACCGCTCCGAACCCCAAGATTGGAAGTCCAAGTGCCTCCCTGGGGTGGGTCAGTCTTGAAGACGGCAAACAGTTCGGCCACGCCGGAGCCCTGGAAACCGGAACGCTGTCTTACTTTGTAATGAAACCCAACGGCGTCGCATGGGCTGTGGTCTTCAACCGCCTGCCGATAGAGAAAGTGGACGAGATTGGTACTCTGCTAAAAGGACTGTCGGATCGAATGGATCAGGAATTCACGAAACTTAAATAAGAAAAAACCCCACTCTTTTGAAGTGGGGTTTTTATTTTTAACTATTTCTTTTTGAACACACAAACATCGGAAACAAAACCGCCACCGAAGTGTTCGCTGAAGTGATATTCAGCGGAAACCGTCAGCTCATTGCCTGAGCTTTCAAGGGTGAATTGAGTTTCCTCGCCATCCCATCCGTAGTCACCAAATGTCATCGTCTTACCTGTGTAAGTTTCGACTTTTGTGAAAACTGTCAGATAGCTTGCCGCCTCTTTGAATGCATCTTCATCGCCAGTCAAAGTCACAACCACAGCTGCTGGTTGGTAGTCGACGTTCAATACGCATTTGCCACCATTCGCAGAAACACCCGTCGTTTGAAAACGACTTGTATAAGAGCGAACAAGTTGGAATGTATTTAGAACTTCGTTAGGAACTTGGGATGCTTGTGCAAGACCGGACAAGCAAAGACCAGACAATAAAACCGCGATAGACAGAACTTTCATAAGACCCTCTTTTAAGTTTTTGGCTGGAACTTCTTCTAACAGAAACCTGCCCAAAACAAAAGCAGTCAGTTAACACCCTAAAATGATTACTCAAAGTGACCATCGAATGCCCTACAGGGGCACCTTTACAGGTATTTCACCCTTAAATCCAATAAGTTAGCTTTAATGCTGGCACCTTCGATGCACTCAAAGCCCCTTATGAACAAGAGGGACTTTTTTGTTTTCATTTACCTGATCCTGCTCTTGCCTTTGGGGGCAAGTGCCGCGCCCCTTTGCGAGTATATATTTGCTCCCCCTGGCGCCTTTAAAACCTGGGATCCAGGACTTAAAGATTCCGTTCAGATTGCAGCCTCTGACTTCCTTCCAGCTTCCTACATTGCCGAACTTTCCCAGGGCGGAAAAACTGTCTCGGCACGTGTTCTTCCTGTCATGGGAAACAACGACGGCGTCACCCTGAACTTCAGCACCTCAGATGGTCTTTTGATCGGTCACTTATCCATCTGGCCGGGAAGCTCCCGCCAAAGTGCTGTCATCGAAAGCCTTCGCCTTGAAAATCCACTGGCAAACTCCGACTCGAAAACGCTGGGCCATGCTCAGGAAAAGAAAGGTATGCCGGCTCCGGTCTTTAATCATCTGCGTGATCGCCTTTTTGATTTTCTTAAAGCCGGTGGCTTTAAGGAGATCGAGGTTCTGACTTCACAGAACATCTCCACTTACTTCCTGTACAATCGCATGATTGGTGCGGAGCCAGTGACTGAAAATGGTCGCAAAATGAACAACTACGTAATGACCCTGATGCGCATGAGAAAAGAAATCTGGGGCGAACAAGCACACACCCTGGACGACATCACTCGCATCATGGAAAGCAATTATCAACGTGGCATCGACGGAAAGCAGTTCGCAAAACTGCAGTCCCATGGCTACACGCAGATCCAAAACAAACAAGGCGAGATGATCGCGATCCGTGCTCCCGAAAAATCTAACTTCACAGATCCGGCCAAACGAACCACTCTGGTTGTGCCTTTTCTAGAGGGAAAACCTGCTCTGCGTTCGTGGCTGCAAATTCACAAAACATGCCCAGACTGCATGTACATGGTAAGGAAGCTGGAGCCATGATTAAAATTCTTTGCTTCGGCCTAACTACACTTTTCGCAACAGCTTGTTTGGCCATCCCGGGCAACCTGGATGGTTACACAGAACAAAGAGGCGGATTTATTCAGCTGCCTTTTGGATCCTATATTGAAGGATCCGCCAGACATGGTGGCATTCAACCCGATTACCAAATCCTTGATGACGACCAGGAATTGAAAAAGTTTTTGACTGAACTGATGAAGCAAGCTCAGGAAAATTCAGAAATTCAGAATGCAGAAAAACGTGGCAACTTTCTAAAGGCCAAATATCTTAAGATTCAACTTACAACTGAAGCCATCCGCAGTGCATTGCCAGGCAAGGCTTACGATGCAAGGCCCTACCGGGAGACGCTTAAAGAACACCGTCTATTGAATAAGGACATTTCCTTGGGTGCCTATTTACAATGTAAATCCGGCGTCTGCCGTGAAAACGCTTTGCTAACTCATCAAGCTCTGCGTGCTTTGGGGATCGAAAGTCACTTTGTTTATGTAAAAGTCCACGCGGGCAAAAGTGTCGAAGATCACGCACTTGTTGTTATCAAGGACGGGAACAAAACCTGGATGATCGATCCTTACAATGCAACTTTTCACGGCCGGGATTTTTACGAGTCTATGGAAAAATCAGCCTGGAGCCGCATACCACCTTCATTGGCACCTTTTTCAAATGGAAGCAATTACGTGGGTCGCATTTTAAAGGTATTAAAATATCCAAGCTATTGGACACCGAACAACGCCCAATGCAAAAATGTCTTCTTGTAAGTCCTTGTGTTACTTTTTGTCTCAATTTGAGTCAGATATTTCCAATAAAAGTATTAAATCGATGAATGATTCGTAAACAAGACCTCGCCTTTGGCCGATATATTATGCAGAGGTACGTTAGCGGGTGGGTTCATTTTTTCCAATACTTTTCATTCTGACTTTCATTCTCGGAGGCTGCACCAATGTGGATCCGATGGTTTCACTTTTAAAAAGTGAAAGTCGTGCCTCCGTCAACTTCGAAGGTGAATACGCTGTCGATTCAAAAAAGTACATCACAACCTCAACACCCTCCATTTCTGTTTCACTGCTGCCGCCTCAGGTGTCAGAGATTGCTATCGGAGAAGGCGAATCCTGTGATGGTTTGGAATGGCAAAGTAAGAAGTCCTCTTACGATCTTGTTCTGTCACCGGAAATCGGAGAAAAGAAAATCAGCTATCGGTATCGTATTAACGGCAAAGACTTCGCCTGTCAGACCGTTTCCGTACACTTGGTAGCCGCTTCGCCTTCACCAACTCCGACTCCCTCACCGTCGCCAACTCCGTCACCGACTCCAGGAGTGGTCACGACACCAAACTTAGAACTCAGCAATCCTGTGACTATTCCCTCAAGAATTCAAACCCCAGAAATCCTGGCAAGTGGTTTAAACTCAGGAGACATCGTTTCCATTTACAGCGATTCAGCTTGTTCAATCTTTCTTACTTCAACAACGGCCGTCACAACGACGGCTAAATTGAATGTCCCGATCCTGGGCGCTGATGGCACTTACAACTTTTATGCAACCCGCTCACAAGGCGGAAGTGTTTCTGCCTGCTCAACAGGGCTGTTGTATAACTTGGACTCAACTCCCCCTCTGATCCAATTGACCTCGACTCTGCCTTCGATGATTCGCGGTGGCGATGTGGTAAGTCTTTCCTGGATCAGTTCGGATCTCAACATTGCACCCAATATGGTTGCCTTGGAATATTCACTGGATAGTGGAATAACATGGTCTTCAATCGTATTGGCACAACCTCCATCAGGCACTTACAATTGGGTCTCCCCTTTGATTTCCGCAAATGTCAAAGTGCGTGCGACTACTGCAGATTTAGCCGACAATGTGAGTTTGACATCGCCTGCAAATATTCTTATAGACAGCACACCACCGGTGGTTGTGATGTCAACACCAGCTCCTGCGGTGGGACTGTCATCAACCAGCTTTGTGTGGGTCATTTCCTATCTGGACGCGAGTAGCATCACATTAACCAATAACGACATCACTTTGCAGGGTGCAAATACCGGATGCACAAAGAAAATCGGTGGCCTGGATCGCCCTGATTCCCGCCTTCTGATTGTGGAAAACTGCACAGGTGCAGGAACTCTTGCGCCCTCTATCGCAGCAGGAACCGCTTCCGATGCGGTTGGCAACCTGGCACTCAACCAAACAGGAACGTCTGTTATCGTAGATCAGACTATTTACATCGTCGGTATGCCGGCACCAACTAATCCACTTTCTGAAGGCAATTCGACAGCTTCGCACTCGATCAATTTGCAGGTCGCCCCTGCAACCACGTCAGACATCACAATTGAATTTGTGGTGAACAAAGCGATCACCACAGCTATCAATCCCACGCATTTCAGTCTTGCCAACAACAGCATGACCCTGCCAGCGGGCGTTTCAAGTGCCAGCACCAATTTCCAGCTTTACGGCGACACATTCGCTTCTTCATCTTTGGTGTTCCAATTGGACCTGACTCCTTATAGCAACACAGCGAACGTTGTTGCCAGCGTCTTTAATTCCTATAACCAAACCGTTTTTGATGACGATGGTACTTCTGATAAATTCGTGAAAGTGTCCAGCGGCGAAGCCCACACCTGTGGTATCACCCAGTCGGGAATTTTAAAATGCTGGGGAGCCAATTATAGCGGACAATTGGGAATCGGAAGCACGATCAATCAGTCTTCCCCTGCCATCGTCGATAATGGAATTTCGTATCAGATGGTGGTTGCGAGTATTGACCATACTTGCGCCATCACCTCCAGTGGTATTTTGAAATGTTGGGGGGACAACACCAGTGGCCAACTGGGTAATGGAACGAATGTTGCCACAAATGCGCCAGTCGTTATTGATAGCGGCGTAACCTTCAGTTCAGTTGCAGCCGGTTATGAACATACCTGCGCCATCACCACTTCCGGATCACTGAAGTGCTGGGGTCTTAACGACAGTGGACAACTTGGAAACGGTTCTATGACCAGCCTTTCTTTACCGGCTCTTATTGACATCGGTTTCATCTACTCCTCTGTCACAGCGGGTGGATCTCATACATGCGCCATCCAGAATTCAGGCCAGCTAAAATGCTGGGGTAAAAATGATTCAGGTCAACTGGGTACCGGTGGGACCAGTTCGATTTCATCACCTAATCTAGTTGATGGATCAACCACCTATTCAATGGTTTCCGCATTTTCGGACTACACTTGCGGAGTGACGACGACAGGCTCGCTTAAATGTTGGGGTTACAACGGCGCGGGCCAGCTGGGCAACAACACCACAACCACTCTGATGACTCCGACAATGATCGACAGTGGCACCTCTTATATCACAGTGAACACAGGCTACGACCAGACCTGCGGAATCACGACGATGGGATATTTGAAATGTTGGGGAAGCAACCAGAATGGTCAGCTCGGCGATGGCACAACCATCGACCGCAAAACTCCGGGCATTACTGACAACACCGCCTACACCTCTGTTTCGGTGGGCGGCTATCATACTTGCGGAATACTGAGCGCCGGGTATCTAAAATGCTGGGGTGACAATCAGTATGGCCAGCTTGGTATGGGCTACGGCTCCATCGTCACAACCCCTAAACCTGTTGATTCAGCGACAGCCCACAGCAAGGCCTCTGCAGGCCAGGTCAACACATGTGGAATTACGGCTCGCGGAATCAAATGCTGGGGTGAAAACTATGGCGGTCAGATTGGTGACAGAACCACGGCCATCAAACCAATACCCACAGTCGTGGATCCAGGCACCCCTTATAAAGCTATCGCCGTTAACGGCAATAGCGCAGGAAACCACCACACTTGCGGCATCACTGAGACCGGACTTCTAAAATGTTGGGGATCCAATGTCTATGGGGAGATTGGCGACGGCACAAAAACCAAAAGAACGTATCCGGTTCTTGTGGACTCGAACACTTCCTACTCTGCCGTCGCAAATGGTGATTTGCACACTTGCGCCATCACAACTTCCGGCGACCTTAAGTGCTGGGGCTATAACAACACCAACCAACTGGGCAATGGCACAACGACAGAATCCTTAACACCGATGTTTATTGATGTCGGTTCCACCTACTCGGCGATTGCCGCCGGCATGAAACACACCTGCGGCATCACCACATCCGGTGCCCTGAAATGCTGGGGTTACAATGTCGGTAGCTTACTTGGCGACGGCACCACCACGACCCGTACAACTCCGACACTGATTGATTCCGGCGTAAGCTATTCAAATATCGCGACAGACGAGTCTCACAGCTGCGCCATCACCTCGGCAGGAGCCATGAAGTGCTGGGGCACCAACACAGCCGGCAAGCTTGGTGACAACACCACCACAAATCGCAGCACACCGACCCTGATCGACTCAGGCACCTCCTACAAGGAAGTCACAGTGGGCAGTTCCCACAGTTGCGGCATCACCACTGCTGGTGTTTTAAAATGCTGGGGTAACAACGAATTCGGTCAATTGGGCGACGGCACCCTTGTGGGCAAAAAGGTCCCAACCATCATCGACAACGGCACGACATACTCTACAGTCAGCGCAGGCGCCTATCACACTTGCGCAACGACCTCCTCGAACCAATTGAAATGTTGGGGCTTCAATAAAAACTACCAACTGGGTTTGACCAACAATCTATTACCTCGATTTGTTCCTTAACCGCACTCGCCCCCTGACATCTTGCAGAACCGCTACGGATCCGCATCGCAATAAAAAATGAACAACATTTCCACACCCGCTACGGGTGCGGCAGCGCACCAGTTATCGAGCACTAGATAGCTTTGAATCATTCCGTTTCGATACGCTTTCCAACTAATATCGTTGAATGAATAATTTATCGTGGCACTATTTTAGCTATTGACCTTCACGTTGCGTGAACCCTGAGACTCCATTTTAAGGAGATCGATATGAAAATTAAAAAGTTTGCTGAAGTTACAGGCCTGACACCAAGAGCGATTCGTTTCTATGAGGAAAAAGGAATTCTTCGTAGCATTCGAGATCCAGAGAATAAATATCGCATATATGGCAAAGAAGAGGTCTCGATTGCTAAAAAAATTTCTCAATTTAGAAAAATGGGCTTTTCGATTGATGAAATTGGTATGATGTTAAAGTCTTCACGTGATTTAAGTGTTGCTAGTATTTCAAAAAATATTGAAGCCAATCTGGAAAAACTTCAAGGCGAGATGAACGCAATACAGAAACAGATTCGAGATACTGAGGCGCTGATTACAGCTTCCCAAAAAAATAGTCCACTCACTTCTCGACAAAAGAAGGCATTTAAAAATGCCGCATTCACAGATCTTAATGACTGGACGTTACAATATGCGGAAGAGTGCCTTAAAAAGAAAAAGCTGGGAGTAGATGAAGAGCTACAAATGGTAGCTTGCGCGTATGCTGACTTGGTTTTGAAAGCTGCGAATCAGGGAGATCTCAAAGATCTTGGCACATCTCATAGCCTCATAGCAAAGTGTCTCCAGAAGATTAAAGAAGATCGTTTAGGCAAGCGGCACCTAAAGCTCTCTCAAGCATATTTTAATATGGCACGAGATCCGAATTGGACGCCACCTTTGAAGTAACTATTTAACACTTGCGAGTTGAACAAACTCAGCATCAAAAAGCACTGGCATAAAATCAGTGCTTTTTTTTATTTCTGATTCGAGACAGACGCACCAGGCATGACCTCACGCAGAACCGACATCGGTTCCGCATCGCAGTACGAAAAGGGAACTGTTACCCGTCTGCTAGTTACCCGTCTGCTAACCGTGAGGTCAAATTCTCTCTATTTATCCAATCTGAAATCGCGGAGTCATAAACTGATGGATCAGTTTTGTTTGTGTAATCGAACTCGAGTGTCTCACGAACTCTTGATTGTTAGGTGGGACGACCGAAACATATTAACATGATGCTAACAAAAGGAAGATCAATGAAAAGAAGACAAGTTTTGCAATCCGCGGCCTCCTCTTTTGTCACTGCTCTCTCGGTCGCTGCTATTTCCACCCGCGCCGAAGCCGCTGCTTTGCCACCAAGTTATGCTCAGGGAGACATCGGGTCTGTAATTGAGCTGCGTTCTACACGCCCTTCAGTTAATGGCGCCAAGATGACAGTAAGAAGCTACCATTCGGGGCTTAACGTTGGTGGTGGCGACTTTATTGGTTACTTGTCAACTGGAGTAGATGATGGCGGGACTGTCTTTGCTGGCAGTGGTTTTTATTGGCGTCGCGTGATCAAAGATCCCAACAATCTGACTGTATTTGATTTTGGTGCAAAGGCTGACGGTACATCTGATACAGCCGCGGCGATCAAAGCGATGTATGCTTGGTCAAAAGCCAACCATCCAGGAATTGGCGTTCAGTTTCCTGCGGGTACGTTCTTTGTATCTCGTGTGGATATGGGAACGGCAGAGCTGCCCCTTTTTCGTTTAGCGGGCGGGACTGTCAATTTTGGTTATTTTCCGTCTACAACGATAATTTCCGATGGCAAGACTTCTCAAGTGTTTAAGGTAAATGCGCGCAGAGCCGAGATTTCAAATCTGGTCTTTAAGGGACAGATTGATAAATTTCAAAATTACCAAGGGTTCTTCGATAATATTTGTGAAGGGGGACAGTTTTTCCGTGGGTCCCAGTTGCGCTTCCAGAATGTGGGAGGGGCTTCTTTATCTTTGATGGATACGCTAGATTGCAAAATTGACCAATTCTACGCCAATGCCTGTATAAATGATATTGTTAGAGTTAAATGGTCAGACCGAGAAGCCGGAGCTTGGGACCACAGCACTGCGGTTGAGCTTTCCAACTTCAACGTTCAAAGATGCACAAATGGAAAGGTTTTAAACATACCACGTTGTAGTCAGGCGTTAATTTATAACGGGTGGATTGAGCACTGTAAAGATCCAGGAGATATCTCCAACGGACAATGGATTATTGATGCCTTAAGCCTTGAAGGCTGCACGAATCCGCTGAACGCTCGCAACTCGCGCTTGAATTCGCGTCAGATTAATTTGCAATCTGGAAGCACGATAGACAATTCCATGCCGAGTGAAGGCCGCTGGCTGAGCGCATGGGAGATGGGTTCATCGAGAGTTGAGTCCTTTGGTGCTGCCTTCGACGGCAGTTTGAAATACGGTCACATTAATTCGAAATTCAGACTGAGCAACAATACCGGTACGGCGGCATGGTTTGAGTTAGGCAATTTCTTTACGCCTACCATGGGCGATAGTTGGGAAATTGAATTATTTGGACAAACACAATATAACGCCGGCAGTGGCAATCAGCCATTTAAGAATGTGATTGGTGGAAAAACCACTGGTGGTCGCGCCATAATTCATATGCAACGCAAAACGGACAACGCGGAAGCCAGTTGGTCGGCAGAGGGAAGTTCTCCCGTGCAGGAAGTGCGAATTGAGCCACGATCCGCCACAGACACCAGAGTATTCGTTAAAATTGCCAACTGGACTCCATCGGTTATCGTGTTATTGAAAAGTAACGGGAAGGATCGCTTTCTGGCTGGGATGTGCTTACGCTTCGATGCCGCCATGGTACAGCGGGATCCCGCGAGTAGCACTGAAGTAGCTCCTGCCCGCTTTAGTGTGCACAATGGAAAAGCCGGAATAGGTGGCAATGAAGAGGGCGATTTATTACTAGCCACGCGTCTTATAAACCCTTCTGCGGTCGACACAAAACAAGTAAAGGGTTATATATCTGTGGTGATTAATGGTGAACAATTCGCAATGCCATACTTTGCTCTGAAATAAATCCATCAGGGCACTGACTAAAAATCAGTGCCTTCTTTTTTTTGGCGAGTGGGTCGGTTAAACCACGAGCACCATTCTCTCTCCAAATTTCAAGTTCCGCAGTACTCTGTAGCCACAACGAAGCCACAAAAAAATCATTGAACCAATAAATCAGCAAAACTAACCGTATGAAAAAAAGAACGAGGACTGTCCGAAGAAATTTGGAGAGAGAATGGTGCCTCGGGCCGGAATCGAACCGGCACGACCCGGTAAAGGAATCCCAGGATTTTAAGTCCTGTGCGTCTACCAATTTCGCCACCGAGGCAATCGTGAAGCACAGATGATACCCGTCTTTACCCAAAGGTCAACTTTGGGCGCGGCGTTACGATTAAAATATGAAGCCACCCAAGGTCACATAGACGGAATAAAGCTGGGAGCGCCCATCCAACGAGGCCCTTGCCACAACAACAGGCACATCTTTATCCATTTGGATGCCACTTTCCCGCACCATCCACTCCCCTGTTGCAGCCACTTCCCAGAATAAAACTTTCTTGGTTTTGGATAGTCTCATCCCGCCCAAGGCAATACCCACCATCGGGCCCTCGAATTGAATGCGGTTATAGACTTCATCAAACTCGGGAATCTTGCGGCCATCCAGATAGACGACGTTGATATTTGCACCAGTGAAGGCCCTGAAGTACGGAACCTGCTCATCAAACCAACCTTCCGGCAAACGATAGCGAAATCCCACCGACAAAATTGTTCCCCAGACACGATAGTCATTCACCCGGGCAAACTTAATATAAGAACTCGCTTCCAGTGCCCATTTGTCATTGAGGTAATAGCCGACATCGGTTTTACCAGCCAAGCCCCCGCCAAAATCCCGAGAAACACCTTCAACAATGTAGGCACCACCGGTAATTCCCAAGCCCGCCGCAATATGAGTTCCTTCTTTCCAAATCTCATCAATGGCAGTCGGTTGAACGATGTACTCCTCAACGGCCGTGCCTTTAAGTAAATAGTCCTTCTGATCTTGCGCGAAGCTCGAAAGAGAAACCAGCGTAAGAAGTACTGACAGCAACACTTTTAGTTTCATTCAAAACTCCAACCAACATTTACGCCCTTAAACTTATCCGAAACAATCGGAGCCACATATCCGTAATGTGAATCAGGCAACAAGGTGAAGGGATTGAAGATGTAACCCAAGAGTCGATTCGGCCAGGTCTTTTTGGAGTGAAAATAAAAACTGAGATTTTCAAATCCCACACCCACAATCGTTCCCAAGACCGGCGTCAGATAGATATCCTGTAAACTTGGAACTTCAGTCAAAGGTTCAATGGCAAACTCAAATGCCAACGAAGAACCAATAGTCCAATAGAATGCGGTTACTTCGTCATAGCCCCGCGAACGATAGAATTGATAGTAAAGCTGCCCCGAATACGCATGTTTGAAAATGTTGTAGTCGTAAGTGTCTTTGTCATAATCCGGATGAAGAGCATGATCGAAAAAGTTATCAAATGAACCGTGATCCTCGATGGTCTCCCATTGAGTTACTAGATACACAGCCCACTGCAGTCCATACATGACCCCAAAGTACTTCCATTTTTCACCTGGTTCGATATCCGTTCTGGGAAGGTGCCGATAGTCTTCAAAAAGATTTGAAGGCTTTTTCTCAACGATGACCGAACCACTGCCTGCCTCCGCCGAGACTTGGGCAAAGCTGTGCCCTGCCGTGAACAGCAGAAGCAAAGCAAGCAGAGTGCTAGAAACTTTTTGAATAGTTAACAATCAAACCTCCCGGCACTGGCACCGGATAAAATGAAATCGGATCCTTGTCGCCTTTGGTAACCAAAGCACTCGCACGCCCCCAGTAAAAACCCAAAGCTGCTGCTGCTACCGTGTCGCTCAACCAATGAACCTGCGAGGCAATTCTTGAGGCCCCGATAAAAGTCGCCGTCGTAAAAGCCGCCGTACCAACCCACGGACCGTAGGAGTACGCAAATGAAGTCGCAATCGCAAAGGCATTGGAGGTGTGCCCTGAGGGCCAAGACCAACCACGATCCCCTGTCGGGCGCGTGCGATTGATACTGGCTGCCAACGTCACGTGAGTCAAAGTCGTCAAAGCCATTGCGCGAATTGCTTGAAGCCCCGCAGGCTGATCCCACCAAAGTTGGGACGCCGCCAGAATAACACCCGGACCGCCACTCCCCAACATCGCACCCAATTGTCTCCAATCATCCGACATTGTCTCATGATTCATGGTGTATTCATGGACCTTATCATCCTGTGTTCCGGCAATCGCGGAAGCCATCAAACCGCCGATGATAATTCGCGCACCGGTTTCATCAAAACCTTTCACGATTGTGGGTTTGAATTGATCCTCCCACAACCATGGAAAAAATGGTTTGGAATCAGTAGGATCATTCCAATGTAAACCATCAGAAGAAAATCCAAAATCCAAACAAGAAAATGTGAATACGAGACTGGTAATTAACAGGCGCAGAAATTTCATTTAGAAAGTCTAACTGCTTTTCAACAACGACGTCAAAGCGATCTTATTTTGCTGTCCTTTAGAAAGAGGAGTATAACTGAATCCGAGGCAATTCTATGTCCACGTCTCCGACTTCCACTTACACAGCATCACCGTCATCCAACCGCCTGCTATGGTTGGTCGCCATCGGCTTTTTCATGGAAACGCTGGACGCGACGATTGTTAATACAGCGCTCCCTTCGATGGCCAAAAGCCTGAACACCAGCCCTTTCATGATGCAGGCAGTAGTCATTGCCTACGCCTTAACAATCGCTGTCCTCATTCCCGCATCGGGTTGGATCGCGGATCGCTTCGGCACAAGAAAAGTCTTCTTCTCGGCGATCCTCATATTTACATTAGGATCACTTTGTTGTGCGGTCTCTCAGACATTGACCCAGCTGGTAGCTTCCCGGGTACTGCAAGGGATGGGAGGAGCAATGATGATGCCGGTTGGACGCTTGGCCGTCCTGCGCGCATTCCCAGCACATCAGTTTTTACGCGCCATCAGCTTTGTCACAATCCCTGCCTTGATCGGCCCACTGATTGGCCCCACTTTAGGGGGCTACCTGGTCGAGTACGCTTCGTGGCACTGGATATTTCTAATCAATTTACCTGTGGGAATTATTGGTTGCATCGCCACCTACATCGACATGCCCGACATTCGCGGCGTGGAAACGACGAAGTTTGATATCACCGGTTTTATTCTTCTTTCACTAAGCATGGTGATGATCTCATTGGCCTTGGATGGAATGTCTGAACTGGGCTTCCCCCAAGCAACCGTTTTGATTTTGGTGATTTTCGGATTGGCATCACTGAGTGCCTATTGGCTGCATGCACGCCGCGCACACCGCCCGCTGTTTTCTCTTTCGTTGTTTCAATCCTCAACATACACCATCGGACTCCTGGGAAATCTGTTTGCCCGTATCGGCAGCAGCAGCATGCCCTTCCTGATTCCCTTGTTTTTACAAATCAGCTTGCACTACTCTCCCTTTGAGGCCGGCATGACGATGATCCCCGTTGCCCTGGCCGGGATCTACGCGAAAAAACTGGCAACACCATTGATAACTCGCTGGGGCTATCGCAACACTCTGGTTTACAACACACTGATGTTGGGGATCATGATGGCGAGCTTTGCTGTGATCACCGAAAACCAACCCCAGTGGCTGCGCATCATTCAGCTTTTAATATTTGGAACCGTGAACTCCCTGCAGTTCACAGCGATGAACACTCTGACGCTAAAAGACCTGCAGCCACGCCTGGCCTCTAGTGGAAACAGTCTGTTTTCCATGGTGCAAATGCTGGCAATGAGTTTCGGTGTTGCGGCAGCGGGCGCCCTGCTTTCAACTTTCGCAGCCCACTATCCCGGCACAGCAGACGGCGGCTTTGCCCTGGGCGCTTTCCGTGCCGCATTCATATGCATGGGACTGATCACCTGCAGCTCTGCCTGGATATTTTGGCAGCTGCCCGCAGAAATGGTGGGCCGCCCCAAAGATACCGAGAAAGTTATGGTTGAATAGAGTTGAAACTCCCCCAAGGATCTACAATAATCGCAGCCATTAAACTGCACCGGGGGATAGAACATGGCATTTCGTTGGATCGGCAAATCACAGGATGGCAACACCGTCACTTTGAAGAAACTAATCGACTGCCCCGTTGTCGCGCCAGAGTATGTCACCGAAAATTGGCTGCACACCAATCAGGATCTGATCCGTACTGCCATGGTATTGGATGTGGAAACCACCGGACTGAATCAAAATGAAGATCAGGTTATCGAAATTGGTCTGCGCCAGTTTGATTTCAACAAAAACACCGGAGAGATTCTGCGTCTGGGAAAATCTTATTCAGCTTTTCAGGATCCAGGACGCCCCCTGTCTCCAGAGATCATTTCCCTGACCGGCATCACCGATCAAGACTTAGAAGGACAGAAAATCGACTGGAACCATGTTGATCAGCTGATCTCGGAATCCTGCCTGGTGATTGCTCACAACGCCAAGTTTGACCGCCCCTTTATTGATCGCAAATCAAAAACCTCCAAGGAAAGAATCTGGGGTTGCTCTTTCAAACAAGTGGACTGGAGTTCCAAAGGTTTTACCAGCCCCAAACTTGAGCTTTTAAATATCTACCATGGCTTCTTCACTGATTCTCATCGCGCCCTGAATGATGTGGATGCACTTCTTTATCTATTAAGCATTCCCGAAACGCAGAGTGAAAAACCGTATTTGATGGAGCTAACATCAAATGCGAAGCGTATGATGACTCATATGATTGCAAGCTCCGCACCTTTTGAATCCAAGGAACACTTAAAATCCCGCGGCTACTCCTGGGACAATACGAATCGTTTTTGGTCGAAGGTCATCTTTAAGGATGATGTGAAAAACGAAATCACCTGGCTTGAAGACACCGTTTACTGCGGTCCCTTCAATGGCATCCAGCGTGATATTCCCTTGATGGATAATTTCAAATAACTATTTTACCGAAACGATTTCGTATTCGCGAACCTGATCGCCTTGCTCTACAATGGCGACGTCACCTTCATACAGATCCAGCAAAGCTTCTCCCAAAGGACTGCTGGGTGTGACGATTTGAATGCGCTTGCCTTCAAAATCAACATTCACCCCACCACCGTGAGTCATCATGAATAGCGTACTGGTTTTACCATTGTGTTCGACTTCGATCAAAGCCGTGCCGGCAATCTTATCATCCGGACCGAAGTCCTTGACCACCACGTGCTTCAAAATCACCAACAATTCTTTGATTTCAGAGATGCGCTTGGCTTGGCCCCGCGCCAAATAAGAGGCCTCAAGCCCACGGGTGTCGTATTCGTTTTCAGGCTTGCTTTCTTCATGAGTCACAGCCTCTATGGTGGCTTTTGCAACTGCCGTCAGATTCGCCAGATCTTTTTCAAGTTCACCTCGAATATGCTCAATCAGTTTTTTCTTATCCACCAACAACTCCAGTGATACTATTGTTTCTTTAGGGTGACTGATTTAGTGAAGGATTGCAATATGTCTGACTCGTTTCTTGCTATAGATTTCGGAACCAGCAACTCTCTGGTGGGTGCCTACCATCAGGGCAAAGTCCACGGTGCACTCCCGTTGGATCCAAAGTCCGCAGACCCTACATTAATGCGCACACTGCTTTACTTCCCCAATCCTGATCTGTGCTACTACGGTTCAGAAGCAATTGAACAATACATCGATCAGGACATGGAAGGCCGCTTGTTTCGCTCCTTCAAATCCCACCTCCCCAACCAAAGCTACCTGGGGACCGTAATCGACAATCGCATTGTCACTTTGGAAAACATGGTCGGTATCTTTTTGTTGGAGCTGAAAAAACGCGCTGAAAAACATCTGAATCACCACATCAACAAAGCTGTGATTGGCCGACCTGCGCGCTACTCTATGGATGCGGTGGCTGATGGCTTTGCTTTGCATCGCATGGAAAAAGCCGCAAAAATGGCCGGCTTCGAGGAAGTTCAATTTGTACCGGAACCACTGGCCGCCGCGTTCGATTACCGCAAACAAGTCACCTCTGAAAAAATCGTGCTTATCGGTGACTTTGGCGGAGGAACTTCGGATTTCACTTTGATTCGTCTGCGCGCCGAAGGTTTTGACAACAAAGATGTGCTGGCGATAGATGGCTGCCCCATGGCCGGCGACGCTTTGGATTCTGTTTTCATGAGTCACCGCCTAAGCGAGCATTTCGGTGCAAAATCCCGCTATCGTCTGCCCATGAGCAGCAATGTTCTGACCATGCCTCCGGCGGTTTCGCAAAAACTGAATCACCCGGCGCACATTGTTCATCTTAAAGAACGTGACACTTATGAGTTCATCAAAGAAGTTAAAAAGTGCTCCCTCACAGTCAAAGACAAGGACGCTATCGAAAGACTCTTCATTCTGCTTGAAGACCAGCAGATCTTTCCGTTCTTTGAGGCGATTGAAAAAACCAAAAGAGGCCTTTCCGCCTCTGATAGCACCGAGTTTGAATTCGACTACCCAGGACTTGAGCTGAAGGAGCAATTCACTGCGCTGCAATTCATCGACTGGGCAATGACAACTCGCCAAAAAATCTTTGAAGGCCTGGATCGCTGCCTGGATTCCGCAGGGCTCACTCCGGAGCAAGTGGACTTGGTCTGTCTTACTGGTGGAACAGCCAAAGTGCCCTTTATCCAGAGCGAACTTGAAAACCGCTTCGGAAAACAGAAGCTGCAAACCCAGGCTCACTTCCACTCGGTGCTTTCAGGCCTGGTGGAATCGGCAAGCTTTTGGGCAAACGGGCAAAAGGTCACTTAATTTACAGCTCATATTCAACCTGTTAGCATTCACCGGCTGTCATATAATACCATGACAGCTGTCTAACTTTTTCGCGTCTCCTCCCCTTATTTTACAATTGGCTCTGGTCTTTAAATTGCTTTGTCTCATTGTACAGAACGTTACTTCACTTCAACAATCTGCTCTGGGGAGGGCTCGATGATGAAAGCACACATCTATATCAATGGTATTCACGCAATTCCAACAGCACTAAAGAAAGACAAAACACTCAAAGCAGAAATCGTCGAAAATCCGTATGAACTGCGCGACCTGATGAAGCAGGATCCGGAAACCGAGAAAATCATCGTCGCCTTCCTGCCCTTTTTGGAAGTTCGCCATTATGAACTCTACCGTCACTTGCAAAAAAACACGCAGAATCTTAAAATCTTTTTTATTGTCAGCGAACTTTCCAGCACTATGCGCATTCGCTTAAAAGCCGACAATGACTTCATCGTGATGTGGAAGACCGAGGAAACCAACCTTGTTCGCAATATTCACAAATATCTTGATGGCAAAAATGTCGAATCCCGCCAGGATCGCCGCGAACACGCAACCTCAAAGGGTCTTCTAAGTCCCTCAAAACTTCCTTTGGGAGACCAAAACAAAGGCTTTCAGCCTATTCTGGGCGGCAGCTTTGAAAACCTGTCCATCCATGGCTCCTGCATGAAAATTCAGGCCCCATTTTATGAACACAAAGACTTCGTGAATTTGACATATCAGAACAAAGAAGGTGATTTTGTTTCCCTAGAAGGTCAGGTGCGCTGGTCAAAATGGAATAAAGAAACCAACACCCAGGAATTGGGAGTTCAATTTCTTTCCTCTATCGTAGTTTAATTAAATTTAATGTTCGTTTCTTACACGGGAAGGCTCCAGATCGTTGGCTCCACTTCCCGTGTGTCTTTTCTTGCAACGCCCCCGAAAACAAAGTCTAATCTATTTCATGATTGACGCACTTAAAGAACGATCCGAATTAATTACGTGGATAATCCTTCTTTTGATGGCAGGTCTTTTCACCTACATCAACCTGCCATTTTTGTTGCCGTTGTTATTGGCTGGCATTTTTGCGATGGGTTTAATCAACTTCGTAAATCGCATCTGTAATAAGTCCCGCGCACCACGCTGGTTAACAGTGGCGGGACTTACAATTGTGGGACTTGCCTTGGTATGGCTGCCTTTGACCCTGGCAACTTACCGTATCGGCGTCCATCTTTCTTCGCCGCAGGACTTTGCTGCGACTCCCGTCATGACTCAGCTCAAGAATCTGCAGACATCGGGATTAAATATTCTAAAACAAGCCACGGAGTGGACCGGCTATGATCTGGTCACTCCTGCACAGGGCATGCTGACTTCCGTATTCGGAAAAGTCGGCAGCTGGGCTTTGGAATTTTCTTCAGCACTGGTTACGCAACTTCCCGGTATTTTATTTAACTTTTTTGTTTTCGTATTATTCCTGTATGCACTTTTACTAAAAGCCGCACCGATCAAGGAATTCGTCATTCGCTACAGCCTGGTTGATGATAAGCTCACAGAAGATCTGATTAAAGTAGCCAAGGAAGCCTGCGCGGTGACGTTGTTTTCAACATTTGTGATCGGTGTGATTCAGGCATTCTTAATTGGTATTGGTGGACTGATTTTTGGTGAGGGTGATTTCTGGTTGGTCGTCACGGTGACCTTTGTGGTCTCTTTCATTCCAATCATCGGCGCAGCCCCTGTCGGATTCCTATTGGCCATCCTGGCGTTTTTTGGCGACCGTATCGGCCCTGCTATCGGTATGGCGATAGTCGCAACCCTGGCTGGGACAATCGACAACATCCTAAAACCAATTTTAGCCGGCAATATGGGCGAACAAAAAATCAATCCCCTGGTAGGCTTCACTTGCGTGATCGGTGCCGTCATAATGTTCGGAATTCCAGGCTTACTATTCGGCCCCGTCATCATGAATCTCGCCTATGGTGCAATCCCGTTACTGCTGAAACAACTAAAACACAACGGTTCAACGTTCTTCAGCAACGACACGTAATAAAAAAGGCAGGACATCAAATCCTGCCTTTTTTTATTTTTATGGAAAATGTGTGTCTATACCTTCGACCTTTAGACTTTTCTTAGGAAGGATTTAAAGAAGTCATTCCCCTTGTCATCGACGATAATGAAGGCCGGGAAATCTTTGACTTCGATCTTCCAGACAGACTCCATCCCCAACTCTGGGAAATCCAGCACTTCCACTTTCGTGATGCACTCCTTGCCCAAGCGTGCTGCAGGCCCACCAATAGATCCCAGATAGAAGCCACCGTGCTTTTTACAAGCATCTGTGACCTGCTGCGAGCGATTGCCCTTACCCAGCATGATCATTGAACCACGCAGACTTTGGAATGTATCCACGTAAGGATCCATGCGTTCGGACGTTGTTGGACCAAATGAACCGGAAGCATAACCCTTTGGAGTCTTCGCAGGACCAGCGTAATAAACCGCGTACTGCTTAAAGTAATCCGGCACACCTTCACCGCGATCCACTTTTTCTTTAAGCTTGGAATGCGCAATATCGCGCGCCACGATCATCGGACCATTCAGCATCACACGAGTCGCCACTTTCAATGAAGAAAGAATTTTCAATGTTTCCTCAATCGGCTGATTCAAATCAATGCTGATCGCTTCCGCTGCTGTGTCTTGCAGATGATTTGGCAGGTATTGCTCTGGATGAAGTTCCAATTGCTCAAGGAAGATACCTTCCTTGGTGATTTTGCCGCGAATATTGCGATCCGCCGAACAACTCACCCCCACCCCGATCGGGCAGCTGGCACCATGGCGAGGCAAGCGAATCACACGCACATCATGCACAAAATATTTTCCACCAAACTGCGCACCGATGCCGGATTCGCGGGCCCATTTTTCAACCTGCTTCTCCATTTCGATATCGCGGAAGGCACGTCCACCTTCTGAACCTGATGTTGGCAATCCATCCAAATAGCCAGCAGAAGCGTACTTGACGATTTTCAAAGTTTCCTCAGCGGAAGTACCACCCACGCAGAAAGCCAAATGGTACGGAGGGCACGCCGCCGTCCCCAATGACACCAAAACTTCCTTCACGAACTTTTCAAATCCTTCCGGATTCAAAACCGCTTTGGTTTTTTGATGCAAGTATGACTTATTGGCTGAGCCACCGCCCTTTGCCAAAAATAAGAAATGATATTCATCACCTTTTTCAGAGTAGATATCAATTTGCGCAGGCAGATTGGTGCCGGTGTTTTTCTCATCAAAGAAAGTGATTGGAGCCATTTGCGAATAGCGCAGATTGCGTTTTTGGTACGTATTGTAAACACCTTTGGACAAATACTCTTTGTCATCAAATCCAGTGAAAACACCCTCACCTTTTTTACCCACAACAATGGCTGTCCCCGTGTCCTGACAGGATGGAAACTCCATTTGTGCTGCGATAATCGCATTTTTCAAAAGATCCACTGCCACGAAGCGGTCGTTGGCAGAGGCTTCCGGATCCTGAAGAATATTTTCCAGCTTTTGCAGATGGGCGGAGCGCAGCAAATGCGACACGTCGCTCAAGGCCTCCTGCGCAATCAGTTCCAATGCTTCTGGTGCGACAACCAGAACCTCACGGTCACCGATTTTTTGGGTGCTCACGTGATCTGAGGAAATCTTGCGATATTGAGTTGTATCTTTTTGCTTTTCGTAGAGTGGGAAATACTTAAATGACATGCAACTGAGAATAGCAGAACCACCGGCTGCGGCAAGGCTTGATGCGGACGCGCGCAAGCCCTCGGTAGGCTGTTTTAGGTGGGATTGTAAGGTGGGACTTCGAACGCCGCGAAAGCGGCAAAAATATGTGGGACCAGGGCTCTCTGCGTTCGAGAGGGGTCCAAGGACCTTCCGAGGGAGGAGAATCAAACTTGTTGTCTCCTTCTGATACACAACTTATCAACCTAGACCTATAAGCACAAAACGATAATATTTGTCTCTTCCATAAGATTTGCTTATACATGAAGGCAGCAGCCATTCAGTGCGATTTGAGCCTTTTTGATGAATTCTCGTCTGCGGTGACTGTAAAATCTGCAGGTAAAATTCCAAATGTGAACTCTAGGCTCTCTATGAATATCGTGATGCGCTGAATTTATAGCCATCTGAGAGTGAAATTGACCAAATCCTAAAGATTGTGAAGGGAATAAGCGCACTCCCCCGATTGCAAATTCCTTTTTTATCGCTTACGTTCTCACCGCAAATAAAATTTTGGAGGCTTCCATGGCTTTGTTTCTAGTGGGACTGTGTCTTGCTGCGGTAATCATCCTTTACTTCAGCAACAATCCGTTGGGTCACTCTCGTAAGTTTATGATCCGTCGTTTTATTAACTGGTTTCCGCTGGGCATGTCCTACGCATTCCTTTACATGGGACGTTACAATCTGAACGTTTCCAAAAACGCCTTGGGCGACATGATGACCAAGGAACAATTCGGTATCATCTTCGCTGCCGGCACCATCACTTACGGTCTTTCTTTCCTGATCAACGGTCCGATCGTCGATAAAATCGGCGGTAAAAAAGGGATCATCATCGCAACCCTGGGTTCTTCGTTGATGAACTTACTAATGGGTGGAGCGACTTATCTTTACCTAATGGGTCGTTTGAAAACAAATATGGTGGTGGCTTTCTCCATCCTGTTTGCCCTGAACATGTTCTTCCAATCCTACGGTGCGGTTTCCATCATCAAAGTCAAAGCGTACTGGTTCCACGTTCGTGAACGCGGCGTTTTCGGTGCGATCTTTGGTACTTTGATTTCTTTCGGTGTTTACTTTGCATTCGACTGGGGTCAAGCCATCGTTGAAGCTTCCAAACTTCATATCGAAGGTCAGATGACCGCTTTCCAAAGATTCATCCAGCACATCTTCGCCATCGACACAGGTGTGACGAATGCGACTTGGTTGGTATTTACGATTCCAGCGTTCCTTTTGATCTGCTGGGCCTTGATTGACATGGTTCTTTTGAAGGACTCTCCTAAAGAAGCAAACTTCGGTGATTTCGATACAGCAGATGCTTCTTCCGGTGACGATGAAAACCTTAAGATCACAATGTCTGTGGTTCTTAAAAAAGTATTCTCCAGCCCGATCATGTACACGATCGCATTGGTGGATTTCACTTCCGGCGTTCTGCGTAACGGTATCATGCAGTGGTATCTGGTCTTCGCGCACGAAATGAAAGGCATCGATGAGTCTTTCTACAACGGCTCCCAATTCTTTATCAAAAACTGGGGCTTGCTACTGTGTTTGACTGGTATCCTGGGTGGCTTCATGGCCGGCATGCTGTCGGACCGTGTCTTCAACTCCCGTCGTGGCCCTCCGGCTGCAATCAACAATGCCTTGATGATCGTACTTTTGATTCTTATGTCTGTGTTCCTGACCAAAGAACCAAACATCGTGGGTGGTGTGGCAGTTCTAATCACACTTGCCGTTATCGGGGTTCACTCCTTGATGTCTGGAACAGCTGCTGCTGACTTCGGCGGTAAAAAAATGACTGCCACGGCGTCTGGTATCGTCGATGGTTGCGTTTACCTGGGTTCAGGTATCCAGTCCTTGGCAATCGGTTACTTGTCGGTGAAAAGCTGGCACTACTGGCCATTGTTCCTTCTGCCATTCGCGTTCATGGGCTTGTTCCTGTCCCTGCGTATGTGGAACGAACTTCCTGAAGCAACCAAGAAGTACATCCTGAAAAAAGAGCAGGAAGCTGCCAAAGAACAGGGCACGTCAATCAACACGGGCGACCCGGCGACAAACTAAAAGCTTTAAAGGCTCACCTCTGGTGGGCCTTTTTTGTATCCTCACACAACCACCTTGGCAGGTCTTGCCGTCCCCGGTGCTTATCGTGCGCAATAATAAGAAAGCACGAGTTTTAAGCTTCCAGGAGGGACGCAATGACGATTATCTGGGCCATGGATGCCTTTGAAGACAACAAAGAACTCAATCAGAAAATGGCGACCTACCTCACTCGTTTGCATGAAAACACCGGAGCTGACATTCTTCCGGTTTATTTGCTTCGTGAAAACGAAATCGTCCTGCCCAGCTATGAAGTGCCCACTTGGGTGACTGATCACTCCAGAACCGCCGAGGCTTTGTTTAAAGAGGTTCTTGAGGACTATGATCTGCCGTTCCTCTTGGAACCCAAAGTGATCCCACACGCCTCCCAGTCCCATGCCGGAGCCGCCGAAACCCTGACTCATTTTGCAGAACGAATCCACGCCGAGATGATTGTTGTCGGCAATCACGGCCGCCAGGGCTTTCAAAGATTCTTACTGGGAAGTTTTGCCGAAAGCCTGCTCCTGGAATCCGCCGTCCCGGTGATGGTGGTCGGAACCCACGCGACTGGCAAACCAGTTTCAAGTATTTTGTTTCCAACTGAATTTGGAGATCACTCAAAAGAGAATTTCCGCCACGTCCTTAATCTGGCAAAAATGCTGAACGCCGAAGTGACTTTGTTTCACTGTATTGCCCGCCCCATCGAGAGTCTTTTCGAGATGGACACTCGCCCTAAGATTTATAATTTCAAGGGCAAGATGCTGACGCTGGAACAAATCGTCGAGCAACAGGTGGAGTATCAATCGCAAAGAGCTCACCACTGGATCACCTGGGCACAGAAAGAGGGCGTCACAGCCCAATATCAAATCGACAGCTCTTATAAGTCTGTTGACGAGGCGATCCTTGAAGCCGTCTCCCAGTTAAATTCCGGAATGATTGTGATGGAAGCGCAGAGTGGGCCGATGAGTTCTGCCCTATTGGGAAGCTTTACCAGAAACGTGATCCGCAAGGCCGAGTGCCCGGTGTATGTCATCACCAGACACTTCTACGATCACCCTGAGGATCGTTTTACCGACACGCCAGCACCTTAGCTGACACGACCTGATTGAGGACGCATGCCTGCAGGTAATTTCTTGTAGGCATTGTTGAGATGAGTCTTAAGAGTCGCTTTGGAGATAAACAGCTGCTTTGCAATCTCCTGATTGGTCTGACCGCTCGCCACCATTTGAATGATGCGCACTTCACTGGGAGTCAGTCCGCGTCCCACCAGATATTCAGCATGTTTGACTGCTTTCGTATTATCATCAGTCAGTTGATGCAGGACTGTAGTTACGTTCTGTCCGTTTTTAACCATCATCACATCAACATAATGATCGTCGATATTCTGGTTTTTAAAAACACTCATACCGTCCTGAAGCGGCGCCATTTCCGTAACTTGCTTGCACAAATCCGAACACGTGGAGTTGTGGCAAACACTGCCAACTCTATCGCCACAAGTTTCTTTGGAATTTTCGTTTTGCTCCAAAACCTGATTTTGGTGATCACGAACACAGACGCTGAGTTTTAATTTCCCGTTCATGGAAAGACCTCCTCCTGAACTGCTTATATTATCCTACCAACTCTCTAATACCTAGGATGACGCCGATCATATTTTCTTGAATTTTGTAAATGTGAGCCGCTAGGCCATTTGCCTAATGACTCAGCATGGTGAACACGCGTGTTCTCACGATGCTCGTGAATGCATCAAACACTCTTGATTACAGAAATGTAAGAAGGCTCCTAAATTAATCCCATGGAAACTCATGGAATTCGTGAATAAATTGGCCAAATTTTCCGTGAAAAACTCGTAAAAAGATCGTTTTTGGATGGTTTTATTGCGACCAAGTAATAAACAAGAAGCTTTTAGGTCTAGTATCAGAGTAAGACAATGGTTCGGAAAAATTTCTCACATGTACCCCGGAGTAAATCCTAGGTATCGCTTATTAATACTTAACCAACTGGTATTGAATATCCGAGGGTCATGACCGAATATGAACCTGAGATTAATTAATAAACCTCAACAAGGAGGAAAACATGGGTGCAAGTCCTATCAGCCACAACAATCCGGACAAAAAATATATGCTGAAAATTCCGGTGCAAAAACGCTCGAAAGAAACTGTGGCAAGTATTGTTGAATCCTGCGCCAGACTGTTGGTGCAAGAACCCTATCATGCAATCACAACCGATAAGATTGCAGAGATGGCCGGTGTGAGTATTGGTTCTCTTTATCAGTTTTTTGCGAACAAGGAAGCCATTGTCGCGGCAGTGATCGATGATCTTCTGCAAAAAGACCTGGTTATTATTGAAGAGGATCTTGCCAAACTGACGTCGACGGATCTGGATTCAAAAATCCACGCTTTTATTGATATTGGATTCACGCGCTTTCACGACAATCGTCCGCTGAGAACAGCTTTGCAAGGCGTTCAGGGCATGCTGGATTACTGGGAAACTCGCCGTGTGTTCTTTGAACACTATCAAAAAGCGGTATTGAAACATCTGCCTCAAATTCCAGGCCGTGATCGCGAAATGATCGCCCTGTTCATCGTGAGCAGTTTCAACAATATCCTACAGCTAAGTCTTTTGGGCTCACAAGCACCTGAAAGAGAAACCGAGATCAAAAAAGAAGTTTACACTTTGATCAGTCGTTATTTGAAACCATAATAGGGAAGAAAAAGTTCTTGCCCTTCACAATCCTCCTCGTATGCTGATTGGTATCGAGGAGGATTTTTTTTGCTCAGATTCACACTGCGATGGTCCGCCATCTCCCTCATTGTCGGTCTGCTGGCAGGATCAGCTACCGCAGCCTTCTTGGCCGCCCTGGATCTTGTAACTCAAACTCGAATTGATCACCCTTGGCTTTTGTTTCTGCTGCCCGTCGCAGGGATGCTTATTGCCTGGCTTTACCATCGCCATGGCAAAGGCACCGAAGCTGGCAACAATCTGATACTTGATGAAATTCACAATCCCAAGCAGGTCGTACCCCTTAGAATGGCGCCGCTGGTCTTGTTCGGAACCCTGGTCACTCACCTCTTTGGAGGCTCTGCCGGTCGCGAGGGTACAGCGGTACAGATGGGTGCTTCGATCTCGGACCAACTGAATCACTTTCTAAAGTTTGATAACTCTGAAAGAAAGCTACTGCTCATGGCCGGGATCTCCGCGGGCTTTGCCTCGGTTTTTGGAACACCCCTGGCCGGTGCCGTCTTCGGACTTGAAGTGCTGTCTTTGCGAAAAGTACGTTACCGCGGGATTCTGCCCTGCTTCGCTTCCGCAATCATCGCGGACCGAATCTGCTCTCTGTGGGGCATCCACCACACTGTTTACAAAGTTTCTGAAGTGGCGCCCCTGACAATGATGAATATCGGTTATGCCATTTTAGCCGGAATTGCTTTTGGCTTGTGCGCACGCTTTTTCACAAAAAGCCTGCATCACATGGTTCGACTTTTTAAAAATGGAATATCCAATCCGCTGGTTCGCACTTTTGTCGGCGGCATCCTGATAATCGTTCTGGCGACACTCATGCAAACAGACCGCTACCTGGGACTTGGAATTCCCGTGATTGTTGAAGCCTTTCAAAAACACGTGGCCCCCTATGATTTCGCTTTAAAAATACTTTTTACCGTCGTCACACTCGGATCGGGCTTTAAGGGCGGAGAAGTCACGCCTTTGTTTTTTATAGGCGCCACACTGGGAAATGCTCTTGCCTGGATACTTCCTCTGCCTCTGTCACTGCTTAGCGGAATGGGATTCGTGGCGGTTTTTGCCGGCGCCGCCCTGACTCCGCTGGCGTGCACGATCATGGCTATGGAACTCTTTGGCACCCAAGGCGCAGTTTTTTGCGCCATTGCTTGCGTTGTCAGCTTTCTTTCTTCAGGATCTAAAGGGATATATCACTCTCATCACACCGAGGTCACACCACATGCTTAAACAGATCAAAACACCATTCACTGAAATGATGGGCATCGACTACCCGATTATCGCAGCCCCCATGTTTTTGGTCAGCAACGCTGACATCGTCTCGCAAGCCAGCGAAGCCGGCGGCATCGGTACATTTCCGGCCCTGAACTACCGCCCTTTGGAAAACTACGCGGCGGCACTGAAGGAAATGCGCGAAAAAACCAAGAGGCCGATCGGCATCAATATCATCGTGAACAAATCCAACACCCGCCAAAATGATGATTTGAAGATCGCTCTTGATCACGGCGTAAATCTGTTCATCACCTCTTTGGGAAGCCCAAAAAAGGTCATCGAAGAGGCGCACAAAAACGGTGCTAAGGTTTTCTGTGACGTCACAAACCTTGAACACGCGCTGAAGTGCGAAGACCTGGGAGCCGATGGCGTGATTGGTGTCGGCGCTGGTGCCGGTGGACATGCGGGCCCCATCTCTCCGTTGGTTTTGATTCCTTGGCTGAAAACCCGCCTGCAGATTCCGATTGTTGCAGCTGGTGGTATTTCCCATGGCTCCATGATCGCAGCTTGCCTGGCCTTGGGCGCAGACGGTGTCAGCGTGGGAACTCGCTTTATCGCTTCCAAAGAAGCCAATGTCGATCAAACCTACAAAGACGCCATCGTCCAATCAACACCGGAAGACATCGTGATGACCACGCGCGTGTCGGGCACACCTGCCGCCGTGATCAACACTCCCTATGTGCAAAAATTGGGTACGGACTTACCTTGGGCGATGAAAGTTTTGAAAGACCACAAACTTACCAAGAAGTACATGGTGCCATTGATTCATCTGATGGGCATGAAATCTCTGGAAGAAGCTGCGGTGAAGCCTACCTGGAAAACCGTGTGGACTGCAGGTCAATCCGTGGGCTTGGTCGATGAAATTCTGACTGTGCGAGAGATCTATGCGAAACTGATTTCAGAATACGAAACTAGCGTTAAGAAATTGAATCACTTGGGCGTTGAGTAAGGGTGGGTGGCTGATTGCCTGATTGATCACTCTTGATCGCGAAGCTTTGCGTTGCTGTTTCAAATGTAATGAGAAATAATTTGACGGGTATTTCGAGCGACTTCTTTCGATTGTGATCGGCCTTTGCAACTGTTTACCATCCCACCTACAGACACACAAAAGCCTCACCAGAAACTCTTAAATCACTCTCGTGAGGCCGCCCCTTCCTTTCAATTTACTTGCTCTTAATTGGAATTCTCGAGCGAAAAATCAACACACAAAAACCCATGTTATTGTCTCCCAAAAAAGGAGACCGCTCATGAACTCTACCAATGTAAAATCAATGACCGACCATCAACTTATCGAACGTGTTGATTTTTTGGTGCGCCGGGAGCGCGAATTGGCTGAATGTCTTATTTGGCATTTACAGGAGATCCAGGAGCGGAAGCTTTATATTCAAATGGGCTTTGTTAGTTTATTTGAGTGTTTGGTTAAACGCTTTAAATATAGTGAGGCAACTGCATACTCTCGTATTTCCGCTTTGAAGATTATTTCAACAATCCCCGAGGCAGCTGAAGCCTTATGCTCTGGCGAAGTGAACGTGACAAATTTAACTCTGGTGCAAAGTTCAATTCGCAAACAGGAAAAAGCTACTGGAGAAAGCGTTTCCATTGAGCAGAAAACTCAGTATTTAAATTCCATAAAAAGTAAAACCACTCAAGAGGCAAAGCAGATCCTGGCTGAAATAAATCCTATTCAGGAGTTACCGACTGATAAGATTCAATATCTGGATAAAGACCATGCGCAGCTACAGGTTACGGTTGAAAAATCTGTGTTGGCTAAATTTGAAAAACTAAAAGCTTTGATTTCTCACGAAAACATCTCGCCCAATTACAATGATCTTCTGCACCTGGCTTTAGATGCAGCCACTGAAAAAATTGAGAAGAGAAAGGGAATTCACACCCCAATTAAGAAAGATCTAATCAAGAACAATCTAACCAGCAAAGACCGATCTTCAAAGATCTCCTTTGCACGCAACGATCGTCACTGCAAATCTTCGACGCAGAGCTTCGCCATCAAGAATTCTCGCTACATCTCTCGCTACGTAAAGCGCGCGATTTTACATCGGTCACAGGGTCAATGTGAACATATTCATCCCGATGGAAAAAGATGCCATTCAAGATTTCAACTGCAGTTTGACCATGTTCACGCCTTCAGCAAAGGTGGAGGAAGTGATTTCGGCAACATTCAAACTCTCTGCAGAGTGCACAATGCCTACAAAGCCACTACATAGAAGGAATAAGTAAATCTGAATCCTGACCAGCTGCCTAAACCGCTAACTGGTCGGAGTTGTTGAAGGCTAAAACTATGATTTTAATGAACGATTGCGTACGGACAACGTCAGTTCATAAGTCATAACCGGCTCTTGGCTTTTGCTTGGAACAATCGCGTAGCCTTTCATTTTTCTTTCGATGCGATCTGGATTGGTTTTTGCCT
Organism: Bdellovibrio sp. GT3; assembly: GCF_037996765.1. NCBI lineage: Bacteria > Pseudomonadati > Bdellovibrionota > Bdellovibrionia > Bdellovibrionales > Pseudobdellovibrionaceae > Bdellovibrio > Bdellovibrio sp. GT3. Next base: position 801,955 of record NZ_JBBNAD010000004.1, on the reverse strand, counting down.
CTTCAATCAAGGAAGTAACCGCTTCCACTTCGTCACAGATAAAATGCACATCACCATCAGCACGTTTGCCGTATTGAGCGGTGAAGTCTTTGAAAATAAAATCAATCTTTTGCTTACTCTCGGCAATCACCTGAACTGCCGGAGCCGCGATAGAAAGCTCCGCACCCACACCCAACGCACCAAAGTACATTGAGTTCAGATGATTTTTCGTGCGATAGCCCAAGGGAATTTTGATCACGAATTTTTTATCAGTCATCTCGACAACTTTGGGGCCGATGAAAACCAACAAAGGAATTTTGAAAAGACCGTAAGCTGCAAGGAAGGCATTGAATTTGAAGATTTTAGTATTCATGCCTTTCATCTTAAGACCCGAGCCCAGAGAAGGGCCAGCACTTTTAACTGACTCCCGACTATTTTGACATTTTGGCAGAATGGGTGTGCAATATCCTTAGACGGACAGCCCTTTTGAATAAGCCACTGATCCCAAGTTCTCATTCCCTCTGAACAGCTTATTCGACCGGCTGATCCCATAGACCCCCGATTCAAGTTCACCAAAGGAAGAACTTTCGCAACCGGGGGTTTCCTGTTTTTAAAGCTCAATCCCCAGAAAGAACGAAGCAATCAAACAGACGAACACAGCAAATGCCATCACCGCCAGTATGTAATCCTTTTGTTTGATGAAAAGAACACCCGTCAGAAAAACGCGAATAATCGGCAACGACACCAAAACCGCCAGGCCTGCGAAACCAATAATCAGCGGCTGATCATGAGTGATCACCGCCCAGTTCAGAGTTTCATACAGCGAGCGCGATTCATACTTTGTAAAACTCCCCAAGGTGTCGCCGTTTTTAAACCAGCCCCACAACCAACCAACGGTCATAAGCATACCGGAAACATAGACACCACTGCGAAGCATTTTGCTGATTCTTAATTCCAGATCATGAAGGATTTGATCTTGTTGTGACTGAGCTTGCATCACTTCAACCCTTTCATAATCATTTGCACAGAAACGATCGACAAGACGACCACGAAGATTTTACGAATGATCGCCGCAGGCATTCGAACCATGGCTTTAGCACCGGCCATGGAGCCTATGATAATCCCCACAGCTACGGGTGCTGCGATCTCGGGGCGCACATCCCCTTTTAATAAAAACGCCCCCGCACTGGCCGCCGCTGTAACACCGATCATAAAATTGGAAGTCGCAGAGGAAACCTTAATCGGAAGCTTCATCGCTCCATCCATGGCCAATACCTTAAAGATTCCACTGCCGATTCCCAGCAATGCTGACAAGACACCTGCACCAAACATGGCAAATAAGCCCAAGGGCACCATCTCAACTTTGTAGGTTCTCCATTCATTCCCTTCCGGAAATCCACCATCCAGTTTCAGACTGTCAGCCCAAGGATGATTTTTTGCCGAGTAATGCTCATGGCGCTTTCTAAGCATCATGAGTGCCGAGAACAACAGGAAAGTACCAAACAACAAAAACAAAAACTGTGCTTTGATATAAGACGAAATCAAAAAGCCGACAATCGCACCGCTGACCGTGCCGATTTCCAAAAAAACTGCCAAACGTAAATTGGTCAGTGAATCTTTCAAATAGCTGGCAGCGGCCCCCGAGGAGGTTGCCACGATGGAAATCAGACTCGCGGCAATCGCGTAGCGAATATCGATGTGATAAACAAGGGTGAGAACAGGCACGATGATAATACCTCCCCCCAAACCCAGCAGAGCCCCTAAGAACCCGGCTCCGATGGCAGTTACGAGAAGAAGTATTTCATGCATAAAGATCCTAAATATCTATTTTGGACATTCCGACAAACGAACCAGGCGAGCACCAAAATAAGTGCCGCGCTTCTTTAGCTCCCAAGGTGGATACGGAAGATAAACCGCCTCTGCGCATTGACCCGTTTGAACAATCGCCCATTGGCGATCTTCAGACGTCGCTGCAAAGATCTCCCCGGTTTTGGTGTCCTTAATACTGATAGCGAACGAAAAAACTTTTTCATTCAATTCACCACCGGAACGGGCGATCAATGCCACTGGAAGCTCAACGCGTTCAACGTTCAAAACTTCGCCATTGACGGTCTTGGAGAAAATAACACTGTAGTTCGCCATCAGAATCCAAAGGACACCAACGATAACTATAATAAAAATAAGACTTTTAAGAATTCTGCTTACTGCTGCCATATAAGACAAATTATCGGCGGTTTTTAAAATAGGTCAACAAAAAGGACCGTGCTGAGCTGCACAGTTTCTAGGTCGATACCTTTTTGCGTCCCGCTTTGACTTCTGAATTTCGCTTCTTTGAATCCAGCCTTTTGCGAACAGAACTGCGCGAGGGCTTGGTGGCAATGCGTTTTTTAGGAACGAACAACGCCTTTTGCAACAAAGCCTGCAACTTTTTAAGACAAGCGGAGCGATTCTGATCCTGATCGCGAAATTCCTCACTGCGAATCAGAATATCACCGTCATCGGTCAGCTGAGTCGCAAGCTTTGCCAACAATCTTTCCTTGATGTTATCGGGTAACACTTGGGTATCGCGCAAATTCCACCGCAAAATCGCCGCCGAATTGGTGCGATTGACATTCTGACCACCCGGCCCGCGCGAGCGCGCATAGGTGAAGTCAAATTCATGGTAAAATTGCGCGACATCAATAAGCATTATTTATTTTCCTTTAGCGCCTCAGTGAAGTCAGCTTTGCCATCGTGGATCTTTTCGCCATTCAAAAAGATTTCATATTGCACCGGCGAGGTCGGACAAACCATGGCCGTCACACCACAATACTTGGTCATGGACAAATTAACGGCCTTGATGACCTGCTCTGGTTTGATGTTGGAGCCTTTGATCATATATTGCGCACGAACCAGTGTAAAAATCGCCGGATGAGAGTCTGTGGTCTCGGTTTGCGCGTCGACATCACAGGATTGCAGATCCAGACGCATTTTTTTCAGAATTGAAACCACATCCATGCCCGAGCATGCACAAATTGACGCCAACAGAGCCTCTTTGGGAGTCGGACCCAGATTTTGTCCACCAGCCTCAGCCCGTGAATCCATCATGAATTTCAATCCACGTGACTCGGCCTCAAATCCCAGACCACCCGTCCAACGTGTTTTCGTCTCCATTTGCCCCATAATTTGCCTCCCTGCGCGTCAGTCTAGATCGAATAACACACGAAGTAAACCCTATGAAAATTTGCGTTATTTTACATTGAACAGTAAACTTAGAGGGTTAGGAGTATTTATGACTGCATTGATTGCTACAGCCCTCGTTGGAATTATCGCCGGTGGTGTTTTGGGTTGGGCCTTGCACAAACTGAATGTTGCACGCACGCTTCGTCTGGCTCGTGAAGAAGCCCAGGAAATCGTCGATGAAGCGAAGGAAACGATCGAGCTGAAAGAGCTTGAGCAAAAAGAGCGCATTCAGGAAATCGAAATGGAAATGTGGACCAAAGTGGAACCTGACATGCTCAAGTCCGAAGGTCGCATTGAAGATTTGCAAGAGGTCGCAAACGAAAAGAAAGCCAAAGCGGATTCCATCGTTCAGGAAGAAAAAAAGAAATTGCAAGAGCGCGAAACTGACGTAAAGGCACAGGAGCAAGTCCTGCGCGGTCAGGAAGCTGAACTTGGAAAAATCAAAGACTCGCAAAAAGTGCTGAACCAGGAATTTGTTCAGAAACTGACTGCGAAACTTGGAACCTCTGCAGAGGACTTCAAAAATCAACTGAAGACCTCCATGGAAGAGGAGGCTGTTCGTCGCGCCGCTCGCATGGCTCAAGAGCACGAGGAAGACGCGAAAGAACACGCTGAAACCCGCGCCAAGAAAGTTCTGGCACTGGTCATTGATCGCTTTGCCCGTCCCTACTGCGCAGAGCGCGGCATTGGCGCTGTGAACTTCCCTGACGCCCACGTTCGCAAACTTTTTGTGGATCCTGCGGGCGCCAACATCAAAGCCGTCCAGGACAGCTGCGGTTGCGACATTATCGTGGAAGAAGGCATGGAAATGGTCGGCGTTGCCGGCTTCGATCCTGTTCGCCGTGAACTGACTCGTAGAACGCTTGAAAGAATCTTTAAAGAAAAGAAAAGCATCACTCCGGATTTCATCAAAAAAATTGCTGAGAACCAGAAGAAAGAACTTTTCAAAAACATCAAACATGATGGCGACTCTTTGGCTAAAGAGCTTAAGCTTGAAGGTCTGAATGCGGAAATCCGCCAGATGATGGGATCTTTGCGCTATCGCTATTCCTTCACGCAAAACCAATACTTCCACTGCGGAGAAGTGGGTTGGCTTGCCGGCCTTATGGCTGCGGAACTTGGTATTGACATCAAAAAAGCGCGCCGCGTGGGCATGCTTCACGATATCGGTAAATCCATGGACCACGTTCAAGAAGGTGGACATGCCGTGATCGGCGCTGACTTTATCGCGGCCCGTGGCGAAGCCCCGGACATTGTTCATGCGGTTAAGGCCCATCACTTTGACGAACAACCATCCACCGATCATGCCTTTCTGGTTATCGCCGCCGATGCTGTTTCTGGCGCACGCCCAGGGGCACGTCGCTCAACCATTGAGTCTTACAACCAAAAAGTTTCTGAGCTTCAGGATATTGCTCGCAGCTTCCCTGGTGTGACAGATTGTTTTGTACTCAGTGGCGGACGCGAATGTCGCGTCCTTGTGAACGGTAAAAAAATTGACGATTTGCACGCACTGGATTTGTCTAAAAAAATTGCAGCTCGCATCGAGGAAGAGTGTAATTACCCAGGACAAATCAAAGTGGTGGTGGTTCGCGAAACTGTGGTTTCCGAGCAAACTCGCAAAGAACTTGCGTAATAACTCAGCATTTCAAACTCGCTTCTTAAGCCTTAAGGCTGTCGAAACCAGAGCTCTCTCTGTATTTCGACAGCCGTTTTATTAAGATCCCGTCAGACACCTTCTTTTAGAAGATTCTCAGTTTTACTTCGGTTCAAATGGAGAAAGTAAGACTTATACAGGAGATCTTTTATGGTGTTAGATACCACTTCTTCAACAGCTTTAGAAAAACAACGCATTCCCCGCGTGCTTGTGATCGATGACAGCCTGGATTCCGTAAAGCTGATGTCCCATATTTTGGATCACTACAAATGCGACGTCACAATGGCGTTTGACGGACAGGATGCCATCCCTCTGCTTGCAAGCAAACCCTATGACCTTGTGGTTTTGGATTGGCAAATGCCGCAAATGGGTGGACGCGACACTCTTTTATTGATGGACCGCTTGTTAACTGAAAAGAAAGTTAACAAAATCAAAAAGACGATCCCGGTAGTTATTTACACTGGGCACAGCGAGGAAGAGTTGGACTTACCATTAGTTAGAAACTTTTCTTATCTGGGCTTCATAAATAAGCGTCAGGCGTTCAGTTCCATGATGCGCTCGTTCAACTTCATACTCCGATCTATTTAACTAACAGAAATCCAACAATCTAAACCCGGTTTAATCTTTGAATCGGGTTCGTTTTTTGGTAGATTCAACATCTATGAATCCTGATCCCTTACCCATGCCCCTGATGAATACCGTTTTGATCTTTAACCTTGAAGGTCTAAATGGCTGAGTTGATAGTCGTACTTCTTTGTCTATTTGTGAACATGTTGCTGTCTGGAGCCGAAATGGCTTTTGTAACTGTACGAAAAGTGCAGCTGCAAAAGATTGCCAGTAAAGACGGTCGCGCAAGAATCCTTTTAAAACTTAAAGCGAATCCCGAGCGCACCCTGTCCGTCATTCAAATCGGTATCACGGTCGTAGGCGCCATCGCGGCCGCAGTGGGTGGTGCTGGAGCCGAGGAAGCTCTTTCGCCGATTTACATCGATTTGTTCAAAGTATCTCCGAACACCGCTGACGCCCTTGCCATTGCTTCGGTAGTCTTGCCAATCACTTATTTAAGCGTGGTCATCGGAGAGCTGGTTCCAAAGACCCTAGCGCTGCGAAACTCACTAGGCATTGCTTTATGGAGTGCACGTGGATTGTCGGCGAGTGAAAAGTTTCTTTCGCCATTTGTCTATGTGCTGGAAAAATCCACACACTGGATTTTGAAAATATTTGGGCACTCTCACACCCACAGCACCACTGATCAGGAAATTGAAATTGAAGACCTCCCCCATCACACCAAACAATACGTGATGAACCTGGTCAGCGCAGACAAGATGCTGGCCCGGGACATTATGGTTCCCTGGGAAGAGGTGGTCTTTGTTCGTAAAGATGATGCCATCGAAGACGTTGAGACGATCATCGTCAACTCTGGACACACACGTATTCCGGTCATGCAAGACGGCGAGATCGTGGGCCTGATCAACTCCAAGGAATTTTTCACGGCCCTTAAATACAAGAACGTGAATTGGCAGACACTGATCCGTCCCGTCTTGAAATTCAAGGCCTTCGAGCCGCTGTTCCGCATTCTAATGCAAATGCAGCAGCAAAAATCCCATATGGCCATCATCTATGAGCGTGCCAATATCGTAGGTCTAGTGACGATGGAAAATATCTTCGAAGAAATCATCGGGGATATTTTCGACGAAGACGATGACGGCTTCGTTAAGAAGCTATTGGCTTCGAAATCCCGCCGCAGAATTTAAGCAGGATCATTGTTGCTTAAATGGAACAATGATTTCCCTTAGTGTCCCCTCATAATACAATCAAAAACAGGCGATAAGTTAGATACAGAAAGTATCTGACTTATGAACTTACTTGGAATTTCACTAATTATACTCACAATCACATTAAGCACGCAGCCCATCGCCGTGGCGCAGGTGCCCCAGGCACCTTTGGTCGCATCACAACTTCCGCAGCACCTTCAGGAGCTTGAAGAACTAAAAGCCCGGCAAAAGGAACTTGAAAGCCAAATTGCCACTGAGGTGGAAGAACTCAGACAGCTTCAGCAAAAGCTATATCCCCCACCTCCGCAAAGATCTGCCAGTGAACTCGCCATCAATTTTGGAATGATGTATGGAGCCCAATGGACCGTTTACCTTCTGACCCAACACGAAACCATCAAGGAACACGGTTCCTGGGATAACTTCCTAAGTTATCCCCTGCGCCCGGATTTTGATAAAGACAGCTTTGACTACAACATCGTAAAACACGCCCTCTCTGGAAATTACTACTACTTGTTTTACCGCTCCCGGGGATACACCGAGGTCGAAGCCTTTCAATGGACCGTTCTCTCCTCTTTGGCCTTTGAGTTTGCAATTGAAAGCTTCACCGAGCGCCCCAGCTTTCAGGATATGTATCAAACCCCTATATACGGAACACTGCTGGGCATGGGAGCTGAGCGCGCCAGTCGCTACTTTTTGGAAAGAGAATCCCGCGTGGCTCACGTCGTCGGTTATATTCTGAATCCTTTTGAATTATTGAAAAGCCACGATAGCAAGATGACCTCCATGCCACTGATCAACAACGACAGTGTCGGCATGATGGTTTCGTGGGGGTTTTGATTATGAAGAAAACACTCCTTGTGACTGTAATCATACTTCTGACCAGCCTAAGCACGCAGGCGCAAGAATTCTTTCCTTACAATTGGACGGAAGGCATGCATTTATTTGCGGGCATTGGTGCAAACTCCTCCCTCTTCACTGATCAGGAAGGTACCTATGATGGCGGATTAGGTCTGAGTTTTAAGACCGACGTCACATATTTTTTGAATGAAAATTGGGCAATTGAAATTGGGTCCGCCGTCGGCTTCAACCGAGTGGGCAATCACCTGCTGTGGGACACCCTTTTCACTGTTGGCGTGCGCACCCCACTGCCAAGTTTGACGCAATATCAACTGGGTCAGCCTTACGGTCGCTTGTTCATTGGTCGCGCACCGACAGTGATGTTTTTAAATGGCGATCATAGCAAAGTCGACAATGGCAATGTGGATCGCATTCAATGGGACGGCCCGCTGGTGGGAGGCGCATTGGGCACTTTACATATGACCACCAAAGGACAGGTGTGGTTTACGGAAATCACCTTCGCCTATCATGAACTTAAACAGCAAACTGAAATCGGCATGGCCGGCGAGGTTCCCGTGATAATTTCAGATCGCAATGTGGACGGACATAGCGCTGCCTACAGTCTGTCCTTCATTGTGGGAATTATGGCTTTTTAAAATTTGTTCTGACCAAAACTGCCTGCAATCGACGCGACTTGAAGACCTGACCATCAACACGGAAGTGATCTTTATCCTCAGCCGCTTCCAATATACTGCTGGATGCGGACTTACCCCGAGCCATTAAGAGAGGCTTAAATTTCATCCCGACAAGCTGGCCCGTTGATTCTTCGTCCATCACCACATCACACAGCAAAGCAAGATCCTTCGGCTCCGCGGTCAAGGATCCTTCCTCTAAATTTCTGATTTCAACAACATCCAAGGGACACCAGTTCCAAGAGGGTCCCTGAGAGGGACTCACAACCTCTGAAACGAACAAATGATAGTTCTTCGAAATCAGATAGACCATGGTCGCGATTGAAATTGAAATACAAATTGCGATGATAATTTTGCTTTTGTAACCACTCATATCGTCATTATTCCATTTGGTGTTTCCAAAAAGGAGGCCAGAACTTAAGGTCCCGTAACTTTATTCCGATTTAGTTAATATGAAAATGGAAACAACTGGAACGTCTTTGTTTGAGACACTTTTCATAGCACTTCTTTTGGCATCCACACTGACAGGATGCTCAATGGACGTGACTATTCGTGGTGACAACAGTCGCTTCCCAACAGCCTTGGGCATGACCCCTTTAAGCAATCAAAATGTCATTACAGAAGACGGATACACCGGTCAGGTTTCCATCAGCATGCTTAACGATCGTATCGCAACACGTACAGTTTCCGGCTATACGGTCATGACCAGCTTTCAAGGAACTTTATTTGAAGATCAGTTCGTATTGGATTTCCACACCTCCCACTCTTTGCCGGCGGCGACACCATGAAAGCTCGAGTCATGAACTTTCTTTGGAGGCTTGCACTTTTATTTTCTGCGTTGATCGCAGGAACTCCTTCAGCATTTGCTGGAGTAAACAGCATGAGCTATCAGGGTCGCATCATCCGACCTGATGGCAAGCCCGTGAATTCACCCAGCGTAATGTTGAAAGTGCAAATTCGTTCCTCCGGTATTGAAAACTGTCTGCTTTACGAAGAGATGCACACTCTGAACATGGTCAACTCCAAGGGTGTGTTCAACATCGATATCGGCTCTGGTGTTAGATCAGATCCCGGCATCGACGGTGGCGTGGCGTTTTCAGAAATTTTCTCCAATCGCCCGGCAGTCCTGGGGCCATTTCCATTTTGTGAGGAGATCGACCCGGTCACACATGTATCCATCATTTCTTCAAAAACATTCACTCCAACACCTGGTGGAAATCGTAGGCTAGTTATTTCCTTCAACGACGGTATGGGTGTGCAGACCCTTGAATATCAAAACCTGTCTTATGTTCCTTACACCGTTGAATCCATGCAAGTCGGCGGTTACGAGCCCCGACAGCTTTTGCGTTTTTCTCCTGATGTGACCACCAATGAAATGGATAGTGATGATTACAATAAGTTCCTGCATTTGCTAGCCGGCACCTATGATCGCTACGAAAAGCCAAATCAATTGAACGAAGCACCGCTGCCAACACTCAGCGCGAACCAAACATACCGTTGGACTGGAGCTTCCTGGGAAGCATTTACTTTGATCCCGCTGGATCCAAACAGCAATCTTTCGGATATCGCAAGCCCCGCAGATGCCCGCGACAACTTAGGGTTGGGCAACTCGGCGACACTGGATGCTGGTACTGCTCCGGGAAATCTGGTGCAGTTGGATTCGGGCGGTCGTATTCTGGATTCTGTTCTATCAGACAATGTTATGGTGGGATTGACTGCAATCTCTCCTCTGGTGAAGTACGGAACTTACAACACTCCGAATATCGCCATTGGCTCCGGCACTATCACAGGCCAGGGTTTGCGTTGGAATAACTCAACCACGACCTGGGAAATTACGAAGCTTCGCTATACGGATCTAATAAATAACACAGCACTCAGCCCATGGCCCACGACAAGCTGCCTTGCGAATCAGTATCTATCTTGGTCTTCGACTACCGACGCTTTTGCCTGCACGGATTTCCCGGTGGGATCAACAACAGTGCAAGGTGTATTGCAAGTCGGCGCGGGCCTTTCCGTCGCGGCCGGCGTGGTCAGTCTTCCTGACACAGTGACTGCTGGTTCCTATGCAAAAGTAACTGTCGACAGCAAAGGTCGCGTGGTAGGTAACGTCAACCTTTCAAGCTCTGACGTGACAACAGGTTTGGGTTATACGCCAGTAAATAAAGCTGGTGACACCATGACTGGGACTTTGAATTTGCCGGCAAATGGTTTAACTGTTGGAACCAATCAATTGGCCGTCAGTGGCGGTAACGTTACTGCTTCTGGCAACATCACAGCTACAGGCAACGTGGTCGCAGACCGAATGATCGCCAACACAACTTCGACCACTAACGCTACCATCGAAGTGCAAGGACAAGTCCTATCCAAGGTTTACAATGCGGGTGCTGCAACCACGATTGACTGGAACAATGGAAATCTGCAGTACACCACGGCCAACTGTGGAAGCTTCAGCTTTTCCAATATGTATGACGGTGGTTCTTATACTTTAATAGTGCGTGGCACCACTCCAGCAATGTGCAGTTTCTCCCAAGCCTCACCGACGGCATTGGCTGCTGGTGACTTTAAGTTCGTACCGACATTGCAAAACACAAATGGCGAAACTGTTTTCACCCTGCTGCGCGCAGGAAATAAAGTTTACGTGACCTGGATAACGGGTTACTAATTAAGGCATGAGCCTTGGCCGCCGAATTTTATTCTTTCTAATTACACTTAGCCTGTGGATTATCATATTCATCAAATGGCCCGGCTCGGCCCTTAGTTCACCGTGGATTTTAATTCCGATTTTTTCTTATTTCTTCTGGCGGGAAAAACAATTCGCAAGTTTGCTGATTGCCTCCTTTGGGCATTCTTGTTTTTACCTTGCGGCCCCCGCCGCTTTAATGCAAACCCCTGCCCAGTTTGAAACGGTTTTTACCATTGGGTATTATGCGGCTTCCCTGCTTATCGCGACGGCCATCTTATGGGTGGCAAGACAAATAATTCGCCAACCTCTATGGCGCGTTCTATTTATCTTTGCGCTATTTGAATCAGTCATCTATTTGTTCCGTAACAATGCCATCCCCATCGCTGTGAATCTGCAATGGTTGCTTTGGCCTTTTTTATGGATATCGATATTTCCTGCCACAAAAAATATTTTCACCGAAAGTGTTCTTTCCAGTCCAGCCTGGAATGTAAAACTATTCGGAGGCCTTCCCATCGGAGCCGGATCGCAGGAGCTGAATTCGGTCTACTCGGACCTTCCTGAAAATGACAGCACCACCCGAAAGTCATTATTGATCTTGGCCAGTGGCATTCTGTGTCTTTGGATTGCCGACATGACAGAACATCTTCCCATCATGAAGTTTCCAATTAAAATGACTGAATTTATTCATGCCGAAATGTCCGTTCCCATGCGCTGGGCTTCATTGATCGCAAAACTTTATTGGATGTTTATTAAGACCGCAGGAATCGCCAATACGGCCGTGGGCTTTGCCCGGTTAAGTGGATATCATCTGCCTTTAGGGGCCATGGTATTTACAGATGCAAAGCTTGCCGAAAGCTGGTCCAAAATCATGCATTACTTAAATCGGTTGATTTTAATTCTGCTTTATCGACCTTTGATCAAAAGTTTTTCCTTCATCAAACATCGTAAGCTGCGAACCGCCTGCGCCATCTCTTTCAGTGTGCCGTTGTTTGGGCTGATGTATATCATCAATCGTGATGTGACCATTCCGGGAACAAGTCTTTACCATGTTGTGGCAAATCGCTCTGTCTACCTATGCCTGGTGGTTTCTTTCTCTTTGACGATGCTTTTCCTTAGACCATCCAAGAAAAATTCCGTGCCCCGAATTTTGGGGATTTTAAGAATATTCGTGGCAAGTTTGTTTTTAACTCCCGTGTTGATGTATGGATTTTTGACCCTGCACAACACCGGCGCCACAGCGTCTCCGCTGGAATATTTTGCTTATCTATTTGGATTTTAAAAATCTTTCGATAATCCAGCCACTCAGATCGTACTCACCTTCACGATGATTCTGACGATAACTTTGGGGTCTTTCGTGATGATTGTGATGCAGCCCGATTCCGAAGGCATTTCCTATCGCTCCACTTAAGTTGCGACTGCGATCGCTGCGATCATAAAACACCGATCCCCACTTAGGCGAGTGGGCAAACGCATTGATGGCACCCGATGCAAGACGTGCCAGCTCTACCGGCAGACAGTACAGCATGGCACAACTGACCGGGGCCAGAATCGCCCACAACACCACGGATACAACCAAGATCTCCGTGTAATAGCGATGCAGGAACTGCTGGCGGGAATCCTTAACAAAGTCCCGAACGTAACGACCTTCAATTTTAGTTCCAAAGACCGTCAAGGTCAGAACTCTGAAAAACCCAAGATGCTCGGGGGAATGGGGATCTTCGGAAGTATCCGACTTATCATGGTGCTTGCGATGGCGGCCCGCCCAAACCATGGGACTTCCCGTCCCTGCGCCCAAAGCTAAAACAGTAATCACAGCGAGCTTCCAAGGCGCCATTTCAAAACTTCGATGGGAATAGTAGCGATGCATTCCTATTTCAAGACCCACTACATAGAACAAGAAAAATGCCAGCAAAGTCCACGGCCAAAGTTCTATTTCGATTTTTCCCATCGATAATAGAACTAAAAACACAGCCGGATGAAGAAAGCGGACGATGATCTTCTTCACGGCTTTGCAAGTTCCCGTCTTGGTTGATCTAAAAAGCGCAGACTTGAATACAGAGCACAAGCCACAAACACCGTCACAAAAGGTGCGTATTTAAACTGCTGCATGCGCAGATAAGTATCCAGAGAAGCAATAAACACTCCCTGTAGAACCTGCATTTTCTTGCTTTTTGGCGAGGTCGCAGGGTCCGTCATCATATAGAAAGAAATCAAAATAAACGCCGCGCCGGTCATGGGAGCCAGAAGTGGTGCCAGACTTAATTTTAGCAGATGAGCCCGCAGTAAAGCGCCTAGAAAAAATACCGAGATATACGTCACTGACAACACCCAGCGCTGCGCGCGATAGGCGGCAAAAAAACCCAAAGCTATGAGTATGAACGCAAGCTCTGTCCCCCCACCCCAGCGACCCGCCGTCGTGGTCGCAGCCATTGGGAAACAAAACACCATCACAACCAGACCGAAATTATTCGGATTAAAAATATGGCGGCCATAAGCGGTAAAAAAATGTTTGGAGATATTCATCAAGGCGGCACCAACGATATATGGCCACACGTAGGGACTGTCCAAAAGTAAAAAGAAACCCAATGAAGATATCAATCCGCTTAAGGGAAAGAAGTTCGCCTTCTTGTAAAAGCGAATCAATGCATAATCAACAGCCAAAGAAGTCACCAAGGATCCCACAAACTGCCACGGCGTTCTGACAAACCCTGGAGATTGCAAAGCATAGACAACAAAGCTTAGAAGAAAAATCAAAATAGGAAGACGCGGGTCTTTTAGATTAAACCATTTCATGGCTTCACCACCGAATGATATTCACCCACTTTAAGGTTTTTAAGTTCCATTTGAGTTCCATCCGGCCAGGTTATCAAAGCTGTTACCCCTTCAGGGAACTCACCTGCTCCTAAACCAAAGTGCAAGCGCGCGTCCGATTGGGCAGCGTAAGCATTTAAGGGCTGTTTTTGTCGTCCCAAGGTTCTGCCATCAGCCAGTTTCAAAATGACTGACGCTCCCCAGGCGTCTCTGTTGGGGGCGGCTTGATGAAGATCAAAGCCTATCCAGGATCCGAAGGCACCTTCCCAGCGATAGATGCGGGGGCCTTGCTCCCAACTGATTGTTGCTAAGGCTTGTCTGCCGGAATTATCCAGATCCACCAGGGCGACACCGCGCTCATTGGCGGTAAAGTCGGCTAAGTCTTTCACGTCCTGACTGCGGTTTTTATACTGACCATGGTCTTTAACGAAAAGACAGGCTCTTTCTTCTCCGGAAAGTGCACCACCGCCGATCGCGGGCCAGCGAAGGGCATCACTCAATACGTGCTTATCAGCTGCATCCATCACGTTTAAAAAATACCAGTAGGATTTACCTGGGACTTCTCCGGCAAAGAAACCATTCCCGACAAACAGGTCCAGATCCCCATCATTTTCCAAATCAAAAAATTTTGCGCCCCAAGACCAGCCACAACGATGAATTCCCATCTCGGATGCTTTATTTACGAATTCGTGGCCCCCGGACCAGCGCCAAAACATATTGCCCGCAAGCTTTTGCGCCCCCAGATAAATTTGACTGACATAAACAGAAGGACGCCCATTCCCATCCATATCCACGATTTCTGAATTCATGCCGTTGCGACTGAAAGCATCGGTGATCATAGAATCAGAAACTTCCTTCATCACTCCTTGAGGACCGACAAAATAAGTTCTATCGATCCCGTAGTCGTTGGCAAACCAAAGAAGGGTGTCTTTGGAGTCTGGCATTTTCCATACGGCCACGGAATGCGCCCATCCCCGATGTTGTATCGGAGTCTCAATGCGCTGAAAAGAACGTCCAGATCGGCGAAACACCGAAGGCTTTGTTCCATTCATCGCATGACTGAAGTTTGTGGGCATGACATTAGTGTCTTGCAGATCACCAAAGAAATCCAAATCCACATAAGGGGCAATTAGAATTTCCAACTGCCCGTCGCCATCCAGATCCGCTAAATTAAAGCCAGTTCCAAATGTACCGCATCCCAATGGTTGAGTTTCAGATTCTTTAAAGCCTTCATTGGATTCACCCCAGGCAATACGTGGGCAGAATCCCAGTAAAAACAAATCCAAATGACCGTCATCATCCAAATCCAACAATGCAGATCTGTTGATCACGGACTTTTCCGGTAATAAATGAATGCGTTCGTTATTCAAGGTAAACCCTTTACCTTGATTGTTTAGATACAGCTTACCCGCCGGATCCCCGCCCGGATCCGTAAAATGAAGATCCAGGTAACCATCCCCATTCACGTCGGCAACGGCGACGGAAGTTCCGCCAGAGCTTAAGTAGGCAGCAACGTGCTTTACCTTCCAATCAACTTGGGCTTTTTGCGGATGCCACCCTTGGGCCCAGGAGTTATCAAGGGCCTTTAAAGGAACGTCATCCCGGGCATTGGCAGTTTGGATCGTCAGTCTGTGCTTAAATAAAAAGAAACCCACCCCCAAAATGGCAATGGCGATCAGTGGTCCCTTCAAACTTTCTTTCCATTTAAAATTCATTTTTGCACTTTCTTCTGATTCTCTCTAAACTAAAACAATGAAAAACACTCTGACTGCGAAAAGACTTTATTCCTGGATGGGGTACTCTGCCTTAGGACCCTTTTTCTCTGCGATCTATCTGGGAGCCGTCTATCTACCTCAGCCGCTCCCTTACCGAGTGCTTTTCTCCGTTCATCTGAATGTCTCAACCCTCATCGGGTTTGCTGGCGCCTGGTATTTTCTTTGTCAGGCCGCTTCGCAAAATTCCACCCGCAAAATCTGGTGGCAGCTTTTGGTCCTTTTATTATGGACCGGACTGAATGACTCCTATATTGCCCTTCGCATGTACAAAGACGCTGGTGCGTTCTTTCCGATTCCGATTTTAATCACGGTCTTCAATCTGATCTGCCTTTACCTGATTCACAGAAAAAATAAATCAGTTTGAAACCTTATTTAGCAGCGTATCCATGGCTTTCACAAATTCGCCATGGGCGCTTTCACGTTCCGCAGTCTGGGTCTCAACATTTTTAAGTTCTTTTTTGAAGTCTTCCACAGTCAATGCACGACAGCTGTTCATGCGGGAGTGATCAAAGCAAACCAAAAACTGAATGGCATTTTTATCAATTCGATTGGTCATCGAGATGCAGTTCGCAGCACCGGCCTCGTCAAAGGTTTCCACAAAGGTCATAAAGATTCTACGTGGTAAAAGCTTTTTGGGATCAAGTTCGATCATCATACCCAATTCCCGCGTCTGCTGAGTCATGCAGCGATATAGGGACGGTGTGATTTCAGCATCCACCCCTGAAGGAACGGCGGAAGCTACGGAAAACAGCTTTTGCGCAAGATTCATTCGTGACAGGTAAATTTCCGCAGTCTTGCTGGAGAAAACCGGTTGCGCCGTCAAAGGCCCCGGAATACTTAACGCCGCCATGGGACTTGAAGAAAAATGCGACTGCGGCTGATTCGGCATTCCGCCCAAAAAAATCAACCCCATCATCCACTGCTTTTTTGGAATATACTCTTTAAACTTATTCACTGACGAATCCCTCTTCGAATGATGTAGTTTTTAATTTGCTCAGCAAAAGTGTGTGATGCTGAAATCGTCGGTAGTAAAATATTTTTATCATAGCTTGGGGTTACAACGCCTTTTAGCGACAATGCCCCGGTCAGATAGCCTGCCTCATCAGCACTGCGAACGAAGGCCCTTTGCATGGCATCTTCCAAACTCGCTGTTACTCCGAATATGGGCGCGATCAGCACCACAGAATCCACTTGAAGTCGTGGCCCGATTTCGCCCTTAAACTGCGCCAAGGTATCGCGTAAAACTTTTATGTTTTGATCGGTAAATAACTCGGCCGTGGTTTGTATGGGGACTAAAATCTGTTGGCGATTCAGGTTCATCAATTGCCAAGTCATCAGAAGACCGCTGGTCTGATTTAATTCGATTTTTTGCTGGGGGATATTTTGTTTAATCAACAGGTCCGGTGACAGCACAAACACCACTTGATCAAACTGAAAATCGCCTTGCAGCTTTTCAAAGGCTGCAACCTGTGCCTGTAAAGAAACGCCTCCACGAGCAACACTTAAGATCGTTATCTTTTTAAGTGGATACTTTGAAGAAACTTGCGACAAGGACTGGTTTAATGTGAAAGCCGAACTTTCTGCCAAGCCCTCCCAGGGTTTTAGTCCCAACCCCAAAACGGGCCAACCACCCATAAATAAAATCCGGTATTCGCCCGGTTCTTTCGAAGAGTTTTCCCGAAACTGATTGGTCAGGCCATTCTTGGCCAGAATCATTTGTCTTTTATAAATAACTCCTGAAACATCTGACTTTTCAGAATCCAGCAAAAGATTCTGATAGTCGACGATGGCTTTATCCAGGCTTTCCTGTTTCAACCAACGCAACAATACCTGGTCGCCAGCGACCACCAAGAAAATCAGAATAAGAATACTTAAGATCCACTTCATCATCTATTCAATTCGTGCCTGACTGAAGTCCACAAACAACCCATCAAAGCGGAGCCCCTGAATATTTTTTTTGTGAATCACCATGCGGCCTGAAGAAACCAAGGGGATCCATCCCGAGTTTGTTTGCAGAGAACTATTCATGGATTGCAAAGCTTCTGGCAAAGACCCCTTGGAAACGGCTTGATTCCACTTGGTAGTCACACCTGTCGATCCGTCAGCCAGGAAATTCATAAAGCCCGTCCAGTCCGGTGCATCCATCACCCAATACTGGGAAATCAAATCAAACCGTCCAAGTGAAAATTCCTTTTCCATAATCTCAGGTTGCAAAAACTGAGTTTGCACAGTGATTCCGTGACGCGACAACTGCCCCGTGATGGCATCAGCAAACGACCGTGATTCACTAATATCCGGCAAGCCCAAGCGCAGGTTCAATGGCTTACCATTTGTAACCGTCTTTTCAGCAGCGGAAGGTGCGGTGATTCCGGGTACGATTTCCAGCATCGGTTTTCCGGTCATCGGAAGTAATGCACTGACAATCTCATCACGACGCAAGCCCTGTGAAACGCGCAGTTTACCATCAGGATTTTTCTTCATCCATTGTGAAGACAGTCTTAAGTATCCCAGGTTTAAAGCGGGACCGACCAGCAATACACCCTTCTGCCGTTCAAGTTCTTTGGTGAAAACGGAAAACTTGAAATCCCCCAGACGAACACCATCAGGAACAAACAAGACACTGATTTTATCGGCATCAAAAAGCTGCTGAGAATTAGACAACTTACCCATAAACAAAAGCTTCAAATTTTGGCCATCTTTCACAATCGTCAAAGATATTGCATCCTGAGTGAGGATGTGAAATTCCCCTGTGCCTTTTTGCCAGGAGGTGAATTCTTTATTTTGATAAGCCTCTTTAGGAAGAATCAGAAATTGTGTTTTCACCAGATTCTGATGCCAAAATGGATTTGGATTTCTTAATTCCACTTGCACAGTCTTTTTATCCGGAAAAGAAATACCTGTTGGATATTTAGTACGACGATTTTCCGGAGAAAGCTTTTTCCATTCCTGAAGCCCCACAATGCCGTCCAAGTCCTGGTTCACAACAGAATGCGAATCAGGGTCGGCAACCCGCAAAATTGTTGCAGCAATATCTTCGGAATCAATATCCCTGACGATTTTTTGATCACCGGACAGGAAATTAAATTTTGCGCCATCCTTAACTTTGATTGAAATCTTTTTCCCCTGAATCACCGGCAGCTCCGCGACAGCAGATTCAATACGATACTCCCCGGTTTTGGGATCCATTGCGAAGGTGAAAAGCGCCCGATGCAATAGTCTGACAATACTGGCTTCAGGATTAATGCTATATTGAACCGGGTCCAGCGTTTCAGGAAGGTTCGCAATACCAATTGAAATCATCTTGGTTCTGTGAAACCAGGAACAAGAGCTCAATAGCAAAACGCTCGATAAAACCAAAATTATACTTTTCACGCCAAAACTCTCTTTGCTTTCAATTCAGGAAGAAATTTATAATCAAACATCAACGCCTGGCAGGCCAGCATGTAAACCGGTAACACTTGCAACACAAACAGCCCGGCAATTGATAGATGCATCAATGTTAGCGCCCACCAGAAAAAAACCCGACTTCGTTTCCAAAAAATAGGCAAAACCGCCCCACACTGCACAGCTATCGCAGACCAAGTCGCCACTTTTGCGACCAGACTGCTTTCCGCCAAAATCTTTCTGCCAAACCCCGGCACCATAGAAGGTCCCACTTGGGCAATCGTCTCTAATGCCTGTCCCTGGTACCATAGTGGTTGAAGCAGTTTTGCCACTCCGCCATCAGCGTAGGTGATACCCATCACAATCCAAAGAATCTCTTGAGACCACGGGTGAAACTTCCATGAAGAATCATCCCACTTGGCATTTAGGGGTTGAGCGACGATCCAAAGTAGTAACCAGCCCACCATTCCCGTCGCCACAGAGATCGACGCCGGATTTAGAAAATAAAAAACTATAAAGCCCAGAAAACAAAGAAGCCCCATCACTCTTCGCTGCGATTCCGATAAGAATGCGACACTGCCCAAGACTACCATCATTGCACAAAGCAAAGACACAGTTGGGTGGTTCCATAGCACCCAGTTGGCATGATCCGCCAACACCCTGCTAAAATCCCATAGCAGCGCAAAACTTAAAAAACACTTCCCGGTTAGAAAGATATTAGAGGCACTGTATTTCAATTTGCTCTAACCTTTCTGGAAATAGACTGCGGGCTTCCTTCCACAGGGAAACTTTTTGAATTCCTTCCGGTAACTTTAGTCGAGACGCGATGTTTTCATCGCAAAACATTTTCTTAAGGATACGCTGTCGCTCAGGAGGTAAAATAAATCCCTCGACCGCGGCCCAATAGCTCCGCATGGTAATTTCACTCAACAACAGGGAACGATTATTGTTGAGTTCTTCCAAGGACACGACTTCCATTCCGCGGGGTGTTTGTACCTCACAGTGAATTTTCTGAAAATGACCATCACCAATAAATGCATGGGCAAACGGCCCCACTGCCACCCGCCTGGATTCCACTTGGGGCAAAACAAACTGCAAGGCAATTCGCCAAAGACCTGCTATCAGTAAAAGCCAAAAGATGACACGTCCCTGAGACCTGATCACGTCTGGAACCTCGCGTATCCATAGCCGTAGTCCTGTCCGTCGCGAGTAAAATTATAGCGCTGGAATCCATTGCGTGGTCTTCCATTGGGGCGAATTTCAAAAATGAATTCTTCAACGGGATCTTTTTTTAAATCGTATGTGGGAATAAAAAACTGCACGGCCTGAGGCCTGACTGCTTGCAGATAGCGAACAACATGGGCACGACACATTTTGGTAATTAAATATACCAATCGATTGGAATGGTGGTATCCGCCGTTGTATCTGACAGAATCCTTGGAAATTTGAAAATGGTCGTCCTCATTGAATTCCTCAGGAAAACGCGCGACAATCGGTGTGCGATCTGCATAGACGACAAAATGCCGTTGTCTATTTTCATCGTCGATAAAACGTAAAGTCACAGCAGCATCTTTCGGCGCTAACAAGGGATCAATCTCCTCCAAACGCCCTTGCCGAAACAACGGACTGACAAGTTTAAAGTGCACCTGTTGAATTTTTTGAATCTGATATTTCTGAAAAAGCGCATCCCAAATCACACCCGTAATCTGGGTGATATCCAGGTAATCGCGATTTCCAGCATAACTGAAGGTAACCTCTACCGCTTCGTACATAATCCACCTAATTACATCTGCACGTTGCAGTATACCAAGTTGTGCACTCTTTAGCACAGACCTCAGAAGACTGCAAATTGGAGCGAGATATGGAACCGCTGGCACAAGAAACAACTCCACCCGCTGGTACTGCCGGATCTGAATCAACTTTTGCAGCACCGGTGCCGTCTGCTGGCTGCGTATAAGGCGTTGGGCAAGAAGGGTTCGAGTTGTTGTAAGCTTGCAGCGTATAGTAATTTCCAGGACACATGTTCGAAGTGTTATTGGCAGCCGTACAACAAGAATGGGTATTGCATGCCTGCGAGGAAATACCACTACAGCCCATCCCCGGAGGACTTCCTGACGGAGAAGGATTGTTACAAGCGCGAGTCATGGATCCCCCGCCACAGGAAACCGAACAGCCACTCCAGCCACCCCAATTGCCATTGCGCCAACTGGTGGTCACTTGTCCACTGACCCGACCTACGTTATCAGTGACGATCACGCGAAAATAATATGTCACACCGGCGCTACCAGTGGCCTCAAGGTAAGAACCAGAACATGCCGCCCAAGATGCTGTGCCCGTATCAATGGAACATTGATAGCTCGCGACGCCGCTTTCATTGTCGGTGCCTGAAAAGTAAACCCGGGATGATCCCGTATTGGTTCCCGTCCAACTGGTAATACTGACTGATGGCGTTCCTAAATCCACGGACCAGGTACGAGTTTGCCCTGCCCCCACTGACGACAGTTTGCCGAAATAATCTGTAGCTCGCACTTCAAAGGTGTAGGTTGTATCATTCGCCAAGGTCGGAGAAGTATAAGAAGTCAAAGATGTGCAATTAGCCCAAGCGCCTCCATTAAGGCGACACTCGGCTTTGGCAACACGATAATCATCGGTACAGTTGAAGTTAATGGTCTCCGCTGAAAAACTGCGCCAACCAGAAAGTGCTGATGAAATTGTGCAAGTGGGGTTCGCCGTATCGATGGCGCGCCAGAAGGCTCCCGTATTGTAGGTGGGTTGCGCCAATACAAAAAGGCTCTTAAAGAGCAAAGGTATTAAAATCCAAAACATACCGAATAACCTATCGCTTTAAAATTTCTTTTGAAGTTAGATTGTTTCCATTTATGCTGGGAAACACAACCCTGCTGTGCGTTGTTCTTGGCTGCGTTCATTTTTCAATTTTAAAGACAACCACGTTTTAAATTTGCGAAATCAACAACAGCAATGACTGCAACGATAGAGCAACACAGAATGATTGAATGAAACTCGAGAATACTTGGATATTTTTTCTAACACGCCTCTTGGCCCTGGCAGCTGTTTTTCTGCTGCCGCCCAATGTGATGTTCTCAGCGATTGGCGGTCCGCTTATTGTCGCGCACGGCATTCACGGTTTCTACAAACGTGCACAGTCCAACCGCAAGCCACTGTTTGTAGCAATGGCCCTACTTGGACTTCTGGCACTTTTGTTATTGCTTGGCCCCGCAGGCACAAGGACCCAGTTGATCGTCGCCACCGTCTCCCAAATATTGTTTGTGATTCACTTTGCCCTGGATGAACTCTTTTTTGAAAACACACCCTATTCACTGAAGCGTCTGCCGGAAATTTTGGTTTTACCCCTGGCACTTTTAGCCCTGCATTTGGCCGACTTTGGATTGTGGGGATACTTATTTTTGGGCTGCGCCACATTGGCACTATTAAGCGCTCTGGCACTTCACAAGATTGGAATCAGCCGCTTTCAAAAGCATTTGCTTTTTCTGACCCTGCTGACGGTTTTACTTTTCATGGGAGAGTTTAAAACCCGGGCCAGTGCGCTGATCACATATACTGCATTGGTGCATTTTTTCGACTGGTACGAATACACCGTCAGAAACTCAAGCAAGGGACCCCAACGAGCCGCGCTGGAGATTGCCGCTTTCTGGGTGCCCATTCAGGTTGTCGGAGTTTGGTATTACCAAAACCCACAGGTTTTAAGCTTTTTGTCTTATGTTTATGATCCGCACTATATTGCCATTGGAATCATCTGGCATGTTTGCTGGTCGTTACGCCCAAAAGGTTTCAACATCATGCCGGTGCACCGCTAAAACTCCAGATTATCGACAGAGATGGTGAGACCGTAAACGCGCTCTTCCAATCTTCCATCCTTTTCAACGTCACCAATGACTTCGATCTTTCCGTTGATCGTTGCCGCCACGTCTTTTTGGAATTGAATACCACCACACAACATCGGGCAGTCTGTTGCGACATAAGTGTACTGATGACTGGCGGCTTTTCTGACAGTCATCCAATCACCCTCCCCCAGGAATTTCAGATCCTCTCCTGAAACCCGGCAAAGATACTCTCCACCGTTCAAAACTGGATCCCGCAAGGACACCCTGATTTCTTTGATTTGCAAATCCAGATCACTGTCTGACCATAGAAAACTAAGATTACCGAGGTTGATGTACTTGGATGGAACGTCGTTCTCTTCCTTATTCTGCTTCCATGCTTTGCAGCTTTTCGAGGTCGACGGCACAGCCCAAACGTTGGTATTTGCCGTAACCTGCAGATCTGCTTTTACCTGCCCCGCCACAAATAAAATACAAACCATCATAAGTACCTTCGCCAAATCCACCATCCTAGCACCTCCGATAAAGATACAATCCTAATGAGCTTTCGGGGCGCACTCCAGTGCCCTTGCCAACAATCATTCATGAAGTTTTTCCAGTGTGTAAACTCAGTCCAATTCGAATTAAATCGGTCACCAATCAGCGTTTCTTAAAATTCCGTCACAGTTAATTGCTTAGTGGTGCCCACTGGTCACCACCCTATTTCATTCTGAAAAATACTTTGCTACAAACTGGCCCATATCAAGAACACTGTTTTAACTTAAGGAGTTTCAAATGAAAAAGATCGTTATGTTCCTAATCGCTTTGTCCGCAGCCACTACTTCTCACGCCGCACCTCTTGCACCTACTGAAGACAAAATCACCCCTGACTTCGTTGACCAGGCAATCCGCCTTGCTGACACCAGAAAAGACAGCGTACGCAGAAAAGTGACTGTTGTTGTAACTGATCTTGGCATGAGCACTGACATAAGCCCAAGCAGCACAGTTTATCTTACCTATAATAGCAACGCCGAGATGGGCAACCTTTCAGCCTCTTTCCTTGTAGCTGATGATGTTTTCCACAACCTGGAAGCTAAACGTGTTGCTCCAGGAATTTTTGAAATCAGCTATGTAACTTACAGAGACGAAGGTGGCATGCTGAAAGTTACTAAAACCATCGACGCAACTGAACTTTATGTTCAAGACCACAAAATGCGCGAAGCTTGCGGCTACGACTTCTGCGACGGCCAAATCAATGCGTCCATCGACGTAAAAGAGACGTCTAAAAAAGCAGCACGCTAAGATCCCACTCTCTCTAAATAAAAAACCCCGGTTTTATAGACCGGGGTTTTTCGTTTTTTCAGTTATCTTGGTAACTAGCGGATCACTTTGTTAGCATGGTATTGCTCTTCAGTGAACTCATCCACCAGGATCGCGTCGTAGCGTACAGCATCAGCTTCTTTCATCAAGCCAGCTTCTTCAGCATTGATCACGTTTTTCGCCAAAGCGTCGTCAATCAGCATGTTTGCTTTCTTCTTAGGAAGAACGCCGTCACGGATCGCTTTTTTGATTTTCTTCTCAGCTGCTTCAGCACGCAAAGAAACTGTGAATGCGTAATCCAAACGACCGATGGCTTGATCACGTTCTTTTGGAAGGTAGATACCATCCGTCAAACGATCACGAATACCGCCTTCTTTCATCATTTCAGCAGCGATAGCGTGAGTCCAACCGTCAGAAGCCTGGGAACCGATGGAATTGATACGAGACCAAGCACCGATCCAACCTTTGAAGAACCAACGAAGACCTGGGATCTTCAAGTTGTCAAAGATACCGTCGAAACCTTTTTGGATTTCAACCATGCACATTTTCAAGTTGTAGTGAGCAAATGCCAAGTCTTCTTCGCGACGACCTTCTGCTTCGAAACGGCGAAGGATCGCAGTTGCGATATACATATGAGCCAGGATATCCGCGAAACGACCTGTGATTTTTTCCTTCATTTTCAAAGAACCACCCAATACGCCCATTGCCACATCAGATAGCAATGCGAAAGTAGCGGAAGTCCAGGACATACGACGGAAGTATACTTTCATCTCTGGATGACAATCCGGAGTGGAAGCAAGGTAACCGCGAGAGCATGACAACAAGATCGCGCGGCACGTGTTACGAACGATGTGACCGATATGACCGAAGAATGCACGGTCGAATCCTTTAAGGTCATTAGCCTCGTAAGCTTTTACTTCAGCATACGCGAACGGATGCGCACGAAGAGCACCTTGACCGAATACGATCAACGTACGAGTCATGATGTTTGCACCTTCAACCGTGATACCGATTGGAGTTGCGATATAGATTTCAGCAAGTACGTTGCGAGGTCCCATGGAGATACCCGCACCGCCCATGATGTCCATCGCGTCGATGATCACTTTACGACCCATTTCAGTCGTATAGTATTTTTGCATCGCTGTGATAACGCCTGGTTTGATACCTTTATCAAGAGCACCCAAGCAGTACTTTCTCATCGCTTCAAGTGTGTAAGCCGCAGCACCAATACGTGCCAAAGGCTCTTCAACACCTTCGAATTTACCGATGGAAACACCGAACTGACGACGAACCACTGCATGTGCAGAAGTCACGCGAGCCGCCAATTTCGTTCCGCCTGTTGCCTGAGCTGGAAGAGAGATACCACGGCCTGCAGCCAAGCACTCCATCAACATCATCCAACCTTTACCAGCGTTAGCAAGACCACCAACGATAGCGTCTTCAGCGTCAACCACCACGTCTTTACCGTGTGTAGGACAGTTGTAGAACGGAGTATTTAGAGGATCATGACGTTTACCAAGAACCACGCCTGGTGTATTGGAAGGGATCAAAGCACAAGTGATGCCCAGGTCCTCACCTTTACCCAAAAGATTTTCCGGGTCACGCAAACGGAACGCAAGACCGATCACAGAAGAGATCGCAGCCAGCGTGATCCAACGCTTGTTCCAGTTCAATTTGATTTTGATTTTGCCATCAGTGTCTTTGAAAAGCACACCAGTGGAAACAATCGCGCCCGCATCAGAACCTGCATTTGGCTCTGTCAAACCGAAGCAAGGGATTTCCTTACCTTCAGCCAAACGAGGCAACCAGTGATTTTTCTGAGCATCAGTACCGTAGTGAGCCAAAAGCTCTGCAGGACCCAATGAGTTTGGAACCATCACTTGAATCGCAACCGCGATAGAACGTGATGACAGCTTCATAATCACTTCAGAGTGACACAGCGCCGAGAATCCAAGACCACCGTACTCTTTAGGTACGATCATCCCCAAGAATTTTTCTTTTTTGATATAGTCCCAAATTGGTTGAGGAATATCTTTGGTTTTGTAGATCTCCCAGTGGTCGATCATTTTACAAAGAGCTTCAACCGGACCGTTCATGAACGCTTTTTCCTCAGCCGTCAAATCCGGGTAAGGCTCATTCATCAAGTTTTGGAAGTTTGGTTTACCAGAGAAAAGATCTTTCTCCACCCACACCACACCCGCATCCAGAGCGGCTTTCTCGGTGTCAGAAATTTTTGGCAAAAACTGGAACTTTTTAAAGATCGCAAACACACCTGAAGTAACAAGTGCTGTACGAATCGGCGGAACGTTAAAGATCACTGCCACAACAGCGAACACGATCCAAAGCCACATCGGAGCCGCAAAGCCCACCATGATAGCCGCCAAAACGATCGTCCACACGATCAAAGGACTTCCAAAGAAGCCAACAAACAAAAGCGCCACAATCGAGCCCAAAACCCAAGCCCAAGTGCAACACTCTAAGAAATACCCATACAACGAGTTGATTGAATCCACGATGATTCTCCTTATTATTGCTTACCCCATTAATTACACTCCTAAATCCGAGGGCAAGCAAGAGAACTTCGAATAATTCCTAACAAATACGCGGGCTTAAGTACTGTCAAAACCAGAGCCCCAACTCTAATTACAACCAACTCTCAAGAGATTCCCTCGGCAAATTCTGACCGATACCCCCACTAGTTCGCCCGCCGCAGGCAATGGCAAAAGCCCCCAAACCCGCACCCACAGCGGCGCGAAGTCGCCAAAGGCGACCGCCAGCCAGAAGAAAGCGGCGCCCAAAGGGCCAGCCAAAAAACAGACAAACACGAGGGCTGATCAAAAAGGTCCAGATCCGAGGCGGAGGGGGCGAACCGCAGCGCAGGCGTGCCCCAGGCACGTCGGAGCGAGGACCGCACCCGACAACGAAGGAGATGGGCCTTTTTCATCAGCCCACAAGGCAAAAAAAAGCCAACCGCAAGGTTGGCTTTTTCGTTCTCAACTAGAGAAAAACTAATTACTTAGTTTCGCCCGCTGGAGCTGCTGGAGCTGCTTCAGTTGCTGCTGGAGTAGCAGTAGCGTCAGCTGCTGGAACTGCAGTGCCTTCAGCTGGAGTAGCTTCAGTAGCTGGAGCTGCTTCAGTAGTTGTAGTTTCAGCTGGTTGGTTTTTAGAGCAAGTGAAACCAGTTGTGAAAGAAAGTGCTAGCAAAGCTGCGATAACGATAGCTTTCATTGTTGTGTCCCTTCGTAAATAAATTCCAGACTCACCGTAATTGGCTTATCTGATTTTTTTGTTAATCTCGACTAAGGGCTAAGTTACACAAAATTATTATGGCTTAGCAACGAAATTTTAAAAATTATTTCTGGCAGTGGCTGCACCAAAAAGTATTTCGTCCACCCATAACCTTGGACTTGATCTGTTGTTTGCAAACAACACAGGGCAAACCCGCCCGATCATAGACTTTGAAGGTATTTTGAAAGTAACCACTTTCGCCTGAAGTTTGAGCAAAATCACTAATGGAAGAACCACCTTTTGCGATGCTGTCAGCAAGGATTCTACGGATCTCCTTAACTAGCAATTTTGCTCTCTCAAGAGAGAGTTTTTTTGCCGACAAAGAAGGCTTAATTTTTGCCGCAAAAAGTGCCTCGCTGGCGTAGATGTTCCCCACCCCTACGACAACTTTCTGGTCCATGATCGCAACCTTCAACGCGACTTCCTTGTTGCGCAAACTTTGCCACAACGATTCGCCTGAAAATTCAGAACTCAGGGGTTCGGGTCCCAAAACACGCAACCTTGGATGCGCAGCAACATCGTGCGCCGGCACAAAGTCAAAAATTCCGAAACGACGCGGGTCGCGGTAGGCCAAGCGCAAGCCACCGGAAAAATGAAGATATATATGATCATGCAGCCGCTCATCCCCTGATGGGGCCACGCGCCAGGTACCGGTCATCCCCAAGTGCGAAAGCATTCCGCCCTTGTCGGTCCACAACAAAAGATACTTCGCACGACGCTCAACCTTCTTAATTTTCTGACCTACTAGAGTCTTCAATTGCTTCAAAGGAATAGGATCACGCAAATCAGGACGCTTCAGTTCAATCTTTTCAAGTGTTGGTTGTTTGCTCAGGATCTTTTCAAGTCCTTGGCGAACAACCTCAACCTCTGGCAATTCCGGCATAACCACTCCTCTAAAAAAAATCCCTCGTAAAGGGGGCTTTTAGCAAACAATTTAAATTTCAGGTATTAGAACTTCGTTTACATCTGTGAGCAGAAAGGCGCCTCGCATTACTATAAGTTCATTTCGCTTTTGAGATGAATCTTTAAACTGCCTTTGTTATGCACTGGGCATGGTTACTATCACTTATAGACAGCTCATAAAACAGGAACTTGACGCGCGCATCAAGGACAACGACCAATACTCGATGCGTGCCATGGCAAAGCAGTTAAACCTTTCCTCAGCTATGCTCTCGTCCATTTTGAACGGAAAAAGAAATCTTTCCGGAAAACGTGCGCTGGAAATCGCCAAAGGGCTTAAATTCAACAAAAAGAAAACCGACTACTTCATGGCGTTGGTACAATTAGACTCTGTAAAGTCCGATGATGCCCGCACAGAACTTTTGGAAACAATTTTCTCCCTTGCTCCTTCGGAAAAACCGCAAAAGATTGATATGGATATCTTCAATCTTATTTCTGACTGGTACCATGTGGCCATCATGAAGATGACCAAGACGACGACGCCGGAGATCACACCTGAAACCATCGCAAAAAGATTGGGCATCACCACAACGCAAGCTACTGAGGCCGTCGATAGATTATTCAGACTGGGACTGCTGATTAATGATGAAAACGGAAATCCAAAATGCGGCACTCCCCAAATAGTCGCTGATGTGCCCAAGCACGAAGCCCTACGCAAATTCCACAGCCAAATGATCAACAAAGCCATTAAATCGTTGGAGACACAAACCGCACTGGAAAAATTTGTGGGTTCTGAAACTTTAGCTTTTGATGAGCAGGATCTGCCCAAGGCCGCAGAGATCATGGAAGAGTGCTTTCAAAAAATCATTCGTCTTGCCGCAACCCGCCCGGAGAAAAAACACGTCTATCATATGGGCATCCAATTGTTCCGTCTGACTGAGGACCTAAAATGAAAAACCTGCTTCTGATTCTGTTTTTGTATCTGTTGCCCTTGCAAACCATGGCCGGTGGCGACGATTCCTTCGGCACGCGCAACGGTGGCAACTCCCAGGCATCCGAATTCTTTGATATCGGCGTGCAAATTCTGGATCGCCTTAATTTTCGCAAAGAAATCCCACTTTCCACGGGTAAGATTTTCGTCGTAAAACCAGTGGTCGAACTATTTAAGAAAACAACAATCGTTGTTTCCGACAAACAGCTTCATTTAGACGGTTCGCTGGTGGATGCAATCAACTATCCGGACGTGAATCGAATTGAATTTTATGGTGAGTCCTGGGACCGACAGTCAAAACAACAGAAACATCAACTCGTCCTGCATGAGATTCTGGGTCTGGCCCGAGTGGCCGACACTCAATATAAGATTTCCCAGCAACTTATGAATTTGGCGTACATCGGCATTAATTGGGACCTGGGGTACCGCCCGGCCTGCAAAGAAAAGCGCACTTTGCCCCCCCAACAGTCCGACACTTTGATTAACGCGATTTTGGAAAAACCTGCCAGAACAAAACTCACCAAACCCGTCAGCATGGGTGACTTTGAATGTCGCACTGGAATAAACCTCCAGGGTTTTGATTTTTTCTTTTGTAACTTCACTCCCAAACTATCAGAGCAATCCTTTGAACGAGTGATCGAAACTCTGGAAGAAATTGGTATCGCGAGACACTCAGTATTGGAACGTGATAAATTGATTTACCCGGTCTTTGGACTCAACTGCACCCCAAATCCAAAAAATGGCTTAACCCAATGCAGCCTTCAGGCCTATTGGGACACAGGCTGCTCCAAGCACAACTAATCTCTCTTGCCGAAACCGGGAGGCTGCTGTGATAATATCCACGTATGGATGAATTCTCACAGCCGCCTTCACCTTTAGAATTGATGCAATCCCTTGGTTTTGACTATAGCGTTGCCGCCCTCATCGGCGGGACGATTTTTGGAATCATTGGAATCTATTTATTTCGCAAAGGACGTCGCGAATCCCACTCACCGAACATCTGGGTGGGTGTCGGTTTGATGCTTTATCCGCTTTTTGTGAGCAGCACTCTTTATACCTATGTCGTCGGCGCCTTGTTGTGCGGCGTCGCTTACTATTATTGGTCCTAGGCTCTTTACTATAGTACCTAACATTGTTACATTATAGCGGCGTCCCTCAACAAAGGAATTTTCAATATGAATCTATTTTACTCCCCAGGCGCCTGCGCCCTTGCATCTCAAATTGCACTTCGCGAAGCCGGTTTGAATTTCGAACTGGTTAAAGTGGACCTTAAAGCCAAAGAATACGCT
The DNA here is from genome assembly GCF_037996765.1 of Bdellovibrio sp. GT3. Lineage (NCBI taxonomy): Bacteria > Pseudomonadati > Bdellovibrionota > Bdellovibrionia > Bdellovibrionales > Pseudobdellovibrionaceae > Bdellovibrio > Bdellovibrio sp. GT3. The sequence continues at coordinate 771,516 of NZ_JBBNAD010000004.1, read as the reverse complement.
GGTGGCGACTACAAAAAAATCAATCCCAAGGGTTACATCCCCGCTCTACAACTGCCCAACGGTCACTTGATGACTGAAGGTGCGGTCATCTTGCAATGGATCGCAGACCAGGCACCAGACAAAAACCTTCTTCCAAAATTCGGCACGATGGAACGCTACAAAGCCATGGAGTGGTTGAACTTTATTGCCACTGAAATCCATAAAGGCCTGGGCTCCTTGTTTGGTGGAGCTGTTATGAACGAAGAAACCAAAGAACAAATCAAAGCGAAGCTTGGTTTGCGTCTTGCGGTTTTGAATCAACACTTGGATGCCAATCCGTATATTCTTGGTGAGAATTTCTCTGTGGCAGATGCCTACGCTTACAATGTTCTGCGCTGGACTGGCTTGGTTGGCGTTGACATGACTCAACACGCCTCCCTACAGAAGTTCATGACGACAATGGCCGAGCGCCCCGCAGTGAAAGAAGCTGTGGCGGCTGAAGGCATTCGTCTTTAAATAGTCTTTAAATAGTTCTGCTTTAAAATGCAAAATGCCCAGGATCTCTCCTGGGCTTTTTTTTATTTCTGACCTTGGTTCAAGGACATGAACACCGCCATATTGCGGATATTGAAATCGCGGAAAGCACAGATGCGTTCCGAGTGATTGAACGACTGCTGCTTCTGCACGTTCATTGATTTGTCATTCAAGTAAGAATTCAGTTTTTGATCGTAAGCGACATTCATGCCCTTCATCGTTGAAGGTAGTGGCGATTTCAATACAACACCACGGCACAAGTTGCTAAGACCGTTTTGGTTGTTGAAAGCCAGTGCCTGAATACACAACTGAGCACGCACATTTTCCGCATCGTCGAATTCACTTTGTGGAGCCGTTGTTGGATCCAACTCGCTGCCATAACGATCCGAATGCTTGCTACCGTAGAAGTATCCGCCAATCAAATTCGTCAATGAATACTTATGCAGGAATTTTAGCACTTTTCTGACCGTCGGATTTTTATCTTTAGCCGTTGAAACCCAGTCTTCAGAGCTATCGCCCAACATGCGGTCCACACGAGACATCAAACCGACCTTCTCGCCATTTTCAATTTGCTTCAAATTGGAGATCGTTCCAATGACATTGTCTTTAATCAAGCCATCCAGGGCCTCCAAGTTTCCTTTGTTGATTCTTAGAGCCATATTCAAATCGGTTTGAATATTGGAAGGATTCCCGTTGTACATCGCCAGCATCTTATCCAGCATCGCCATACCTGATGCAGAGAAAAGGTCTTCCTGGTAAGGCGTGAAGTCCACCTTGTTTTTTAGAAGCATGATGTAGTCCTGGTACACAAAGTTCACCATACGATTCGCAAGGAATCCCGAGCGTGACAACATCACGTTGAACTGCTCGTAAACTGTAGTTACCAATTTCTCGTAGGCATCCGCCGTCGCCTGCAGACTTTCCTGGGATGCCGTCACATTCTTCGTATCAATAAGGGCACCGCGGCCGATATTCTCCAGATTTTCATAAGCTTTCAAAACCTTTTGAATACGCATCTGTGTATCCAGGATGGTTGGAACCACATTCACATTGCTGTTATATTGTGCGATACGACCTTTTTGTGCTTCCAAATACTGATTGATCGCCTTCAAACTGTCTTGAACGGTGTAGTTGATATCGATCGTGGATTCATTCACCAACGCCGCCTTATCAACGATATACCAACGATTGAAGTACTCAATTGCAGAGATATTTGCCGTGCGAATGATCTCCTGCATGTTTTGACCGATAGTTTCCGTCAAAGCCACAGGGTCATTGAAACTGGGAATGCTTTCCATATTGGCGCGCAACCACTCGTCATAGGACATGATTGGCATCGCTTTACCGGAAACCTGATCTGGAACAGGAATCCCCAACAAAGCAAAAGGAATCTTCATGGAGTTCGTACTCATCAGGAAGAAGTTCATGACGTCTTCATTGCGCCCAAAGCCCTGATTACCGACCATGGAGCTGGTCGTTTGCATCAACAGCTTCAACACCGCATTTTGCTTGGCTTGCAAATTTGGAAGAGTACGGATTGTCGCAACGCTGGAGTTAAAATCCCCCAGCAAGGTTTTTACACCCTTATAGAAGTCCACAACTTCCTGCTGAATTTTATTTTGGAAAGTCGCATCCGTTGGAAGTTTTGGATCCACACCGATCTGGATTTTTTGCAACCACTTGGTGATATTCGGAACATGCGTATTCAAAACATAGTAGCCCACAAAAGGATTGCCGGAGTCAGCATCCAACTTACCGCTCTTTTGAGTTTTAAGATCGTTCATGCCTTTTTGAAAAAGTCTCATACCATCGCGAGCCTGACAGTAGGACTCACTTGTCACTTCCATCAAGCAGGCCATGGAGGACATGAACTCCTGCTGATTCAATTTTCTTAGAACTGCTGTGTACTTTCTTTCACGAGTCAGATTTGTCAATTTAGACACTGTCGTGGCGATTTGACTGCCCGTCATATCCTGACCGGATGAAGCAAAAGACGAAGCGATTTTCACCGCGGAGCTGATCAGGTTTCCCATAACCATCTGGTTGTCACCAGTTAAACATTGATCCAATTGTGGAATTGAATCCACAACCTGATTCAACATGGACAGACCTGTCTGAGTGCTACGTTGTAAACGCGATCCAAAATCACCAATACTTTGGGAGACATCACTCACCGCCATATTCGACTGACTTTGACCCACTTGCGCTCCCAGGGTGGCGCTCTCGATGGACTTATCCATCATCGTGCGCAGAATTTGTTGCTTCATATCGGGAGCACTGTTTAGAAAAGTGCGAAGAGCATTGATTTCCTGAGGTAATTGCGACAAGCGACTGACTCTCGCCGGAGTGTCGGAAGCCCCTTGAACAGCATTCTCCAGGCTGGTAATCGCTGATTGAACAGAGTTGCCCAAGGCTTTACAGTTTGGATCGTCTTTTAATTGCAGAGTCACTTTACGCAGATTTTGCGTGGCTGAAAGAGCCGACTGGGTCCACACCCCTTGGGAGGCACATGCTCCACCAAAGGAATAGGCAGAGGCAATTCCGCCCTCTTGGGCAAAAAGTGCGGGACTAAAGCTCAAAATCAATAGCACCGATGCTACCGTTTTCATAAGGTAAACTCCACGTTAGATTATTCTAACGATGCAGTTGCAAGGCTTGGCCCAGTCCTAAAATATGTTAATTTGGCCCCTATAGATTTTACCTGTAAAGGGAATAGACACCCTGACCGTAATAGGCCCTTGGCGTGTTCAGGGGGAACACGCCGGAACAGCAGAGAAACTAGCGACGGGAACGCGCAGTTTGCTTTTTAAGGAACATTTTGAATGGACCTGCACACACGTTATCAGTGCCACCATCTCTTAGTACAACATCCGGGTTTTTTCTGGATTTTGGATTTTGAACCACAGATTCGATACGCAAATTGTTGTTACGCGCACCTTGCAACATGTTGCCATACTCATTGATCAAACTCGTCTGATTCAATGTAACTGCACCAGAATTAGAACTGTAACTGCCTTCTGCAACCATCAGGCAATTCTGTCTGCAACGATAGTCATTGCTACTGATATCCTGCACGTAAGTGCCGTCACGTTTGAAGCTGATCTCGATTGTCACATCCTGCATCTGTTTTTGAGAGACTTGGTTCTCACAACGAATTGTCGCCTGGTATTTACCCGGCTGGATTGTCAGTTGATTGATTTGAGGCTGGCCTGGTTGACCGTACTGTCCCTCTGGAGGCATTTGACCTTGATCGTAAGGCCCGATCACACCCGGTTGTGGATAAGGAGCCGCGTTGCCACCATTGTTGGAATTGGAATCACAACCGACAACAGCAAGGGACAAAATCATCACCGAAAGAACCGATTTCACTGTATTCATAAGGCCACTCCGACAGTAAGTTAGAAAAACAAACCGTCTACCTTATACCACAGTGTAAAAAAACCTCAGAGTTCCCCCTGAGGTCCATGCAATGCTTACTTGATTGTTTAAACTTTAGACGAATTGCGATCTACCAAGCGATCTGCTGGCAGTAGTTTGTTCTAATCATATAGTTAACATCATGAACTTCGGCCGTGAGACCCACGTTATGCTTTTGCACGTATACTAGCGTTTTGCGATCCGCAGATTTAAACAGCTTCACATTCTCATCAGAATGGCGCCAATCGTACTTCACTTCTTTTGAAACCAGAGTCTCGCCGGCCCCCGTGATCTTCATGGTCAGACCATCTTTGCAATCCTCAATCAGGGTCACGGTCTCTGCCGTGCCCAAATCACTTTTCGTAATCTGACAACGATACGCCGCCGCTGCAAAAGAAGTTGAAGTTGCAAATAAGATCCCTACCATCAATCCGAATGCTTTCACCGAAGACTCCTTGGTTTAATTAGCTCAACCAAATCATGTTCAGTGAACAACTCTAAAATAGCAACTTCCCAAAAACCGGCTGGCGCCTTTTGGACGGAGCGGTGCGTTTAGGTGATAGGGAGGACGTCGAGGTCTTTTTGTTTTATTTTGCGTAGTTCTTCGGGGATGGCTTTCACGATGGCTTCGCCGAGAGCTTCTACTAGTTCGGATTTGTAATGTTCGCGGCGGCAGACGAGGCCGATTTCGCGTGCGGGAATCGGACGCTCAAATTGCACGACCTGGCTGCGCTCGCCTATGGTGTGAGTTGCAAGTTGCGGCAGTAGCGTGTAGCCGCCATACAGATCCACAAGATTTTTAAGTGTTTCCAAAGAGCCACTTTCAAATTTGTATTTGCGCTCGATGCCTTTTTTCTTTTTCACTGAACACAAATCCAAAACCTGATTGCGCAGACAATGGCCCTCTTCCAAAAGCCAGATGTCATCCATAGCCAGGGATTGATATTTGACTTTCTTTTGCTGGGCATAATCATGATTCTTATCACACAGAACATAGAACGGTTCGTAGTACAGTGGATACTCGAACATCGTCGCCACCTCTGTCGGAGTCGCAAGCACACCCACATCGATTTCGTCTTTGTTAAGCGCTTCGATGATATGATCCGTTTGCATTTCTTTGATATTCAACTCCAGATCCGGCAAAGTCTCCACACACACCGGCAAAAGACGCGGCAATAGATAAGGCGCCACCGTTGGAATCACTCCCACAGTTAAAATCCCCTTGCGGGACCCTTTGGTTCCTTCCAAAAGAATTGATTCAATTTTGCGCGCTTCAAACAGAACCGTCTGCATTTGAGAAATCAGCTTTTTACCAGCATCCGTCAGCAAGATGGGTTTCTTGGTACGATCAAAAATAACAACACCCAGCTCGTCCTCGAGCTTCTGAATCTGCATACTCAGAGTGGGCTGGGTTACAAAACAGGCTTCTGCGGCCTTGGCGAAGTGTCCATACTTATGGACAGCCATAACATATTCGAGCTGCGTCAAAGAAAAGTTCACCTTTAATTTCACCATAAACCCCTTGTCTTATAAGGATTCTAGGTCAATAGAGAAAATCTATCAAGGTATATTTATAATCTATTTTACTAATCTTCTCAGATCTTCTAGTCTAACCAAGTACCAAGGATTGATCCCCCAGGGGATTCCCTATTAACACACCATTATTCTGAGGAGAATAAATGCAAACATTGATCAACACACAAGTGCCTGACTTTAAAGTAGAAGCTTACCACAACAACGGTTTCAAAACTGTTTCTCAAGCTGACCTTAAAGGTAAATGGGCTATCTTCTTCTTCTACCCAGCTGACTTCACATTCGTATGCCCTACTGAATTGGGTGACATGGCTGATAAATATGCTGATTTCCAAAAATTGGGCGTAGAAGTATACGGTGTTTCTACAGACACTCACTTCACACACAAAGCTTGGCACGATACTTCTGAAACTATCAAAAAAATCAAATACCCAATGTTGGCTGACCCAACTGGTACTTTGACTCGCGCTTTCGGTGTTCACATTGAAGAAGCTGGTCTTGCTTACCGTGGTACTTTCTTGATCAACCCACAAGGTAAAATCGTTTTGGCTGAAGTTCAAGACAACGGCATCGGCCGTAATGCTGATGAATTGTTCCGCAAAACTCAAGCGGCTCAATACATCGCTGCGAACCCAGGCGAAGTTTGCCCAGCTAAATGGACTCCAGGTAAATCTACTTTGAAACCTGGCTTGGATCTAGTTGGTAAAATCTAAGTTTTAACCTGAACGTTTTTGACGGTTGGTGCGGCGGACTCTCTCCTCCGCACCAGCTCTCCATGTGGCGATTTTAAAGGTACTATTCAGCTTCTGGATGGCAGCTTTAAAGTCGTTTTTTTATAAGGAGGCACTTATGTTAGACTCTTCACTCCGCGAACAACTTGTTTCAGTTTTTGGCAAACTTGAAAATCCAGTTGAACTCATCATCGACAACAGCACTCATGACGATCACAAAGACCTTCTTGAAATGTTGAATGACGTGGCCGAGACTTCTGCAAACATCACAGTTAAAGAATCCGGTAACAACTCCCCGGTTCCGTCATTTTACATCGCTTACCAAGGCAAGCCGACGGGCATCTCTTTTAAAGGTATTCCCGGCGGTCATGAATTCACTTCACTGATCCTGGCCATCCTGAATACCGATGGCAAAGGCAAACTGCTTGATAGCTTGCTGGTGGATCGCGTTCGCCGTTTGAACAAAGGCATCACCGTGCAAACGTTCATGTCTTTGACTTGCGAAAACTGCCCTGAGGTTGTTCAGGCGCTGAATTTGATCACATTGGCTCATGGAAACATGAAGCACGAAGTGATCGATGGTGGCTATGTGCAGGACGAAGTTCAAAAACTGGGCATCCAAGGTGTTCCAAGTTTGGCTGGCAACGGCAAGATGTTCCACTCCGGTCGCATCTCGGTTTTGGATTTAATTGAAAAGCTTGAAAAAACATTCGGTGTGGATGCAAACGCCTCCACTGAACCTTCCGAACCTGTGAACAAAAACCTGGGTCACTTCGACGTATTGGTTATTGGCGGTGGTCCTGCAGGGGCTTCTGCTGCGATCTATTCCGTTCGCAAAGGCCTTAGCACTGCGATGATCACTGAAAAAATCGGTGGCCAGGTTCAAGAAACCAAAGGTATCGAAAACCTGATCGGCGTGACTTACACTGAAGGCCCTCAACTGGCGGCGCAGTTAAATCAACACGTTTCCAGCTACCCGGTACGCGTACTTGAAAATCGCCGTGTGAAATCCATCAAAACTGAGGGCAAGATCAAAACGATCGAGCTTGAAAGTGGCGAGCATCTTGTCGCGGACTCCATCATCGTGACCACTGGTGCGAAATGGCGCGAACTGGGTGTTGAAGGCGAAAAGGAATACATGGGTCGCGGTGTGGCTTACTGCCCGCACTGTGATGGTCCATTCTATAAAGGTAAAAAAGTTGCGGTTATCGGCGGAGGAAACTCTGGCGTTGAAGCGGCCATTGACCTTGCCGGCATCGTTCGCGAAGTGGTTGTGATTGAATACAATAACGAACTAAAAGCGGATCGCATCTTGGTTGATAAGCTAAAATCCCTAGCCAACGTTTCTGTCATCACAGGAGCTAAAACTGAAAAAGTTGTCGGCGATGGCGCGAAGGTTCATCAACTGGAATACACAGATCGCACCTCTAACAAATTGGAAAAACTGGATCTGGATGGTGTGTTTGTACAAATCGGTCTGGTTCCCAATAGCCAATTCCTAAAAGGCACCGTGGAGCTGACAAAGTTTGGCGAAATCATCACCGATGAAAAGTGCCGCACGAACGTGAAAGGCATTTACGCTGCCGGCGACGTGACGACCACTCCGTACAAGCAGATCGTGATTGCCATGGGCGAAGGCGCGAAAGCTGCCTTGGCGGCTTTCGAAGATCGCATGTACGACCACGCTTAACCAAAAGATACTGTCGCACTGCGGAACCGACATCGGTTTCGCAGTGTGTATCAAAAAAGCGCCAGGCGCCTGTGCTTGCATTTTGCTGCGAAGCCGACAAAGATGGTTCCCGATGACTGACACCAAAGCACAAACAAAACCTGAAAACAGCTGGCTGAACCTGATTTTTAATATCCTGTTGCCGGTTTTGATTTTAAACAAACTTACGAAGCATATCGGACCGGGCTACGCTCTGATTTTGGCTTTGGCCTTCCCGCTTATTTACGGAATCTATGATCTGATCAAACGCCGCAAAGTGAATGCGTTTTCTATTTTGGGTCTTCTGAATGTGGGCTTAACCGGCGGACTGGCATTTGTCGGCATTCATGGATTCTGGTTTGCAGTTAAAGAAGCTGCCTTTCCTGCCTTGGTAGGTATTTTCGTATTTGGTTCGGCGTTTACCAAAAAGCCATTCATCGAAAGTCTTTTCTTGAATCCGAATGTGATGAAAGTTGATTTGCTTGAGCAAAAACTGGCCGAGCACGGCAAGAAAGCCGAGTTCCACGAGCACATGAGAAAATCCACCATGTTGCTTTCATTATCGTTCGCTTTAAGTGCCGTTCTTAACTTTGTCCTGGCTAGATCCATCTTCCTGGATATCGACACCACACTGACCGCCGATGCACAATCAGTGATCCTGAATGAGCAAATCGCCAAGATGACCACATGGTCGATGGCGATCATCATGGTGCCTTCGATGATTTTCCTGATGGGTATCTTTTGGTATTTAATGAACGGAGTTAAAAAGCACTCCGGTCTTACCACCGAAGAACTTATGAACTCCTAACTGCGCTGCAGTACAAAAAGGGAACTGTTGTCCTTAGAAATCCCCGTCGAAATTTCCCGGAGGTGGCGGCGGTGGTGGAATGAACTCGCTACCGTTGCTGAAGTTGCCATCGAAATCTGGCACCATCGGTGGCGGAGGTGGTGGCGGCACGTCGCCGAAGTCTTCGGGTTGAATGTTTGGAGCCGGAACGTAGCCATCACTGAAGTCGTCAAATGTTGGCGGCGGCGGAAATGAAGAACCTCCCCCACCAAAACTGGAACCTCGCCCCGATCCGGAGCCAGATGAAGCACTCTTCGTTCCAAAATTACGCTTTGCGAAATCAAAACGCGGACGCTCCTCATCCAAACCCAACTCTTGCGCCAGTGTTGGCAGCCCCTTGGCTTCACGATCCAACTTTTCCTGTTTGTGCATTTTCGCGCTGTATTCGTTGCGAGCCTGATTGTAGGCCTGCTCTTCGGATTTTCTCTCGCGCTCCCACGCTCGGTATTCGGGAGAGTTCTCATCCATCGTTATCGCTTTAGGTTTATTGCGAATATAGGCTTCGCGCTCGCGATCCTTCTCGATCAACCACTGCTCTTCTTCTTCCTGATAGGAAAGCTTGGAACCCTGACGAGCTTCCTCGAAGCGCGACTGGCGTTTTTGATGCTCAGCAAAACCACGCAAACGAGTCTCTTCAGCATCCAAGGCATGCGCAAGAGTCGCAGATAAAGTGAGGGACAAAATAATGAGAAGACTACGAGGAGGATTCATTCTTGACCCAGTCTATCAGGATGCTTCCTTTTTTTTGAGCAAACAAAAAAAGATGCTCGACCTTTGTCTGAATACTTAATAACGTAAGCCCTTGCATCAAGGAGTCACAATGGACGCAATGCAGAGCATCGGAATCTTCGCAGCACAGACCTTTCTTATCCTCTTTGCTATTTTGGCGGTCATCATTGTCATCGCCATCCTCGCAGCTAAAGCAGGCCACAAAACAGAAGTTGAAGTGGAGCTTTTACATAAGAAATACAAGGGTTTCCGCAATCTCCTTAAAGCTCACACCGTTTCTAAAGCAGAACGCAAAGAGCTAAAGAAAAAACTTAAAGAAGAACGTAAAGCTCACGATTCAAAGGCGCAAGGACACGAGAAAAAGATCTTCGTGGTGGACTTTGAAGGCGACGTGAAAGCTTCAGCAGTTGAAAACCTGCGTGAAGAGATCACTGCGATTCTAACCATCGCAACTCCACAAGATGAAGTTGTGGTTCGCGTGGAAAGCCCGGGCGGCGTGGTTCATGGTTACGGCCTGGCAGCATCCCAACTGTTGCGCGTCCGTGAAAAAAACATTCCTCTTACAGTCTGCGTCGACAAAGTCGCTGCCAGCGGTGGCTACCTGATGTCTGTGACAGCCAACAAGATTTTGTGCGCTCCATTTGCGATCGTGGGCTCCATCGGGGTTGTGGCGCAAATTCCAAATCTTCACCGCGTTCTAAAAAAGCACGACGTGGACTTTAAAGAATACACGGCCGGCGAATACAAACGCACGGTCAGTCTTTTGGGCGAAATCACGCCAAAAGGTGAAGAGAAATTCAAACAACAGCTTGAAGACACTCACGTTCTGTTTAAAGGCTTCGTATCCAAATTCCGCCCTAACTTGAATCTGGAAGAAGTTGCCACTGGTGAATACTGGTACGGCGAACAGGCAATCACTAAAGGTCTGGTGGATGAAATTCGTACCAGCGATGATTATTTGATGACCTTGGCTGATAAACACCAGGTGATCAAAGTGAAGTTTGAACAAAAACAATCCATCAGCGACAAGCTGACAGGTGTTTTGGGCAAAGCGATGAAAAAAGGCGCTCTGTCGATCGTTGAAGAATTGGAAACTCGCCGCTTCCTTTAAGGTTTGCGGCCCCTCGGTTTTAGAAATCAACAAGGAGAAATGAATGTTGAATAAACTTGCAAAAGGATTGTTGCTGGGAGCTGCGTTGGGTTTGAGCGCCCAAGCTGTAGCAGCACCTTCAAATGCCGAACTTAAAATCGGTATTTCTCAGGAATTTGAAACCATGAACCCGATCATCATGTCCATGTCTGCTTCTGCTTACATGTACCGCATGGTGGGTCGCTCCTTGGTGAACCTGACTCCGGATGGAAAATGGGTTCCACAATTGGCGAAGGAAATCCCTTCCCTTGAAAAAGGCACTGCTAAAATCATCGAAGAAGGCGGCAAAAAGAAAATCGTCGCTAACTGGGAAATCATCGACGGCGCTAAATGGGGCGACGGCAAACCAGTTATCTGTGCTGACTTCATCGCTTCTCAAAAAATCGCAACCTCCCCGAACGTAGCGGTGGGCGAAAAAGAACAATGGACACAGGTTGAGAAAATCGACGTTGATCCAAAAAATCCAAAAAAATGTACTTTCAAATACGACAAAGCCATCTGGAGCTTCTACCAACTGGCTCAGTTCTTCCCGGTGCCAGCGCACTTGGAACTTCCAGTGTATGAAAAGCACAGCAAAGCCAAAGAAGGTTACGAAAAGAACTCTAACTACGTTCGTAACCCAACCAACCCAGGTCTTTACAGCGGTCCTTATGTGATCACGGAAGTAAAATTGGGTTCTCACGTGGCATTTGCACCGAATCCACATTTCTATGGCAAAAAACCTGTGATTCAAAAAGTGATCGTGAAATTGATCGCTTCAACTGGAACAATGGAAGCAAATCTTCGTTCTGGCACGATCGACATGGTTTCAGTACTGGGTATGGACTTCGACCAGGCACTGGCTTTCGAAAAGAAAGTAAAAGCAGAAAGCCTTCCTTTCGCTGTGACCTTCGTTCCTTCTGTAACGTATGAACACATCGATTTGAACCTGGACAATCCAATCTTGAAGGACGTTCGCGTTCGTAAAGCTCTTTTGAACTCCATCAACCGTGACGACTTGGTAAAAGCTTTGTTCGAAGGACGCCAAGAAGTAGCTGTTCACAATATCTCCCCTAAAGATCCTTGGTTCACCAAAGATCCAAAAGTTGTGACTTTGTACCCGTACTCTAAACGTACTGCTGGTAAATTGTTGGATGAAGCTGGCTGGAAAATGGGTGCTGATGGCTTCCGCTCCAAAGATGGCAAACGCCTTTCTTTGACGTTCCAAACGACTGCGGGCAACAAAACTCGTGAGTTGGTTCAGGTTTACCTGCAAAACCAATGGAAACAAAACGGCATTGAAGTTCTGGTTAAAAATCAACCAGCACGCGTGTTCTTCGGTGACACTATGTCGAAGCGTAAGTTTGAAGGTTTGGCGTTGTTTGCCTGGGTTTCTTCTCCGGAAAACTCCCCGCGCTCCACTCTTTCTTCAAAAGCTATTCCTTCTGATAAAAACGGCTGGTCTGGTCAAAACTACATGGGTTGGGTAAATCCACAGGTTGATAAAGATCTGGATTCTTTGGACCTGGAGTTTGATGCGAAAAAACGCACGGCTTTGGTTCATGATATTTTGAAACAATACACGACAGATGTTCCTGTACTTCCGTTGTACTACCGCTCTGACATTTCCATCGTTCCTAAGAACCTTAAGAACTATAAAATGTCCGGCCACCAATTCTACGAAACTAACTATATCGAAGATTGGTCTTTGTAATTCGTATTTAAGAGAGGCTACCCATGACTACTTTTATCACTCGTCGCATTTTGCAAACACTCGCTGTGATAGCTGTTCTATCCTACGTGGTTTTTGTACTTATGAGCCTAATGCCCGGCGATCCGGTGGACATGATGGTGGCCTCCAATCCCAAAATCACAGCTGAGGACGTAGCCCGTCTGAAGTCTTTGTATGGTTTGGATCAACCGATCTACAAACGTTACGGCAACTGGATGGCATCCGTTGTGACTGGTGACTTGGGTTACAGCCGTACTTACCGCGTGCCGGTTCAGGAATTGATGGGTCCCCGTTTGTGGAACACCTTCATCCTGTCGGCAGCGTCTTTGACTTTGTCTATTTTGATCGCGGTTCCACTGGGTGTGGTTTCAGCTTTGAAACCAAACTCCAAAACAGATTACTTTATGAATTTGTTTTCTTTCGCGGGGATTTCCATTCCCTCATTCTGGCTTGCGATCGTTTTGATTATTATTTTCGCGGTTAAATTCCCAATCTTCCCTGCCGGCGGCACTCAAACCATTGGTGTTGAAAATATGGGCTTCTGGGCCGAGGTGATGGACCGTGCGAAGTACCTGGTACTTCCGGTGCTTTCTTTGTCCATTCAACAAATTGGTCGTTTCTCGCGCTTCACTCGCTCGGCAATGACCGAAGCCATGCGCAATGATTTTATTCGCACCGCGCGCGCCAAGGGCCTTAGCAACAAAACAGTTATCTGGAAACATGCTTTCCGCAATGCTTTGATTCCGTTGATCACCATCCTGGCTTTGAGTATTTCAACTTTATTCTCGGGCGCATTGCTGACTGAAACAGTGTTTGCGTACCAAGGCGTTGGTAAATTGGTTTACGACTCCATCATCGGTAACGACTACAACGTTGCGATGATTTCCTTCGTGATCTCAGTGAGCATGGTTTTATTGATGAACTTAGTGGCTGACATTATGTACGGCTTCGCTGATCCGCGTATCGCTTACAAGTAGGTCTGAAGATGTCAGGAAGTGAACTAACTATGAATAAAGTGAATGTAGCCTCAACATTAACAGACAAGGACCGCGCCGAAATCGACAAAGCCATGCCGATGTGGAAAATGGTCTGGCGCCAATTTAAAGGCCACCGCCTGGCTGTGGCTGGAGCCGTTGTTATTATTTTCTTTATGTTGATTGCGATCTTTGCAAATCAAATTGAATCCATCACAGGTTTGGATCCGAACGCGCAAAATGTGGCGAATCGCTATGTAGCACCGTTCACATCCACTCAAGCAGGACCCGATATACGCGAAACTGAAATCGAGAAATTCATCAATGCGAATCCTGAAGCGGCTGATAAAATCCAAAAAGCCCTGGTTGAAAAAGGTCTGGTCACTGTTCCAGAAATCGATTCTATCTATGAAGTTGGTGCCAAGGAAATTCCTGAAGCCATCGGAGTCTTTAAGTCCCTGGACATCCCGGAAACCAAAGAGCTTTTGAAAACTTTCAGCAGCTTTGACACCTTCCACTTGTTCGGCACCGATGAATTGGGCCGCGATGTATTCATCCGTCTGGTTTATGGCACTCGTGTTTCCATGGGTGTTGGTGTTCTGGTGGCTATCGCCTCTGCTTTTATCGGCCTTTTGATCGGCAGTATCGCTGGTTACTACGGCGGCTGGATTGATACGGTTCTGATGCGTGTGACAGACTCACTATTGAGCTTGCCCACAATTCCGGTCCTGATCGTAATGGCAGCCATCGACTTTACAAAGTTGCCGGTTTTAAACGCCATCGTCAGTACTCAGAATGAGTCTGTATTCAAAATGGTGATCATTCTTTGTATCTTCTCATGGATGACTGTAGCCCGCCTGGTGCGCGGAAATATTCTTTCCCTGCGCGAGCGTGAATTCATTTTGGCTGCAAGAACCATCGGCGCCAAAGACAGCACAATCATCGTGCGCCACATGTTCCCGAACGTGATCGCACCGATTCTGGTATCCATCACTTTAGGTGTGGGCGAATCCATCTTGTTTGAAGCCGCGTTGTCTTTCTTGGGCTTAGGTATCATGCCGCCAACACCAAGCTGGGGTAATATGCTAAACAACGCTCAAGAGCTGATTTACCAAGCTCCGTTCCTAGCAATCCTGCCGGGTATTCTGATCCTGATGACCACGATCAGTTTCAACTACTTGGGGGACGGCCTGCAAGACGCTCTCGATCCAAATTCCGTTCGTCGTTAATTTCAAAAGCCTCCGACTTCGGGGGCTTTTTTTTGCCCTACTAACGACTGCCAATTTGCTGTTCACCCCTGAAAAAAACACCCGACCACCGCCCCCTCCTCAAATCTGGGGCTTTTCCCCCAGGCATGGAACTTGGAATAGGAAATTCCAGATTTTCCATGGGAGACTTTATGAAAACGGTTTTGTCTTTTGTTTTCACCATTCTTTTTGCCAATAACACGTTTGCAGCGGCAGCGAATTCCAGCCAGGTGCCTGCATCCGGCGAACTTATGTGTCGCTCTAAAGCGAAGGAAATTGCGGCTTCCACATATGCTGGTTGCATGAATGAATACAACACGGCCCAAGTAAATGCGATCCGTGAAGCCTACCAAAAAGACCTGGCTGCAGTGAAAGCCAAGTACGATAAGAAGTTGAAGGCCCTTAAAAAAGGCAGCCCAGCAAATGTGAATGCGAATAACACTGCAAACACACCAAAAGCCCCTTCTACAGTCGCAAAACAGCTTCCTACGAAGACTGTGACTCAATCTGAGGCGACTCCAGTTATCACTCCGGTTTCTGAGGAGCCAGTGGTAGCCCTGAAGCCAGCCAACGACGTGCCGCTAGGTGTTGAAAGCGACTTGATGGACCAGAACGAAATTAGCGAGACTACAGCCCAATAAGCCCCAGTCTTGTATTGATTTTCCTCCCTGAGCGGTCTAAAACGTGTAGACTTTAATAAAGCTCTGGGAGGAGTTTTCATGGGTGAGTTCAGCGTTACACATCTACTATTATTGGCTTTGATCTTCTTGGTATTTTTTGGTCCAAGCCGTCTTCCGCAATTGGGTTCTTCCCTGGGTAAAGCGATCCGTGGTTTCAAACAAGGTTTGAACGAAATTGATGTGGATCCAAAAGACATCAAAGATACGCACCAACAAGTGCAACATCAAAATCAGCAATCACAAAATCAATCTGTTAATCAAACACAAAGCCAGAAAGAAACACACAACTCATAAGAGTTGCGGGAGAATAAAATGGGTTCATTGAGTCTTACACACTTACTATTAATCGCTCTTGTTTTCTTGATCTTCTTTGGTCCAAGCAAATTGCCTCAATTGGGTCAATCTTTGGGTCAAGCAATCCGTGGCTTCAAAAAAGGTTTGAACGAAATCGACGCTGACGTAAAAGATGTTAAAGAGGCGCAACAAGTGTCTCACCAACAGCAACAAGGTCAGCAAGTGAACCAAACACAAACTAACAAAGAGCCACACAACTCTTAATTGTTAGCTGCAAATTTAGTTTTTCAAAAAGCCTTCTTGGGAATCCCAGAAGGCTTTTTTTATTGCACGAACCTCATTTCCACACCCGCTACGGGTGCGGCAGCGCGACGGAGTGAATGCTCTGCTAACGCCTTTGACCACCTTGACTCTGAGTTTTTAGCCACTGAATGACTTTGAACTATTTGTTTAATGACCACCCTCCGTCTTATGGATAAACTTAAATTATGTCTTTGTATGAAATCGTTAAACCAAATCTCACTGACTATGAATTTCTGAAGAATGTACATCACATTACTTTAAAACCGCATGTCGAAAAAATATGGGGTTGGGAAGAGACAAGGCAGGACGCATTTTTCAAGGAAGATTTTGAATCCGGACAGATTCAATTGCTTCGAGCTTTTAATCAATTAGTAGGCTACCTGCAGCTAAATGAGGAAAATGGCACTCTTTTTATCGTTAACATTTTGATCCTTCCAGAGTTCCAAAATCGTAAACTAGGATCGGCGATCATCAAGGATCTTATTGTAAAATATGGTGCTAAGGGTGTTCCGCTAAAGCTTGGAGTCTTTAAAATTAATACCCGCGCAAAATGTTTATATGAAGCCTTGGGGTTTAAAATTGATGGCGAATCCGAAACGCATTTTTCGATGAGTCTTTTGCCTGAATAAACCCCTTATAACTTGGACAATCATAGCATCAGAAAGCACTGACTAAAAATCATGACGGTTGAACTAAGACAACTGACTATGTTGGATGAGAAAGCTTTTTTCGAAGGAATGAAAGAGTGGAAAGTTGACGAGCTTAGCTGGTATACATTTGCTTGGCGAGACGGAATGAGCTTCTCACAAATGCTTGAAATTCTAAAAAAAGAAAAAGCGGGTATTGATATAGCACCCGACCGAGTTCCGCATACCATGCTTTATGGGTTTATGGACGGGAAAATCATCGGACGAGTCAGTGTTCGCCACGAACTTAATGAACGTCTTCGCCATCGCGGCGGTCACATAGGCTACTCAGTTGCCGAGAAATTTCGAAATAAAGGTTATGCAACTGATATGGCCCGACAGGCGTTGGACTACTGCAAATCATTGGGGCTTCAATCGATTATGGTTACCTGCTCAGATTCAAACACTCCATCATGGAAGGTTATCGAGCGATTCGGTGGCAAACTTGAAGATAGAGTTTGGAACGATGAAGATAATGAAATGATCCGCCGATATTGGATCACGCTTTAATGGATAGCTTTACCCCATGATTCGCCTTGAACCCATGACAGCAGATCAATTGAACCACTACAGCAAGTTTTCATTCGAGAAGTTCTTGAACGATACTGCCAAGTTGTCAGGACAAAGCATCGAGGATTTAAGAGCGAAATTCGGTGACCCACCAAATCGCCCTTCCGAAAATGATCTCTGGTACGTGATTCATTCTGAGGACTCACCTGTCGGTTTTATTTGGATTCAGATTCAACCAAAGAAACAAGAAGCTTTCATCTATGACTTCTTCATTGAAGCTGAGTTTAGATCCAAGGGACTTGGGCGTAAGACCTTGGTCAGCGGAATTGAGCTTATGAAACAACGGCCCGTCGATAAAATGAGACTGTGCGTTTATCATGACAACGCTATTGCGCGGAAACTTTATGCTTCGCTGGGATTCAGGGAAACGGATTTCAATCCCGAACGCAGACAGTATACTCTTGAACTTCCGCTCTGAATAAAAGCCTTTGAGAGTTACGCAAACTCCCCGCCTGACATCATGCGGAACCGATATCGGTTCCGCATCGCAGTACGAAAAAGGAACTGTTACCTCAGGGTATGGACATCTCTGCCAATTTGAAATAGAAAAACTTATGGTGCATTCAAATTCGGTCATAAAAATGTGGCGAGACTATCATGTGGCATCGGGAATTCCGATCCCCGAGATTGTCGCCGACTCATTTTCTGACAACAAGATGGAAGCAACCGAACTGTCTGCATTAGTGAACCAAGGCATCAAGCGCGCAACGGTTCCGGCCCTTTGGGCATTTGAAAAAACAGGTACTCAATTGCCTGAAGTCGGCGGTATTTTTCTGGTTGTCGACGGCAATGGTGAGGCTGTTTGTATTGTCAAAACAACCAGAGTTTCCATTATTCCCTTTAATGAAATCACCGAATCTCAGGCCTATCGCGAAGGGGAAGGAGATCGAACCCTTGATTATTGGCGGAGGGTTCATGCTGAATATTATAAAAGACAATTTGAAACTCTCGATCTCAACTTTGAAGAATCAATGCCCATTGTTTTTGAAGAATTCGAAAAGATCTTTCCAGAGACAATCAAATAACTGAAATTTTCACACCCGCAACGGAACCGATATCGGTTCCGCATCGCAGTACGAAAAGGGAACCCTGTTACCTCAGGCGCAGTTACCTCAGGCAATCCGAGATAATGCTTTGGGCGCCGTTGGCGAGCAACTCTTCGGCCCGGGCTTGTTCATTCACGGTCCAAAAACTAACTGGCACTCCCCGCTTTACATAACGGCGAAGATCCGCCACAGAGACATAGCGATGATCCAGATGCAGAATGCTGGCGTGAATGTAGGGTGCGAATAAGAGCATCTTTAAATACCAACGATTGGTCGGATCTTGCTCTTTAGTAGCAAGTAACGCCCGCGGCACTTGCGGAAGCAGGCGATGCAACTCACGCACGGCCAGGGGATTAAAACTGGAAAATAGAATTCTGTGAAACGAGTCTGTCTCGCGCACGACGCGGGCGACTTTTTCTTCCAACCGGTGATCGGTGGCTTTATTGGTTTTAAGCTCAATGTTTAAATACTTTGGCACGCCGGAACTTAACAGCACTTCACGAAGTGTCGGGATATTTGCAATTTGTTCTAGCTCTGCGGCTGAGACCTGATCCACGCGGCGCGAATCGCCTGATATTCGCTTTAGGTCATCATCATGAAAAACCACGACGTGCCCGTCCTTGCTTAAGCGCACGTCCATTTCAACCATCTCAAGACCGCGGTCTTTGGCGGCCTTAAAGGCGGCCAGAGTGTTTTCCTGGGCGCCCGCCTGCCAATAGCCGCGGTGACCTTGAAACGGCGGAGGCTTGATGGCGTTTGCCGGCCAGGGGTCTGCTTTCCAAAACCGATGTTTGATCAAAAGAAAAACCACCAGAGCGAAAACTAACAGACCCAGATAAATCATCTCGTGGCCTTGCCTGAGTTCTCATTGAAAGTCGGCACATCGCGAGTTCCATCAATTTGATACTTGCGAGTGGACTTGCCATCTTTGGTTTGCACGGTGCCTGATAGCTCACCAAACTCATTCCAGGAGCCGGAGGTGGTAATTTTTGAGTCTTTGCCAGCCTTTGCCTCAAAGCCCTGCCATTTTAAATTCTGGTTGTTCTTCCAATAGAAGTCCCCATGCAGGTCCTTGAGATTCAAAACTTTATCCACCCACCAGGTGGTCGGAGTTACGTTTTGTAAAATCTGATGCCCCGGAGTTTCCTCTTCGACAACAAGACTTTGCACCTGAGCTTGCATAACGATCTCACCCTGGCGCAGATCGAATTTGGCTTTGGATTTACCAAACGTCATACCTTCAACATCCAGGGTATTCAGTTGTGCGGAGCCTTTAAGATAAGAAACTTTGCCTGCACTCAGGCGAGCTTCCGCATCCAGCCCCAGCACACCGATCTCCCCACCATTGGTCATCAGGGATTGAATTGCCGGGTCCAAAGTGACTTCGTCGATGTTGGAGCTTAGCTGCACATCCTTGAAATCACGATCGGCTTTTACTTTAATGGAACCCACGAAACTGCCGCCCTTGGGCTCAGCACGATTGACCGCGATATTCCACGTGTCGCCTTTAAGGGAAATTTCGCCAGCAATGCGATCCACAACTTGATTTTCACGGCGGCTTTTATTTGAAAATACAAACTGCAAGCCCTGATGCTCACCCACCATACGCATGTCTTTTTCAGACACAAACTCCGCCTGACCGGTAAAGGTTCCCAAATTGCCGAAAATTTTTGCTTTCTGCGGACGATTGATGAACGCCAGCAGCTTATCGATGCGCATGTTTTGGATATCAATCAGAAAGGGCTTATAACGAAGTGGATCCACCGAGGTGAACGAGGCACTGTCGACGCTCATCTCCCCTAGATCACCTTCCAGACGCAGATCTTTGACTTCAAAGGGAGCGGACTTTAACTTCTCCGCCTCACCCCGCATGCGGGCTTTGGCTGAAACCCACACCTGCTTGCCATTCAGATTTTTGGCCACCAGATCGTATTTCTGTAAAACCTGCAGCACCTGACTGAGTGGAATGTGCTTCACGTCGGTTTCCACATTCAGCATATGATCATTCAAAGTGTAGTGTGTGATCACGCTGTAGTGACCCTCACGCCAGTTCCCGAAAAAATGCGCCTGCAGGGATTGCTCGGGCATTTCCTTATATTCAAGAAATAGATTTGCGTGGGACAGATAATCCCCGACAGTGTCATCCTTTAGGAAATTGGTCTTCGCATGAACTTCCACAACGCGAGGCTCGAAGGATTTCACCTGGGCCTTGAAACTGGAAAGTTCAAAGGGATATTGCGGGTACTGCGCTGAAAGAATTTTGAAACTGTGAATATTCAATTCACTGATGTCGTTTCGATACTTCTGCGCTTGCTCCACCGGCGACAACTTCACCAGCGGTGTTTCCTCTTTGGGACGATGATAGTTTTCAGAGGCTTTTTGTTTCTCTTTTTCACACGCCTCCACCGTTCCGCGCAAAGTCAGAACCACGTTGTCTGCGTTGATTTTCTTCACCGGGGATTCTTTGGTAATCAGTCCCCACAATGAAAGCGGCAGGCGCATTTCATCAATCTCCAGCACCGGAGACATCCAGCACGCCTGATCAGACTCCATACGCACTTGCTTAATCAAAACTGCGAAGCGCGGTAAAATGCCATTCGCAAGACTTAGCTCCGCCGAATCGAACGAGACTTTTATATCTTTGTGAATGTGGCTTGCAGCTTTCTCCAGTTGCGCTTTGATTCGTTGAGGAGAAAGTAAAGAACTGGTGGTGTAGCCAATTAAAAAAGCCAGGATCAATCCCGTTAAGAAGATTTTCATTCCTGGCTGTTCAGAGATCAAATATTTATCAGAGCGATTGCGGCGATCCATGACCTATTCTTATTCGAAAGGTCCAGATCGCCAAGAGAATTCGCCTTCCGCCTTCGCTAAAGCTTCGGCGTGATTAGCGGTATTCGAAGTGAAGGATTTCGAATTCCTTGTCACCCTTAGGGCTTTGCACAGTTACAGTGTCGCCCACTTTTTTACCGATCAAAGCGCGTGCAAGAGGAGAAAGCACAGAGATCATGCCTTTTTTAACGTCCGCCTCATCAACGCCCACGATTTGGTAGCTCACTTCTTCTTCAGATTCAGTTTCAACTGCTTTTACGTGTGCACCAAATACAACACGATCCGCCTTGATAGTGGATACGTCGATCACTTCAGCGCCTGCCAATTTGCCCTGGATTTCAGCAATACGGCCTTCAATCATGGACTGACGTTCTTTAGCGGATTCGTATTCCGCGTTCTCAGAGATATCCCCTTGAGCACGGGCCTCTTCAATAGCGGCGATAATAGTGGGTCTTTCCTCTAACAATAGCTTCTTAAGCTCTGCATCTAGCAGCGCTTTTCCGCGAACTGTCATTGGAAGTTTGTCGTTTGTACCTACAGACATGTCTATCTCCACTGTTAAAGGGACATTACTTTTACCGGAGTTCGCGGAGTTTATCAACCCGCACCCCCGCCCCAGACTCGACGCGCCGCATTTTGATAATGCATTGAGCCGCATATTCTACAGGCGTACCATACGTTCATGGGTCAAAAAAAGAAAACCGAAATCATCTGCCGCTGTAACAATGTGTCCCGTGCGACCATTGAGAAAGCCATTACGGATGGTGCCAAGACCCTGAATGAAATCTTCGACACCACCACCGCCGGCGTTGGCCCCTGTGGAGGTTCCTGCCGCCGCAAACTCGCGCCCCTTCTCGATCACTATCTAAGTACCGGTCAGTTTCCTGAAAAAATTCAGGAAGATCTTTCGGGTAAAAATTCGGTGAAGGATGAAGGCAGCGAGAAAAAAACTAAAGAGTAGTACTACGACGCTTTTTGCTGATTCAGTCGGTACTGAATCATTTTGTGAACTTCCGGTCGACACGTGCCACATTGAGCACTTGCTGAGGTCTGACGAGTCACGACTTCAGGAGTACGGGCTCCTGCAATAATAGCCTGATCAATTGTGTGCGCAGAAATACCGCGGCAATGACAGATCTCTGTGTCTGGCGCAACGGCTTGCCACTCGCCACGCAGGCGCAGAACTGTCTCACGCAGAAGTAAACTGCTGTGATCCTGCCCTTCTGGTACGGGCCATTTTGAAATATCCGCACCGAAGGATCGGCGCATTTTCTTCATCATATCCATAAATTCTGTACATCCCACATGAGAGACTTTTAAAGTTCGGCCCAATGGTTTATCAGGTGCTGAAGGGTCCTCCCCCTCAGTTTCAACTTCAATAAAATCACGACCGTCGAGTTCGACTTTAATCTTCATATAAGCTACAATTCTAGAGGAAGATCCCTCTTGCCCCAAGGCCAGTTATGTTAAATCTCAAAATACTACTGCTCAGTCGAAAGTTTGAAATCTACAGCAGCCGTCGTTTGGTCGAGGAGATCGTATCCCGTGGTCACACACCACTGTTGTGGGATCCGGAATGGCCTTTAGAGCGTTTGAAAATCCAGCCAGACATTATCATCCCCCGCATCAGCAGCTTTCAATTTAGCGAGGCTGTAAAAGTTCTGGAAGGCCTTCAAAGTCGCTCTGTCATCACCCTCAACCCGTCTCAATACTACACGGTGGCTCGCAACAAGTGGCTGACACACAACTCACTAACCACAGAGGGCATCGCAACTCCCCTCACATATCTGATTTCACCCAATGAAATTCGCAGTCCGTTATCCTTCCCGGTTATTGTGAAGCAGCTTGAATCAAGCAAGGGTGAGGGCGTGTACTTAGCGCACAACGAATCAGAGATTCAGAAAATCTTCACAACCTCTGGCGATGCGCATTTAATCATTCAGGAGTTTTTCCCGGAGGCTTTTGGGACCGATGTCAGAGCTTTTGTCATCGGTGGTGAAATTCATGCGGTGATGAAGCGAACTGCCCAACATGGGGAGTTTCGCAGTAATCTCGCATTGGGTGGCACAGCAGAGTCTTGCGAACTCTTACCCGGCGAATCTGAATTGATTTTAAAGACAACCCGGCTTTTGGGTCTGCAGGTCTCTGGTGTCGATCTATTGCGAACTCGCAAAGGCAGTCTGGTTTTAGAGGCCAACCCTTGTCCGGGCCTTGAAGGCATAGAAAAATATAGTCAGAAGAACCTTGCAAGCAGCATCATTCAATTTGCGGAGGAGCTATATGACCAGCACCAGACCTCGCGTTGAGCTGATTCCAATCTTTGAAGACAATTATGTCTTCTGTTTGATTGATCAAGACAATCAAGAGGTCCTTGTTGTCGATCCCGGTGAAGCCGCAAAGACTTCGCAATTTCTGAAAGAAAATAATTTAAAACTAAAAGGCGTCCTGCTGACCCACCACCACAACGACCACATTGGCGGCGTGAGTGCATTGGTCAGCGAACACCCGGCTCCGATTTTTGCTCCGGCAAAAAATAAAAATCAAATTGGCAAAGCCGACACCTGGGTCACTGAAGGCGAATCCGTGAAACTGGGACCGTTTAACTTTGAAGTGCTGGAACTCCCGGGACACACCTTGGGTCATGTTGCCTACTGGGAGCCAAAATTGAAATGGCTTTTTTCGGGAGATGTTCTGTTTGGACTTGGCTGCGGTCGCATCTTTGAAGGTACTTACGATCAAGCATATACAAGTCTGCAGCGATTCAAAAAGCTTCCCTCCGAAACCCTGGTGTACTGCACTCACGAGTACACGGAAGCCAACTTAAGATTCTGCAAAATGCTATCGAACCTCGACAACTCCCCCATCACGGGCGACAGCGAAGAGCTGGAGATGTACGAAAACCAGTTACTTTCCCGCCGGGAAATGGACTTGCCATCAGTACCACTGAAGCTTGCGGTTGAATTAAACGTCAATCCATTCCTGCTGGCGAAATCCGTATCGCAATTCACGTACCTTCGTGATCTGCGCAACAAGCAATAGATCAGAAAATAAAAAAAAGGCTTCTGAAATTCAGAAGCCTTTTTCCCTTTGGACAAAGTGTGTCCGTACCTTGGTGCGACCTTATTGCTCGACAACTTCGCAAGCGAAAGTGCCAACAGCCGTTTTTTCACCCAAGCCCCAGTAGTACAACTGAGCAGAGTGGTCTTTTACATTTACGGAAAGTTCGAACTCTGTGGAACCTTCAACAGAGAAAATGTATTCAACAGAAGATGGAGTGGAATCAACATCCAACCACAAAGCCGGACCCGTCAAATCACGAGTGTCCAATTTCAAGTTGCCCACTTGCAAAGACCATTGTTTAAGGCCGTGGCGGAACAACACTTGGGGATTGCTTTTAAGATCCAATTCAGATGGAACTTCAGCTTTGTTATTCAACTGAGTCACTGAGCAATCAAAAATGCGCTCGTTAGCGAAAGAAACGGAAGCAAAAAGAAGAGTGAATGCGATGATTGCAGATTTCATTTTTTAATCCTTTGTTTTGATGGGGCATCCTTACCTCAGGCCACCCCAAAAGTCGCCTTAAATTTACGCCTCAGTTTCAACGATCCAGGTATCCTGATCCTCGAACAACTGTTCCAGCAGGCCACCTTCAATTAAATAGTCCTCAGTAAACAGCTCATGCATTGTCAGGGCCTTTTTAGTCAGCTCTTGGTAAGACAAAGTGCGTTGCACATATTCGTCCTTCGACATCTTAGGACGCACTGGAGGGCGTTCCAGAACCTTCTGGCCATACAACAGGGTATCGTAGCTGTAGCTGTTAAACACTAAAGCTTCCAAAGCTGTGTATGGAGAGTTTGTGCCGAAGTTGCTGGCACTCAAAGGAGGACGCTGATTGAAAAGATCCACCACCAGCTGTGCGTCGCCGATATTGGTATTCGCGCGGCAATCCTGCCAGTACTTCGTATCCAATTGTTTGTTAAATTTATAATGAATTCCCAGGAACCAACGGAACGTATCCCAAGTGGCGGCAATTTCCTGATTGATCCCTGCGATGCTGGATGTGTCCTGCATATTATTCGGCATCAACTTACACAAAGTCATAATGCTATGAACAGCGGTTTGAATTGCCGTGGATTCCAATGGCTCAACGAATGCGTAGGCATTGCCCAAGCCGAAAACGTTCTTATTCCAGGCTTGCTTGTGACGGCCGGAACGGAATTCCACGATCTTGTGACTTTTAATCGGGCCAAATTTAGCTTCGATTTCTTTTAAGGCCGTAGCTTCATCACAATAATCTGTGGAGTGCACATAGCCATGATGGTTCTCGTGCCTCATCGGGATTGTCCAGCACCAGCCACTATCCATAGTTGAGCACTGAGTGTAGGGCTTGATCACGTTGTTATGGGACGTTTCAAAAGTGATCGCGCGGTTGTTGCGCAAAGTGGAGGTGAATGGAATGAATTCGGTTTTTAAAGCCTGACCCAAAATGCGTGAACGGAAACCCGAACAATCAATATACAAATCAAAAGACAGCTTTTTCCCGTCGTCTGTTTCCAACGAAGTCACAAACTCATTGTCATCAAGGTGAACTTTTTCAACCACCGCATCCACGATAGGAATCTGGCGCTGTTTAAGTGTCTTGTTCAGGAAGCGGATCAGGTTCTTATTATCGATGTGGTAAGAAAATGGAATGCTTTGAAGCAAGGACACCATCTCCCCGCTTTTTTCACGCACCACTGGGATTTTGTTATTATCCATCAACACCGATGCCCAGTTGGCATTGTTGATAGAGTCCTCGTAGTAATGACTTTCCTGCTGGTGACCGGCAAAGAAGTTAAAGTTAAAGTGATAGTCCCCCGGGCAGCCCCAATCAAAGCGAATGCCCAGTTTCAATGTCGGCTGTACTTCCCGGAAAAATTCCTGAGGATCAATCCCCAAAGTTCTATGCAAAAAGGGAACGATTTCTGTGGTGGTGCTTTCGCCCACGCCAATCACCGGAATCTTGCTGGATTCAATCACCGAAGTTTGGATTTTAGGGTGCATTTTTTTAAGCGCCAAGGCCGCAAGGTAACCAGCCGTCCCGCCGCCCAGAATGCCGATGGATTTGATTTCTGTTGTGGGAAATTTTTGAAAATTCAGATAGCTAAGATCAAAAGCCGTGTCGATATAATCAGACAAAGACGCCATGGGAAAACCTCGTTTTTAATGGCAAGGTTATCCCATATCGGCGCCTATGATTCAAAGGTCTTTAGGATTCAAAGAACTTTTGCTGCCACAGAGCCCGGCGCTGGTCGGTTACGCCATACTCGCTAAGTAAAAATTTCTGTACGGTACCGGCCTTGGATTTCATTTCCTCCAAAGCGGCACTTAAGAAGCTCTCGTGAGCCCCCATCATGTACTGAAATCCTTCCATGGCTTTACCTGACAAAATCCCCTGAAACTGGGTCATCAGATTGTTACGGAAAGGTGCCAGGCCCGTCTGCGTTTGCAGGTAATCCTGCATGACGTGCCCCTCATCCACACCCAATCCCAACAACATCAAAGCCGTACCAACCCCGGTGCGGTCTTTGCCTACAGCACAGTGCTGAAGCATGCCTTTGCCTGACATCTCGTCCATCACAGCAAACATGCGGTGATAGGCTGAGTTATCAAATGGCAGAGTTCGATAAAGTTTTTCCATGTAATGTGGCGGAATATTTTCCAGATGTTCTTTGGTGAAAAATGAACCCAGATTCGCGCTCATGCGATAGGCTACAGGATTTGCCGGGCAGTTCTCATACACCACTCCATCCCACAAGACATCTTTGTCATGAGCGGCCTCAGAGGGATCACGGAAGTCAATGACGTGTCCGATTGTGGTTTGCAATAACACCACATCTTCGTTTGTCAGCTTATTCAAAGCCCCGGAACGATAAAATTGACCGGGTTTTAGTTTATGACCTTGTACGGAAACATGACCGCCCAGATCGCGGAAATTGATAGCGCCCTTCAAATTCAAAGGAGCCTCCTTGTTTACAGATGAAATTCTATTTTGCTGACGTCCTGGGACCTATTTCAAGTCCATAATTGCATGAACATAGAAGTGACCTTCGCGAAGCTCATACTTTACATCACATCCCAGAATATCAAACCCGTAGCGCTGTCCCCAGCTCTTGGAATCCGAAATCGGATCCTGACGTTTTTGAAAAGCTGGACGAGGGTCCAACTCCAAAATGCTGATGATCAGATTACGAAGATTGTTTTCATTCTTCGGATCGCGTTTTTTGATTTCAGACTCAGCCTCATCAGAAAACACCACATCTGTGCGCTCGATGGGATCACTGGCCCACCCTGCGTTCGCCTCAGGAATCGAGTCTGCGTACGGAATATAGGGCTTAATATCAAGCACCGGAGTCCCATCCAGCAAATCCACGCCGTGAACGTGAATCTCAGGACCGCTTTTGGCATCGAAATCAATTTTTTCAATTTTTACCGCAGACATCCCAATCGGATTCGGCCGGTGCGGAGAGCGCGAAGCCAAGACACCCACCTTGCGATTGCCACCCAAACGCGGTGGACGAATGCTGGGCTTCCAGTTCTTGCCACCGTGTTCGTGGAAAACGAAGACAATCCACAAATGAGTGAACTCTTCGAGCGAGCGAAGAGCCGTCAGTAAATCAGGATCAGGAAGTATTTTGATAATGCCCTTGGCAGGATTTGCCAGGCCCGGCTGGCGAGGAATTCCAAACTTATCATGAAAGGGCGTTTGCACATGCCCTATCGCTGAAAACTCAAAACTCTCGCCATGCTTTTGCATACTAGTTCTGTACGCCGATTTTGATTTTCTCGCCGTCAATATCGCTGTCGTCTACGTGAGCGCCCTTTGGCGTTGCAGACATTGGCAGGATGTTTAACGTGTGAGTCAAAGTTTCAGACGTGATCATGTCCTTGTGCGCGTTCAAAGCGTCAAGCAAAGCGCCGTCACAAGCGATTTCAAGAGTGATTTTATCATCAAGCTTGAAGTCCGCTGTTTTACGAGCAACTTGGATCTTACGCATGATTTCGCGAGCCAAACCTTCACGTTCTTGCTCTGGCGTCACTGTTGGATCCACTTCGATAGATACCACTTGGTGAACTGACAAGTTCGCGTTGCCACCTTTAGGGGCTCTGCGGATCTCAACGTCAGCCAATGTGATTTCTTCACCGTCAACAGTGACTGAACCACCCGTTTCAAGTTTCAAGATGCTTTCAAGAGGCAAAGCCATGATGCCTGCACCCACAGATTTCATCTTAGGACCCAAGCGCTTACCCAATACTGGGAAGTTGGCCTTGGCAGTGACTTGAACGAATTGGTCTTCGTTGGAGTTGTAAACAACTTTGCGGAAATTCAATTCGTCCACGAAGAACGGCTCGAACTTTTTCAAAGTTTCAAGCAACGCCGCACTTCTGTGGATGATTTTGATTTCGTTCAGTGGGATTTTCGCCTTCACACCGATTTTCTCACGGTGGTTACGACCCAGCGTTACCAACGTGTCCATCGCCTTCACAGCTTCTTCAAGCTCTGGGCGAAGCATAGAAAGATCTTCCGGTGGGAAACTTTCCAAGTGAACCGAGTCTTTTTTATTCGGCAAAACCTGTGACAAGTTTTTATAAGTTACTTCCGACATGAACGGAGCAAATGGCGCCATCAAACGTGACAACGTCACAAGAACTTCATGCAAAGTCTCGTAAGCGAAACGTTTTGTTTCAGGCATGCCTTCTTGCCAGAACAAAGAACGGTTGAAACGGATGTACGTGTTCGTCAAATCTTCAATGAATGAAAGCAAGTGAGGAACAACGTTGTACAAGCGATAAGCGTCCATCTCTTTGTGAGTGTTCGCGATCAAACCATTCAAACGAGAAAGAACCCATTGATCCAGGATGTTTGGAGATTTCTTAGCATCGCCCTTTGGAACGAAGCCATCGATGTTCGCATAGTTCGCAAAGAACGAATACGAGTTCCACCATCTCAACAGGATTTTACGAACGATATCGTAAACACCTTTTTCAGAGAATTTCAATTCTTGAGCCTTCACCACTGGTGAATCGATCAAGTACAAGCGCAATGCATCCGCGCCATGTTGGTTTAGAACTTCCATTGGATCAGGATAGTTTTTCAAAGACTTCGACATCTTACGACCGTCTTCAGCCAACACCAGACCATTCACAACAACGTTTTTGAATGGAGCTTGGTTGAACAAAGCAGTTCCGATGATCGACAAAGTATAGAACCAACCACGAGTTTGATCCAAACCTTCAGCGATGAAATCCGCTGGGAATGCTTTTTTGAATTCTTCCACGTTCGCATCTGGGAAACCCCACTGCGCGTACGGCATAGAACCAGACTCAAACCAGCAGTCCAAAACGCCATCCACGCGTTTAAGCGCAGACTTGCCAGTTGGAGACGGGATCGTGATCTTATCCACAAATTCAATGTGCAAATCATCAACTTTTTGACCAGAAAGTTTTTCCAGTTCCGCACGGGAACCGATACACATCACTTCGCCTTCTGTATTTCTCCAGATCGGAAGCGGCGTACCCCAGAAACGGTTACGAGAAATCGCCCAGTCACGAGCGCCTTCCAACCAGTTACCGAAACGACCATCACGAAGATGATCTGGAACCCATTGAGTTTGCTTGTTGTTCGCAATCAGTTGTTCTTTGATTTTTTCAACAGAAACAAACCAAGAAGAAACCGCACGATAGATCAGCGGCGTGTCGGAACGATAACAGAATGGGTAACTATGTTGGATGGTATCTTGTTTGAACAAGTTCCCTTTAGCTTTTAAAGCCGCGATGATGTCTTTATCAGCTTCTTTAACGCGCTTACCTTGATAGTCAGGAACTTCTGCTGTGAACATACCGTCGTCGTCGACAGGATTCACAAGAGGAATGCCCGCTTTAGCACAAGCATAGTAGTCTTCCTCACCGAACGCCGGGGCCATATGAACAACACCCGTACCGGATTCAGTCGTTACGTGATCAGAAGAAATAATACGGAACGCACCTTTTTCAGCGCGATCACCAAAGTATGGGAACAAAGGTTCGTAAGTCAGACCTACAAGCTCTGTGCCCTTCATCATTTGCAGAACTTCAACTTCTTCATCTGGTTTTTTGAACACGGATGGAAGCAATGCTTGCGCCAGGATCAGTTTACGACCTGTCGCTTTTTCTTGAACCTTCACGTAGTCCATTTCCAAACCAACAGCCAACGCCATATTGGAAGGCAATGTCCAAGGAGTCGTCGTCCAAGCCATCACTGCTGTATCTGGTTGGTTGATGAGTTTAAACATCACCGTGATCGCAGGGTCCTGAACCATTTTATAGTTTTGATTCGCTTCAAAGTTTGAAAGCGATGTCGAGATCCCTACAGAGTAAGGAACAACTTTATAGCCTTCATAGATAAGACCTTTTTTGAAAAGCTCCTGGAACACCCACCATACAGACTGCATGAAAGAAACGTCCATCGTGAAGTATGGATTTTCCATATCCACCCAACGACCTACGCGGCGTACAGTAGTTTTCCACTCAGTGGAGTAACGTTTAACAATCGAGCGACAAGCGTCGTTGTATTCAGCCACACCCATTTTGAAAACGTCTTTACGGGATTCAATTTTATGAGTCTTGTTGATTTCATACTCAACTGGAAGACCGTGGCAGTCCCAACCGAAACGACGAGGCACTGTGTAGCCCTTCATCGTCCAGTAACGAGGCACGACGTCCTTCAAAACACCGGCAAGCAAATGCCCGTAATGCGGAAGACCCGTCGCAAACGGAGGACCGTCATAGAAGCTGTAAGTTTTTTTACCCTTAGGATCTAGAGTTTGCTCGAAAATTTTTTGCTGATCCCAGAAATCAAGAATGCCCTCTTCTTGCTTGGCAAGTTGGACATCAGGTTTTACTGCACTATATGGAGTCGATTTTGGAGTGTTTGCATTCGTCATAGGTCCTTAAGATTTATCAGGTTTTCACCAATCATGCATCCTTTCAGGACCTCAGAAAGGACAAATGCGCTATGCATCAAAGGTCTTTTCTGAACAGGAACAGGAGTATAACCAAGAAATGCAACCTCAAGACACGACTTCTCCGACTGTTCCCGCTCGTACAATCACTCTGCTTTTAGGCCTTACGGTCGGTGTGATTGCAGCGAATCTTTATTACGCCCAGCCGTTGGTGGCCTTGATCAGCGAGTCCCTGGGAATTCAAACATCTTCTGCGGGACTGGTTGTGACACTCACTCAAATTGGTTATGGCCTGGGAGTCTTGTTCCTGGTTCCGCTGGGTGACTTGGTGGAAAACAAAAAACTAATTCTCGCATTGATGGGCCTCACGATTCTAGCCCTGTTGGGTTTGGGAGTGGCAACACTCGTCGTCCCTTATTTTGCAGCCGCCCTACTTTTGGGAGTTGGAACCTCGGCTGTACAAATTGTCGTCCCCTATGCTGCCCACATGACTGCTGAATCACACAGGGGCCGCGTGGTCGGCGGACTGATGAGTGGTTTGATGTTGGGGATTATGCTAAGCCGCCCGATCTCGAGCTTACTGACCGACATGTTTTCATGGCATGCGGTGTTTTTCCTGTCAGCGTCCCTGATGCTGGTCATGGCCTTCGTTCTTTTTAAATTTCTTCCCCCGCGCAAGCCCGAATCACAAAACCTGCACTACGGCAGACTTCTGGCATCCATGGGAAAACTTTTGATTTCCACCCCGGTACTGCGCCGTCGCGGTGTTTATCAGGCCTGTATGTTTGGCGCCTTCAGTTTGTTTTGGACCGCAGTGCCCTTGTATCTGCTAAGCCCCACCTATCACCTATCCCAATCCGCGATTGCGTTGTTTGCTTTTGCCGGTGTGGCCGGAGCGATCTCCGCCCCCTATGCTGGAAAGCTTGCGGATCGAGGACTGACGACACCTGCGACGATCATCGCCATGCTCTCAGCGATCGCTTCATTTGGTGTGACTCATTTGCTGGAACCGGGATCTTTGACAGCCTTGGGTGTTCTGGTTTTTTCAGCGATTCTACTGGATGCGGGAATCACCGCCACTTTGGTTTTAGGACAAAGGGCGATCTTTTCCTTAAAACCGGAATATCGCGGACGCTTGAATGGTCTTTATGTCGCGATTATCTTCGTCGGTGGTTCGATTGGCTCCTATGCGGGAGCGTGGGCTTACTCTCATGGCGGCTGGGATCTGACGACAAAAATCGGCGCCTTGTTTCCGGCCGTCGCACTGGTTTATTTTTTAACCGAGTGGATCACCGGTTTTAGAAGAAAATAAAAAAGGCCCCATCGGGGCCTTTTTTCATTATTTACTTTTGATCACTGGATTGGGGTGTAAACACCAATCGGGTCAGATTAGCAAACTCCACCACTGACATGCTCTTCACTTCGTTGGACAGAATCACTTCGTTCAAAAGACGAATGCCTTCAGACGAGCGAGGCGCCTTACCACGAGTCAAAGCCACACGGTAGATCACTTCATGCAGGATTGCCACGGCACGGTCCTGGGAGTTCAATGACTTCCAATAGAACTGATTCACCGTGTACAGGGACTTTTTAGGATACTGAATCGGCTTCTGCACAACCAAAAGCTCCAGATTGCAATGCTTGCCCGGCAAAACCACCACACCAGCATCGTCCAGAACATTTGGCAGATAGCCTTTTACGAAATTCACTTCGCTATAGAAGGAATCCACGTAGCCTTTCAATGTTGCAAACAACATCGGGTGAAGCTTTTCAATTCTTTGCAAATAGGCTTGAGCCAAAATGACTTCATCCGGAGTGCCTGTCGTGTTTGGAAATTCAATTTGTGCCAGATCCCACGTCCAGTTGTAACGCAAATCCAATTCAAAGCGATCATAGAAACCAACCACCTGACCTTTGCAAATAACCACGTTCCCGGCGTTACCCACAAATGTCCAAGCATGACCCATCGCTGGAAATACCAACAAACCCGCAAGCAAAATACTCTTCATTAAGTTATTCATCTCTTCCTACCTTCCTGCTACTGTGACTGGCACCAATTGAACTGCCAGGCTGTACACTTCCGTTGTGTCACCTTTATCCATAAGCTCTGCCATACGAACATTGAAATCGAGAATGATTTTTTTGGCCTTCGCCAGATTCTTAACGTTCGCAGGAAAAACCATACTGGTAATACTGCGAGATTCAACCGGATCGCGATGCAGGGATGTTACCGAGCGACCAATCATCTGGCGATGAAACTCACGCATCACTTCTGAAGGCACCTCTGTGGGCGCACTGACATTGGTGAATGCCGGGAGGAATTTGCCGCCATCATCAACAACCAGGCCGGCTTCAACCAGACGACTTAAAGCCCCCTCAGCCTGCAACATGGAGATCTCCAGACGACTCACGATGCTGTTGATCGTGTGATCGAAACCTTTGGTCGAAATCAAATTGAAGATCGCCATGTGCTCCCAATCAGAGATAATCGCGAATTCATCTTTGGAAATCGAACGCAGCGTGGAGACCGGTTGTGCTTTGGCAATGGCAATCAAAGACTGCATGCGCTCTTTGTCTTCCGGCGCCAACTTCAGTAACTCCGCAATACGCTCAGTTACTTTTGATCCTGGAATATAGCGACCATGAATCAATTCCCACAAACGACCTTGAGTCAGTGAAAGATCACGTGCGAACGCACGCATTGAGTACTTGGGATTTTTCCGACGGCGCGCCAAAAAAATCTCATTAAAAAAATTCGATAACTCGGATGTTTTTTTCATAGACGTATTCCCCATGGCGGAAAAACTATTTCACAAAAGTAATCGGCGCAATGCCCTTGCCGTGGTGCTCTGACTCCAATGGAGTCGCAAATTAAAAAGCGTTCTCGTATAAGCACTCATGGAATGTGGTGGAATATCTAGAGGTTGGAGCTTGATGTCAATATCTTGATGGGTACTTATCTGCCTTGGAATCACCGTTCCTCACGTTCTCCAAGGCGTCCAAAAATCATTACTAAGTGTTGTGAACTTTCGAGATTTCCAGCTCTCTAAAGTTTTGTGTCACATCGTCAAAGAAGGACAGGTGGCCATTCTCAAGATCGAAGTAAACGCCCAATAGCTGCAAGCCGCGATCTTTCACAGCAGAGTCAATAAACGGGAATGTTCTAAGATTCTCAAGCGAGGTCACGATAGAAGTTTTCTCACACTCGCGACATTTTTGATCCAGATCACTGTGGGGATGCGCCTGCAAAACTTTGTTTTTTGCTTCCTCAGCGATACTCATCCATTGCTGCACGAACCCACCTTTTTTAATGGCTTCCGGCTGAAACAAGGAGCGAATACCGCCACATTGACGGTGCCCAAGAATCACAATGTTCTCGACTTCCAAGTTCACCACGGCAAATTCAATTGCCGCAGACACCCCGTGAAAACCCATGTTGGATTCAAATGGAGGCACCAGATTTGCCACGTTTCGAACCACAAAGATTTCACCTGGAGATGAAGAAAACAAAATTGCCGGATCCACGCGGGAATCACTGCAGGCAATCATCAAAGTTTTAGGGCTTTGGCCAGTGGAAAGATCCTCGTAAACGGAATGCTCGCCCTTAAAAAAGCGCTCACGAAACCGGCGGAATCCCACCATCATTTTTAGGATTTCTTTTTTAGTCAGAAGTGATTCTTGAGTCATGGGACATGCTTAATCCCTAAGAAGCGAATGTACAATTTGGGGCTCGCAACTAACGCTTAGCGTTGCGTCAGATTCAATAGGGCCCCACCTGAAGACTACGTCCCCGAACGAGTGACATAATCAAACATCTCTTTGCGGCCACCATAGGTGCACTTGCCATCATTGCAGTTGCGAGTGGCGCATTTGCCACGCAACACTTCCGGAGCATTTGCATCTGTTTTAGCGACACAAACTTTTTTAAATCCTTCGTTTGTAGCAACAGAAGACGCCGGCTTACGAGGTTTGGAAGTGCTAACTTTATAAGACGATGAATCGGCCTTTAAAGTAACGTTGATAGCTGCAGGCTCTGCCGGTTCCTGAGACACTGGCTTTGGCGCCGCTTTCTTAACCACGGGCTCTGGCTTTTCCGGCATCTTTGGCAGCTCAGCCATTGGATCGACATCCAACTCCTGCTCGACCGCCTTCACCGTCCCTTTGCCTTTTTTCCTTTTTATTTTAGAGATTTTTTTAGGAGCTACTGCTGTCTCTTCTTCGTCTTCCGCAAAGAACTTATGACGAACTAACTCTGAGTACTGATCCAAAACACCAATCTCTCCGCGAATCTGACAATCATTGTTGGAACCTTTGATGCAGATTCTTTCCACGCATTTTCCACGCAGACTTGCCAGGGCATTGCGATTGGTCGTGCCAATGCAACGAGTGATCACGATTTTTCCATCGTCATTGGTGCGCTCGGCTTTGCACATTTCCTGCTTTTCGCCATCGGCAAAACAGCTGGCAACGATTTCAGGTTCTTTGACAACGGGCTTTTGCGCGCAGCCCACAGCAACAAGGGCCAATAGTACAACAACGTGCTTTTTCAATGGATTCCCCTTTAGGTGTCTGACATTCAATTTAACAAATTGTCGTTTGGTAGGTAAAGTACTGGAGACGCAATCTTTCAAACTGAGACTAAAATAGAGTTTCTTAGAGCGTGTTTCCCTATAGCCCTGCTATTAACGAACCTATTCGAATTAAAAATTGCTATATTCGACCTTATGAAAAAGGACGCACCTTAGCTGTAGATCGACTGTTTGCCATATCAATAGACTTTCATTTACAGTTTACCCATGAACCTGAAAAATGCGCCCGGAATAGTTGTCATCATTCTAATCGGTATACTGATTGGACTGGGTGCTTATTCCTTTATTTACGCCAAGGGTTACTCCTACCTCTCTGACGATCCCAAGGCCTGTATCAACTGCCATATCATGCAGGCGAACTACGATTCCTGGAGCAAATCAGGCCATCAGTACGTGGCAAAATGTAATGACTGCCACTTACCCCACGGGAACATCGCAGCTAAATACGCGGTTAAAGCATTGAACGGTTTTAATCACGGTTGGGCATTTACTTTTCAGAACTTTCACGAGCCGATTCAAATCAAGGATCTTAATCGCAAGGTTGCGCTACAGAGTTGCCTGAACTGCCACCAACCCATGGTTCAAGCCATGGACATTGGTGCGCACAAGGGCACTGAAGACGACGTTAAGAATTGCCTGCACTGCCACCGCGGTGTGGGTCACGGACAATAGGAGACATCCATGACGCCCATGAAACGAAATCTTATTATCCTGGCTGGAGCCATTGTCCTGACTGTTGCTGCGGCGGCACTTCTGGTCAATATCTTCGAACGCAAACAAGAGGGAAAACAAGCCTTCTACCGTGTTGTCGAAATCACGGATGAAATTGAAGATCCCGCGATCTGGGGAAAAAACTTTCCCTATCAATACGAGTCGTATTTAAAATCCTCCGATATGACCCGCACCAAGTATGGCGGCTCGGAAGCCTTCCCCCACGTACCAACCAGCAAAGATCCGCGCACAGTCACCTCGGTACAAAAGTTGGATCAAGATCCAAGACTTCGCATCATGTGGAATGGATATGCCTTTTCAAAAGACTTCCGCGAAGAGCGCGGGCACGCATATATGTTACTGGATCAAGAGTTGACTGAACGCCAGGAAGTGGTGAAACAACCCGGCGCTTGCCTGAATTGCCATGCCTCCACTTATTTGCTTTACAAAAAATTGGGCGACGGTGATCTAACCAAGGGGTTCCATGAAATGAACAAAATCCCCTATAAAGAAGTCGTCCAAATGGCCAAGCATCCAGTCTCCTGCATCGACTGTCATGATGCCAAAGATATGTCCCTGCGAGTCACACGCCCGGCATTTATCGAAGGGATCAAAGCCTTCAAGGCCACTCAGGGCATCACCGAGTATGATGTGAACAAAATGGCATCGCGCCAGGAAATGCGCACTTACGTCTGCGCCCAATGTCACGTGGAGTACTACTTCAAAGGTGACGGCAAGACGCTGACTTACCCATGGGCCAAGGGCATCAAAGTTGAAAACATGCTGGCCTATTATGACGAAATCAAATTCAAGGACTGGATTCATAAGGACACGGGCGCCAATGTCCTGAAAGCGCAGCATCCCGAATTTGAACTGTTCTCGCAGGGAACCCATGCCCGCGCTGGTGTGGCATGTACCGATTGCCACATGCCGTACCAAAGAGTCGGAGCCATGAAAGTCACCGACCACTGGGTGCGCAGCCCCCTCTTGAATATCAACCGCGCCTGCCAGACGTGCCACAATGTTTCTGAAAAAGAACTCTTCGATCGCGCAACAACTATTCAGGATCGTCATCACAAATTGCGTGACACCGCCTTCGATGCCTTAATTGATCTTATCAATGCCTTGAAACCGTATAAAGATGTCGACCTGGTAAAAAATCCGAACAAGGACCTGGAAGCGGCCCGAAACTTCCAGCGCCATGCGCAGTTCATGTTTGACTTTGTGGAAGCTGAAAACTCCACGGGCTTCCATGCCCCTCAGGAGAGTGCGCGCATCTTCGGGGATTCCATCGATAACTCGCGCAAAGGCATCATGGCGGTCAATCGCTACAAGGATTCATTGAAAAAATAGATTGCTGAGGACTCTTCCCTGCCCCTAGACTTAAAGGGGTTTTTGTAAAATCAAAGGGAAGAGTCATGGCGAAAAACAGACGTTGGGTGATAAAAGCTGGCAGCAAAATGGTTTGCGACGGCGGTCCATTATTAATGCGTGCGTGGATGCTGCAAGTGGCACAGCTAAAAAAGAAACACGGCATCGAAATCATCTGGGTGACCTCCGGAGCCATCGCCTGGGCAGTTGCCCGCACCAACTTTAAATCTGCCAAAAGAACTCTTCCACAAAAGCAAGCCCTAAGCGCCATTGGTCAACCGTTGGTGATGGATCAATACAATCTGGCTTTACAATCTGCAAATCTATTGGGATCCCAGGTGCTCCTGACCGCCGGGGACATGAAAGACCCTGCTCGTCGCAAGAACCTGCAGAACACTTTGACTGAACTTCTGAAGTGGAAAGTCCTTCCGATCTTAAACGAAAATGACGCCGTGGCGACCGAGGAAATCAAGTTCGGCGACAACGACTCCCTGGCAGCGAAAGTCGCAGTCATGATGAAAGCCGAACGAGTTATTCTGATGACTGACGTGGATGGTTTGTTTGATTCTGATCCGAACAAAAATCCCGACGCCACTTTAGTCCGCTATCGACCGAAAGTCACAAAAGCGGAATTCAATCTAGCCGACCGCAAAGCCGTCTCCAAAGTCGGTACCGGAGGCATGTACTCAAAACTTCTGGCGGCGGAAACAGCCGGTAAAAACAAGATCATCACCCATCTTGTTCGCGGCGATATCCCCAATAACCTTTTGCATATCGCCAAAGGGGAAAGCATCGGAACACAGTTCGGGGGACGCCATGAACTCGCTTAATGAACAGGCCTTGCAGGATCTGCGTGCTGCAGCCCGCATTCAACGCAAACTTTCAACGGGAAACAAAAATCAGGCGTTGTTGGCCATTGCCGGCCGACTTGCGACCGCTTCCAACGAAATCATTGAAGAGAATAAAAAAGATCTTGCCGCCCTCCCCGCCGACACAGCCAGCGCATTTCGTGATCGTTTGACTTTAAATGCAGAACGCATCGACGGCATGATCGAAAGTCTGAAACAGGTGGCAGGTCTTCCGGACCCTGTGGGCGAAGTGATCGAGCAATCCACTTTGAAAAATGGCTTGCTGTTAAAAAAAATCCGCGCCCCTTTGGGTGTGATCTTTATGATTTTCGAATCCCGCCCGAATGTGATTCTGGAGGCTTTCTCGTTGGCCTTTAAATCCGGCAACGTCAT
The DNA here is from genome assembly GCF_037996765.1 of Bdellovibrio sp. GT3. Classification (NCBI taxonomy): domain Bacteria; kingdom Pseudomonadati; phylum Bdellovibrionota; class Bdellovibrionia; order Bdellovibrionales; family Pseudobdellovibrionaceae; genus Bdellovibrio; species Bdellovibrio sp. GT3. The sequence continues at coordinate 732,656 of NZ_JBBNAD010000004.1, read as the reverse complement.
CTTGTTGCGTGGGGGATCAGAATCCAAACACAGCAGCGCCATTATCTACCGTCTGATGCGCGAAAGTCTGCAGGAGTGCGGCTTTGCTCAGCTGCCTTTTTTGGGAGTTGAAAATTACGACCGCTCCTTGGTCGAACAACTTCTAAAACGAAAAGATGTGATCGACATCGTCGTCCCAAGAGGCGGTGATAAGCTGATTGACTTCGTTCAGCGCACAGCCCTGATGCCGATCATTAAAAATGATCGCGGCATGTGCCACACTTATGTTGCTGAAGACGCTGACCTGGTCATGGCCGCAAAAATAGTGGCCAATGCCAAAACCCAGCGCCCCGGGGTTTGCAATGCCCTGGAAACAGTTCTGGTAAACGCGAAAGTTGCCAATCAGTTCCTGCCTTTGCTTTACAAAGAAACTGAAACCAAAAAACTGCAATGGCATGTTGATTCAGGTTCGCTGGACATTCTTAAAAATCACGAGCGCGTGACCCTAGCGAATCCGCAGGACTGGGACACTGAGTATCTGGATTTGATCATGAATTGCCGGATCGTGAATGATCTGGACGAAGCCATTAATCATATTGAAAAACATGGCAGTAAACATTCCGAAGCCATCGTGACCAAGTCCGAGGAAAAAGCACGCATATTTCAACAGGACATCGATGCGGCAGCTGTGTATTGGAATGCCTCCACCCGATTCACCGACGGTTTTGAATTTGGTCTGGGGGGCGAGCTGGGCATCAGCACGCAAAAGCTTCATGTGCGTGGTCCGGTGGGCCTGCGCGAACTGACCAATGCGCGATGGCTGGTTGATGGCAGCGGACAGACCCGCGGCTAGGGTTTTTGGCGATATTGTTTTCTAAAGTAAAACAAAAGCAAAATCCCCAGAGTCATAATAAGCGACCCCAGGTATTTCAAAGGTCTTCCCGGGTCGCGATTGACTGACAAGATACTGGCAAACTGCGAGGAGTTCGGTAGCGGATCAAACCCCGCCTGATAAATACTGAAGCCTTCGTATTGCAACGGCTCGTTCATGGAGATCACGACATCTTTTCCATCAGCATAACCAACGGTGCTTTCATAAGCCATGGCTTTGCTGCTGCCGGGATACTTGGTCTTTCTGAATTCCTTAAGTTCCAACGGAAACCCCAAATCCACCTGACGGTTTCGGTAGCTCAATAAGTAAACGTGGGATTCCGTAAAAATCTTAAGATAGTCATTCAAAAACAGCCAGTTCTCATGTCCGCCCTGACGAACTAAAAGTGCTGCCGTGCTTTGCGGGGTCGGATGATCTAATTTTTGCAGATCCCATTTTAGTTCGGCCTTTGGAAAGTAACGGAGCATGCGGAACTCCAGCCCCATCCACGGAGTATGGACCTTGTCGCCCTCAACAAGCTCCCCCTTGGCAGTGGGATCTGCTTGGTTTTTCTGATAAAAACTATATTGGGCTCCTGTCGGCTGCGGCACCAGACGAATCTCATGTCGTTCCAGATTTCTTTGCCACAATCCACCCATTGAAACCAGCACCGGTCCCATATCGAAATTGATTTTTTCAAAAACATTTCTTTGCACCAGCCACTCTAATGTCTGGATTCGGTCATTCATCATCTGGAATCGAAGCCCCGCCCCGCTTTGCGCGATCAATGAGTTTTGCACATTGCGCTTGGGAACTCCGTAAGGAACAGACTCTACAATTTCAATTTCCGATTCTTTGGTTTTAATCAGAAAGGGTTTTTCTGGAAGTATGGGATGCTTTAAAAATTGAACGGGTTCTGAATAAACTATATCGTAACTGGCTCCGTCTTTGGAGCGGTACAAAATCAACTCTGTCTCAGGCACCGTTACGGCAGCGCTTTTCTCCCCGGGCACCAGACGGATTGTCCCATCAATACCTTTTTGCTGAGTGATGATGGATCCCACCACAATCATAATTACGCCGATATGAGCCAATATGAATGCGGCGTGCTTTCTTTGCCAGGGCCAACGATCTGCAATCACCGCAATAAGACTGATTACAAGAAGCCCCATGGTCAGTTGCATCCAAACTGATCCGTAAACAAAAACTTTGGCAGCCTGGGCATCAAGACGACTTTCCACAATCGTGCCGATACAGATCAGAATAGAAAGAATCAAAAGCAACATCACCGCCAATCGCAATGATGCAAATGCCTTCAATATTTTCTTAAAAAAACGGATGAATTCAACCATCCGTCCCAGTTTCACCCATCCGAACTAGGGGTCAATGGTTTGATGACATTGCTGTGACCCAGCAACTAATAACTGTATTACGGATTGAATACCAAAACCAGATACACGAGGAACAAAATCAAATGCACAGTTCCCTCGAGCATTGTGGTTCGTCTATTTGAGAACGTCAAAGTGCTTAGGATCAAGGTCATTCCCAGTAGAGTCACTTCGCGAGGCGCGAGCCCTAAAATAACTGTTTGGCCTGTGATCGTACCAATTGCCAAAATTACCGGAACGGTCAAACCCACCGTGGAGGTTGCGGCCCCCAGACATAGATTGATTGTTCTTTGCAGATCATTGCGCGCAACCGCACGCAATGCACTGATCCCCTCTGGAGCAAAAACCACGGCCGCAACAACAACACCACCCAGAGCCAGCGGCAAATCCAGAGCTTTGATTTCCGCATCCAGAATTTTTGCGAGACCCTTGGATAAAAGCACGATTGGCAGAATATTCGCCAAAAGCAAAAACACGTGCTTGCGCATCTCCTTCCAGTTAATAGGTGCACGAGGAGCATCGACATCCTCGTCAACCTTGCCCTCAATTTGATGCACATAAAATGCCCGGTGACGTCCCGTCTGTGTGATCAGAAAGACCCCATACAATGCAATGGAGAAAACAGAAAAATACGTGGACTGCCAAAACGACAAAGTGCCTTCTGCCGTTGACGTCGTGAAGTTTGGAAGTATCAGAGCAATACAGGTCAGGGGAATCAAAACAGAAAGATAAGACGCTGCACCTTGAAGATTGTAGGACTGTTCGCGATGCTTTAGACCTCCGATAAAAAGTCCCAAGCCCACGACACCATTCATCACGATCATGAGTACCGCGAACATCGTATCGCGTCCCATGGTTGGAGCAGCTCCCGATCCCAGCATCACAGCACCCACCAGAGCCACCTCGATGATCACGATCGACAACGTGAGGATCAGTGTGCCATAGGGCTCCCCTAAAACTTCCGCCAATACTTCGGCCTCATGAACAACTCCAAAAGCCGCCCACAAAACCACCGCAAAAAATGCGACGAACAGAACCCCCAACATAATTGGAGAGGTCACCGTGGCCATCCAAGTCGACAAAGCCAGAAAATACACAAGAACAGTTGTCCATGATGTCAGCAAACGTAAATTAGAACGATTCATCATAACTGTTCTCCTGCCGTGAAATTCATTTTTGTATTTCCAAGAAAGCAGTTCTATCTGTCAAGAATTACTTCACTACAACACCACGTTCATGGAAAGAAAATTGGAACTGTCCTGATGAAGCACGCCCTGTATCACCTGACGAGAAGCCTGATCCTGCTTAGCTGCCACCATACAGCGGATACTGAATGATCGAAGTGCATCATAGACACTCAATGTACCTTCTGCTGAATTCTTTCTTCCTGTGAACGGATACACATCGGGTCCGCGCTGGCACTGACTGTTGATATTGATACGACACACTTGGTTGCTCAGTCGATCAATCATAACTCCTAACATTTGTGCATCCTGACCAAACACACTGGCTTGATTTCCATAGGGAGAATTTAAAATATAATCTTCAATCTCCTTATAGTCTTCAAACTCTGCAATCGGAACCACGGGTCCGAATTGTTCCTCAATCGCGATTCTTGAATTCAACGGGACCCGAGCCAGCACCGCAGGAAAGTAAATACCGTCGTGAATTTTTCCACCTTTTTCTTTATTGGCCAGTTCAGCGCCTTTCGCAACAGCATCATTGATCAGACTATTCAGGTACTCGGATTTTTTGGGGTCCGGAAGCGGAGTGATCGCCACTCCTTCATCCCAAGGCATACCGGGTTTCATGGAATCGATTTTTTGCACCAGGCGCTTGGTAAACTCACTGGCCACTTTTTTATGCACAAAAATCATTTTCAATGCCGTACACCTTTGTCCATTAAACGAAAGAGCTCCTTTCGCGCACTCACTGACCGCATTATCCAGGTCCGCATCTTCCATGATGATCGCAGGGTTCTTTGCTTCCAGACTTAGAATACTGCGAAAACGAAAGGGCTGAGGATGCGCAATCTTGATCTGACTGGCGACCTTGCTGGTGCCAATGAAAGCCAGGACATCAATTTTGCCATCACGGACGACGGGATTGACGATTTCGCGCCCCAATCCATTGATAACATTCACCACACCCTTTGGAAAAGCGTCCCGAAAGACCTCCAGCAACGGATCCCACAGCAATTGCCCATAGCGAGCGACCTTAACGATGGCGGTATTCCCCATAATCAAAGCCGGAATCAACGTCGTGAAAGTTTCATTCAAAGGATAATTAAAAGGCCCCATACAAAGTGTCACACCCAAGGGGGCCCGGCGAATTTGCGCCATGACACCACCGGAAAAATGAAAGCGACCGGCTTCACGTTCCATGTTTTTAACTTCATCAACCGTGTCATCGATGTATTGAATGGTGCGATCAAACTCCGCTTGAGAATCAATCCAGGTTTTTCCAATCTCCCACATTAGCAAGCGACAGATAAGTTCGCGTTGCTGAACCATGCCGTTGCGAAACTTCATAACAGCATTTATTCGTTCCTCCATTTTCGCCGTGGCCCACTCCCCCAGTCCCTTGCCCCATGCTGCAGAGGCGGCCTGCACGGCCTCTCTTAGAATTTCTACACTCACGTGAGGTGTCGTGCCGATCTTCTTAAGCTCGGGCTCAGTGGTGCAGGTCGAGTGGACGGGAATGGTCTCAAATCCCTGACTTCGTAATTCGCCGTTGATCAGAATGCGACCATTGATTTCGGGAATGCCTGGGAAAGCTGGTAGTACCTGTGCCATTTGATTTCCTCTCCAAATGATCTCAGCCTGACAATCATATGTTTGAAATGACAGAAAATCTTGGATAGGATTTTGAAATACAAAAAGGACACCTATGAGAGCAAAAGTTCACAGAATAGACGGTCACCATTTTAAATTTGAGGTTCGCGGCATGCAAGGAGATCTGGACGTCGCTCTGTCTGATGCAAAGTCTGAAGGTCCCAGCCCTAAAGAGCTGGTTCTGGCAGCACTGTGCGGCTGCACAGGAACCGATGTTGTGGACTTGATGGCAAAGTTTCAGGTTCAGTATGAAAGTTTTGATTTGGAAGCACGTGCGGGACTCACCGATAAGCATCCCAAAATCTTTACGCGCATTGATTTAACTTATTCCGTCAAAGGCCCAAATGTGGATGGCGCCCAGGTGGTTGAAGCGGCAAAAAGATCCACCCACCAATACAGTGGGACGGCCGCAATGCTGTCCAAAGCGGTGCCGATATTCTATTCTGTGCAAGTAAATGGAGAGACGATTGCCAATGATCAGGCGCAATTTGCCTGATCGGTTATTCGACAGATACCAGTGTTGACGAGCTGGAGCTCACTTGAACAACAATTGATTTGGAATCTTGTTGAGCTCTGTATTCAGCGGAAACCGAGATGAGCGCATAACCGCCAAGTACCATAATTACCAGAAGACTCAGACTAATGACTTTCGGTGTTTTCATGCCTCTCAGTATAGCGAGGTTCAAATGCCCCCGAAATCACGTTCTCAAATCGGGACAAATAATTCACAACTGTCCAAAACTTGTCAGATATTTTCTACAATTCCCCTCCTCTAATCCAACACAGTCCCACTCTGTTATTCGCCATATTTCCACGACTCTTCGGTGACTTCCCCCGCTCACTTTTACAATGATATTACCGAGGGAGGTCCCCGTGGAATTAAAGGATCATGTCATCATCGTGACCGGCGCCGCAAGTGGCATTGGCCGGGAGGCCGCAGTTGTGCTTGCCAAGAAGGGCGCAAAGATTTTATGCGCCGACTTTAACGACCAGGGGGCGGAAAAAACCGCCGAAGAACTGCGTGAAATCGGTGTCCTCTCTCATTCATTCAAAGTGGATGTTTCCAAAGCTGACCAGGTGAAGGCCATGGTTGATTTTGCCGTTGAGAAATTCGGCACCTTAAATGGAATTTTCAATAATGCGGGCATTGGCCTGGTGAAACCTTTTCTGGAAATGGATCCAGCTTCGTATTTGAAAGTGATCGAAGTCGATCAACACAGTGTCTACTACGGCATGTACTACGCTGCAAAAAAAATGGTTCAACTTGGAAGCAAAGGAACCTTTGTCAACACCGCCTCCATTTATGGGACCATGGCTTCAGAGGGAAGCTTTAACTACAATGCTGCGAAAGCCGCCGTCGTGATGATGAGTAAAACGGCCGCCCTTGAACTTGCCAGCCATGGCATTCGTGTGGTGGGCGTGGCCCCGGGATTTATCAATACCCCGATACTGGGTGACAACAAAGAAGTGAAAGACTCTTTGGCAAAACAGCACATGCACAATCGCCTGATTGAACCTGAAAAGGTAGCCAGCGTTGTGGCCTTCTTGTTTACCGACGCCGCCCAGGCCATCAACGGAACCACCGTTCCTGTCGACGATGGATTTCTGGTTTTCAAAAAATAACCGCCTGGAACACTTGTAAAGAAATTGAACAGCGATGGCGTTCTGGAGCTTTTGGTATACATCCAAAGCTCCAACTCGCTTATACCAGATCTGAAAGCCCACTCTCATGGCCCGGGAATCGCATAGCTATAACCTAATGAGAAACCTTCGCAAACTTCTACTGACTTTGACTGTATTCACCACCACTTGGGCCCATGCCTTTGTGGAGCTGGAGGCACGCCAACCTTTGGAAGTTGAAGGCGGCATCCTTTCCCCTTTCTGGGCGCAGGAATATGTCGGCGCTGACCTGGTGAAGGAAGATCTTCGAAAAATTCCCGGCCTGCAAGCAGTGCCGTTTTCAATTCTGGATAATGGCTTTGAAAAACAGCACATCAACCTGACTCGCGAAATCTCTTTCGATATTGAAGCCGATCGTGGCCGCAAGCTAACTGCCAATCATGGTACCAACGTTGCCAACATCATCAATGGCCCAGGCATGATTTCCATGTCGGAGCTGGTGGACTATGTTCAGCTTCGCAAAGTTTATCCCGGTGCCTTCTACATCAACGCCATCAATGAAATCAGCACTCTGCCAACACCACCACAAGTGATCTCAAACTCCATGGGCTGGCCCGACGGGCGCATCACGGAAATGGCGAAAGAGATGGATGCCAAGGGCATCATCTGGGTGTTTGCCGCTGGCAACGATCACCCCGAAGCGATCGACGACTTTGAACGAACGTCTGCGGTGATATCCGTGGGCTCTTACTCCCCGCGTGGCCTTCAAACTGTTTACTCTCAGGAATCCATTGAACTGGATATCCTGGCACCTGCTGATGACTACCAGGCCTCAATCAATGGGCGTGGTGAGCAAGGACTATTTGGTGCAACCAGTGGTGCCACACCAATGGTTGCGGGCACAATTGCCAATCTTAAAGCCCTGCTTCCCACTTTGAATCGCCAACAAGCAGAACTGCTCCTTAAAAGAACGGCGCTGCGCTCGTTTCACCAGCTTTACTCAAAGACCAATAAAACGGGCCTGCTAAATTCCTACAAGGCCGTGCAGGTTGCGATGCGCATTCGTCTTGCGTGTCACAGCGATGCGGAATGTGTTCGCAAGGAAATCGATAACAAGCTGAATTACAGATTTGCGGAAGTCGCAATGAGCCCACTGACATTGCAGGTGTGCACAGACAGCTCCCTGAAGCTTGCTAAAGACGACATGCAGACTTTGCGCAAAAACTTTTTCCTAAATCCTCAGGACACCCGTTTCGCCAAGTTGCTATCCTGCGCTTATCGTAACGAGGGATACTCCATCAACTCCGATTATTACGATACACAGAGTTTAATCTCCTCCCATCCCGAAATGGTGCAGCTGAAAATCCAAAAGCAGGCTATTCAAGCGGTCACCCATGACTACACCAACAGCTCCGCGTTGAGAGACCTTGAACTCTTGGATGAGTCCTTCACCCAAGCCCTTCAACAGGCCTTGCAAACGCAAACAGGCATGCCTAGTTACAATGTCGAGCAATACCTGGAGCGTCTAAAACAAGTGCAAGCCATCAAACTAGGTCGCCAAGCAAAATAAATTCGCGATCTCATCTTGAGACGTGTCTTACATTTAACTTTTCCCCCAACCCGCGCCCCTTTATCCTATTGCAAATCCAGGAGAAAGTTTCAGTATGTTGGGGATTATCAGTAAATCAATCGCTGTGGTCATCGTTATAGCATCCTTGTTTTGCAGTGCTTACGCTTTTGCAAGCGACGAAGAGGATACGATCAGTGCGATTGAAAAAACGCAGCAGGATCTAAGAAATGCACAAAGCCGCCAAAGCATGGTCAACAGCTCCAAAGAAGCCAGCAAGGTTTCTGAGCATGTTAAATCCATCACTGGAAACTCTGCCAACGAGCAAGAACTTTACAATCTTGCAGCGGATGTTTTAGGCAATATGAAGGGACTGACTTCAGAGCAACTGGAGCAAGTCATTAAACAAGCGCAAAAAGATCCGGAAGGCTTTTTAAAAACCTGGAGCCCGGAGCAACGAAAGAAACTGGAAGGCCTGGCCGAAAGAGTCCCGGCAGCCAGCAAAGGCAAACGACCTTAATTGACTGAAGTCCGATTCAATTCCATCCTAGATAAATGAAAACAATCTATTTTGCTGCCGCGAGCCTGGATGGATACATTGCCGATAAAAATGATTCCCTGGAGTGGCTGTTTAAAAACGGCCCTTCTGATTTAAGTTTCATCAAAAGCTTCATGGACGGCATTGGTGCTCTGGCAATGGGGGCTGCAACCTATGAGTGGCTCCTGAACTATAATAGTAAAAATAATGAGCCTTGGCCGTACCAAATCCCCTGCCTGGTTTTTACTCATCGAAAACTGAACCCCGTTGAAGGAGCAGACATTCGCTTCGTTCAGGGTGATGTGGGACCTCTCCACAAGGAGTTAGTCCGACTGGCCAATGGTAAAAACGTATGGCTGGTTGGCGGTGGCGAACTGGTGGGACTGTTCCATGACCAGGGCCTGGTAGATGAGATGCAGATTCAAACGGTGGCAGTGTTCTTAAACGAGGGCAAAAAGCTCTTCTCCCGCCGAACGGAGACTGCGTTTAAGATCAAGCAAATCAATCAGCGCGGCGACACCTGTGTGGATGTAGTTTATTCGGTGAAATAAAAAGACCTGCGCTATCGACCTATCTTTTGCGCATCGCGCATCATTGACGGACTCAACAGCCCAAGGTTAACTTGATCCTCGGTGCGCGCGGATGGTGGAATTGGTAGACACGTACGTTTGAGGGGCGTATGCGCAAGCGTGAGGGTTCAAGTCCCTCTCCGCGCACCAATTTAAAAAGCTGACTTTCGAGTCGGCTTTTTTTATGCCCTGTCATTATGCTCGCACGGGCCGCACTGTGGTGCCAAATTGTCGTCTGGTTGCGTGGCATGACGTCTGCAATACCTCCTATTGCCGCTTAATTGGTGGCAATTTTAAACCACGGGGGAAAACAATGAATAGAATTTTAATCGCACTGGTATCTGTTATGGCGTTTACACAAATTGCTCAGGCACAAGCTGGTTATTATAACGAAGACTACCGACCCGCAGGTATGGATCGTCGCGGCTGTGATGACCAAATCGATGAGCCTGAAGTGGAGTACATGGACTGCGATTCAGAAGATAACAAATATAATGAGTGTTGGGTTAATGGCCGCGGAGTACGATCTATTAGACTATACAGTAAAAACTCTCGCTCTGAATGTGTTGCAAACAAAAGCTTCGGATTCAAAGGAAGCGTAATTTGGGTAGATAAAGGTTGCAGAGCAACTTTCGAAATCAAAAGATAAAAATCTGATGCATTTAAAAATGAGGCAGGATAGTTTCCTGCCTTTTTTTTTGCCTTGCACCTTTGGATGCCCCGACACGGGCCCCATCAAGTATATTCATATCGCGGCGGCGGCCGTACAAAGATCAGACAGTTGTACACTAAATATGAACAAACCGTATACTAATTAAGAACATCTATCTTTTTTTGGTCAATTTCCGAGGGTATATTGCATTTGAAGTTAGCAATAACAAAAGTAACCAAAAAATAGGAGTATTCGATGAAACAAGTATTCTGTGCACTTTTAATGTTGGGTCTTAGTTCTACAGCCTTCGCGGCAAAACCATATTATATCTGCAACCTGAAAAATGTTGGTGATGCGGTCCAAGCGGATGCAGAAATCCTGGTTCAATTCAACGGCAACCAGATCGCCATCAAGGGTGCCGGCGCAACTGGCACATGTATTGGTGCAGTGAAGTGGATGGGCAGTGATGGTCACTACGGTGCAGATTTCACGTACAGCAAAGCCAACCAAGGATGCCAGGCATATAACAATGTTCAGTGGTTCTCCACCAACCAAGGTTTCGCGGACATTCACCCAAATTCAACTGTGGCATTGGACCAAACCTATGCTCCGGGCGTTTGGGCTAGATACACGTGCAAATAGTAGAATAGAAAAACGAATTATTTAAACAAAGGAATTTTTATGAAAAAAATGATTTTAGCTTCTTTATTCACAACTCTGGCAGCTTCTTCCGCTTTTGCAGGTTCTCGTCTTTCTAGCTATAATGACTCTCTAAGAAAGATCCATGCGGCACTTACTGACGCGAGCGTCATTTCTGCTATCAATGGAGAGGCTGTTAAAAAGGTGGAAGTTGGTGGCGACGACAATCTTGACGTTCAAATCACATCAGACAGCTGCCAAACAATCGTGGGCTTGACGTACGTGCTTTCCAACGATGTGATCGTCGGCTACAAGGTCGAAAACATCGCCGCTTGCCAGTAGTCGTGGTCCGATTTTTTTAAATTTTTATATTAAAAACAAAGGAGTAATTTATATGATCAGAACTATTTTATCGCTATCTCTAGTCACTATGTTTTCAAGTGTCAGTTTCGCTACCACACAAGTGGAAGGCACTTCTAAATATATCGTTGAGGCTAAATTGGTCGTTATTGAAGGAAAATCTGCCATTGATCTTTTCAATGCGTTGAATAGCGATATTGAATATGTGGATGGCAGAAGACTAATAAAAGCGAAAGATAATGTAAAATGTTTCGCAGAATATTTAACACCTCATGGTGAACCTGCAGTTATTCACGATGCCTCATGTACGGTTCGTTTAAATAGCTCTACAGTTATTAGCGAATAGAGTTTAAAAGCTGGTCGTTCTCTCTGGGACGACCAGCTTTACGTAGGAGACTTTTAAGAAAATTAGAGGTTTTGCATTTCTTATAGTGTTGATTTCATTTGCCAGCTTCGTGCGAGTACTGAACGAAGCATTGATCGTCCACTTGTTTTTGTTGTCCCATGGGTTCCTGGTTGTTTTAATCAGTCAAACGCCACGGGAGACGGCCAGAGCATTAGACGACCGATTCCCAGCTGACCATAATGATCGATCCCAAGAACCTTATACAATTGTAATCTGGATCATATCTCAAGTTGATACGAAGAAGCTAGGATTTGGACAAACAGGTAGCGAACTCAATATGTGTGGTCATCAAAAATGTGATCCATCCTCCCCCTTAAATAGGACCTGACACCTATGTCGACCCCATAGACAGCCGTGACTTTCTTTCAATATTAACAGTTTAAAACAAACCAAATTTTAACAACTGCTACATTGTCCCCTATCGAGGTCACTTGTGCGTTCATCCACCCTTAAATTCCTTATCCCATTCTTAGCCTTCTTAGTGTCAGCACAGGCTTGGACGCAAAGTATTGAATCGGACTTTATGGCGAATCAATGCCCCGAGGTTCCTTCCTTTTCCTCTGTGAATTTATGGCAAGACAGCAATGACCTGACTGTTTCTTCCTGCAAGTTTGCGCAGAAGCTGGCCGCCGTTGTCGAGTCGATTTCCGTATGGGCCCCCGTCTCTGAGAAAGTCGTATTGTCATTAAAGCATTCCGCCAGTGGCGCCTCTTATGATGGTGTAGCTGTGCTTTCGGCTGCAGAATTCCTGTATATTGAAGACTCCGATGGTAAGGAAAAACATCTGCGCAGTGAAGCTGGCAATCTAACGACCTTTGCCCACGAATATGGTCACGTGATTTTTACCGACTGGCTGACCCGTGATATTCCCGAATTCAAATCCATCCGTGAGGGCATCGCCTCACCTATGATCGCAAACCAAAAGGTCTACTTCCTGGCGAATCAACGCGCTTTGATTGAAAAGCGCATTATCGCAGCCCCCACCCCGTCCCACCTAAAGCATCTTTTGGAAAAGAAGCAGGAAATAGAACGGCAGCTGGCCCAGGCCTATTTTGAAACGGGCGAGTTTTCCGCCGAACAAAATCGCATCCTGAATTTACTCGCCCCTTACCACGAACTCTTTGCCGATGTGGTGGCCGTGCTTTTTGCCGAAGATCCACAAGCTATGCGTAAAGCCGTAGAGTTCCCCTGCAGCTCCGACAAAGAAGCCTACAAGGCCGCTGCCCGCGATTTCACGACCCACCACGCACATGACCATTGGAATGACTCGACTCCGCATTACATGTTTTCTCCGGTTCGCAGCGAGCTTTATACGCATCACTGGATCAAGGGATACGATGCCCAGGAGAAGCGCGACTATCTGATAAAAGTCTACAATCTGTTGCGTGAAGACATTCTGGCCAGCTGGCACCAGAAGCCCACATCCGTTCGCGACGCCAATAAAAAGCTGATCGAACGAATCACAAGAACTTACAGGTAACAGTTCCCTTTCTGGGCCGCACCGCAGAACCGAACGGTTTTGATTGAAAGGCACTGCTTTTAAAGTCATTAAAAACAGCATGATCGAATTTAAAAAAGCTCAGCTCACCAACTTGTCAGATATAAATGCTTTGATCGAGGGATCACGCTCTGTTTGGAATTACCCGGAAGAATACGCCAAAGCATCTTTGCATTTAATTACGATGGACGAGAAAACACTAAACTCTGAAATTTGCTATGAGATCAGAAATCCCGAACTGGTGGGCTTTCTTTCATTTGAGAAAAGAGAAGATGAAGTTTTTCTGGAAAATCTATGGATTAAAAAATCGACTCTAAAGCAAGGAATTGGCGCTGCCACCAGCAAGTTTATCGATCAACTTGCCAACGAAAATGGCTGGTCAAAAATTCAAGTTTTCCCCGACCCACCGGCCGAAGGTTTTTATTTAAAATGTGGTTACATCAATACGGGAAATAAATTTCCATCACGCATTCAAGGCCGTCCCACATTTACTCTTTTTGAAAAAGCCTATTAGTCTTGAGCACACCCTATGAAGATAAGACTATTGCCAATCCTCGCACCGGGAACATTCTCGGGGTATAAAGACTGATCTTCGCTTTGATAGATTGTCACCGATCCATCATTAAAGACCTGATACAAAGGAAGTTCGAAATTTCCTTTAACATGGATAAGAGCCAGCGTGCCTTCATTGCTTAAGGTCACCTTATAGCGCTCATCTTCAGTGCTTTGACCCAAGGTGATTTCGGACTTATCACCCAACTGCACACTGCTTTCATTCAAGAAGTAACTTAAGCCAGCCGCATAGACCGCCATGCAGGATTTCTGTGCCGCAAACACCTGTGTGCCCACCATCATTGAAAAAATAAATGTCACATATTTCATGAGTGCCGCCCTCTGTATGTCATTCCGGCATACTGCGAATTCCATTCCAGGATCAGAAGCAAATCAGACTTACCAGGCCCGGGGCGAGTGTCTAAATGTCAGACGGCTTAAGAACTATTACCAGTGGCTTTTTTGTTTCAAAACTTTGTACACTGTTAAAATGAAGATTCATTACTTTAAAACCCAATCTGACCTAAGACGCTGGCTTACGAAAAATCACGATTCAGTGACTGAGCTATGGATTGGGTTTTATAAGAAAACTTCTGGGAAATCCGGAATTACACCCGCTGAAGCCCTGGACGAAGTCTTATGTTTCGGTTGGATTGATGGAATCAGAAAGTCCGTTGACGAGATTTCTTATTGCAATCGCTTTACTCCCCGCCGCCCCAAAAGTGTCTGGTCAAAGATCAATACCCAGCACGTGCAACGCCTCACCAAGGCGGGACTGATGATGCCGGCAGGCTTAAAAGCTGTTGCGGATGCGAAAGCTGATGGCCGATGGAAGAAGGCCTATAACTCGCCAAAGTCGATGGAAGTCCCGGATGATTTTCTAAAAGCCTTAAACAAAAACAAGAAGGCCAAGGCCTTCTATAAAACCCTGAAAAAGGCGAATCTTTTCTCTATTGCTTTCCGACTCCATAATGCAAAGAAGGCGGAAACACGGGAAAAATTGAAGCTGAAAATCATCCAAATGTTGGAAGATGGCATTACACCATTCGCCTGAATATCTAGAACAAAGGGCGGATGCGATTGGACGAAAACAAAGTGGTAAACCCGTATTCCGTGCCTCCTAGAATCACCATTTGCAAAGGGCTGACCGTTAAAATGACCGAGCGCGCGGGAGCCGCTGGGTCGATTGAAGTCAGTTTCAAGTTCATGCTAGCAAAAAGTTGAACTCCACCCGCCAAAAAGTCCACGGAGTTCGATGGAGCGAAAGCGAATACCTTTTGTTCTTTGTTCAGAACAAGCTGAGTGATGACATCAAACTTATAATTCAAAAGTGTTCGTGAAAGCATGTCGACGGTAAAATGCCCCAGCAAGTGAGTACTGCCGTCTGCTTCAACTGCATAGAGGCTGGCGACGATATCCTGTTCGGTATTGAGCGGGCTTAGTTCTACACGCAAGCAGTGAACTGTTTCAGAGATTTTCAACCAATGACGAGTCGATGCTGAAATCTCGCACGATTCATGTCTTTTCAGGTTGCTGAGGATCGGTGCAATACCCTGGACAAAACCATAGCCGATTTTATTTTTAAGAACGGCGGCCTGCGGAAGGGACTCTGCCATCAGATTCAGGGCAGCGGGACTTTCAGGAATTCCTGTCATCGTCGCAAAGTCACCGCCAAGGTGGGGAATACCCAAAATATGTCCCACTTCGTGGGCGATAACTGTCGTCAGGCGCGATTCGTTTTTCCAAACTTGCTCCAGCCACTCTGGTTTATTCAAGTCACCGGCGATATATAAAAACCCGCGACCTTTAAGAGTGACCAAATTATAGTCCGTGCGAACCGTCAGTGCGACAACTTCGGTACCACGCGATCGCACATAAAGTGCTTCTTGGGGGCTGAGTGCGCCTTCACCCAAAACGAGTTTCAAATCAACTTGAGCGTCGCAGGGAGTTTCTAAAAATTGCGGAATAGAAAGAGGCAGATGGTTCAGGCTCCCCTTGGCATAGTTTTCATTTTCTTGAAATTCATTGCGCCAAAAACCCAAGGATTTTTCCAAAGCTGCTTTAACAGAAGCTGATGAAGCTGAAAAAGTTGTTGCGTCGATTTTGATACAATATTTAACAACCGGCGAGTTAATAACAAACCACGGGTTGCGGGTGTCACCGACCAGGTCTCCACCAGAAGAAATCCAAGGCCCGCCAAAGGCGGCTACAGAGATCAGTAAATTTGTAAAAAGAGCGAGGAGAGAAACAGCTTTACTCATGATCTCAAATTCCTTTCCATCCAAGGTAATAAAGGCCTTCGAATGTCTTCGAAAGCCTTTGTTAGCGCTATTTTAAAGCTATTGCAAAAAGTATTGGCACGTTTCGCGGTAATTGTTCTGGGATTGCACAAGCTCCGAAGTCATGAAGTTGCCGTTGCGTTTGTAAGTGGTTGCAAGGTCAATACGAACTGGTGGTTGACCCGGCTTAGAGGCAATAGAAGTGTAAAGATATTTAAGGTCAGCGCAATTATTGACGAAATTCATCACTTCGTAAGCCACATTGCTTTCGCCTGGATTAGAAGGAACGCGAGTTTCAATGATTTGGCCAATGGGGAAAATGCGGTTTTCCATAACGATCGTATCGCATCGATTTTGCATGATCGTCACTGTGTTGTGTCTGACAACGCCGCTGTTATTTTGGCAAGTGCCTTTCCAAGTTCCGGCGAAGTCAGTGCACGCGGCGTGAGCTTGAAAAGATATAAGAGAAGCTAACAGTGTCATAGATAGGAAGCGATTCATAAAAAACTCCTTTTTGAATTGGGGACGGCCCCTTGTGGCCATCCGCTTGAAATGAAATATAGGAGGCAATGGTGCATTTTGATGCAATATAATGGTGCAAATAATAAGGTATTATTGTACTAAAAGTGACCATGAATATCTTTGAAGCCACCGATTATAAGAAAGCACTGAAGGAAAAACTGCATTTTCTCAATTCCACGCGCTCCAGCCGTAAACTGACAGTGCGGGGAATGGCCGAGAAAGTGGGAATTCAACATACCTACATTTCTCGTGTCTTTAACAATGACGGCGTTCACTTCAGCGAGGACCATCTTTTTGAATTGGGTCACCTATTGGAACTTAGCAAAGAGGAAATCGAGTTTTTGATTTTCTTACGAGCCTTTGAGGTTTCGACATCGAAACTTCGTAAAGATCACTTAAAAAAGAAGATCGAAACGATTCGGCAAGACTATAAAATTACTGCAAAACAAACGGGCTCTCGTGTCGATTCGATCAGTAGTGACATGCACCACCTACTGGATCCTTTTTCCGTTGTCACACTGGCAGCTTTCTCGGTGCCGGAGTTTGCACAAAAACCCAAACTGCTTTGCAATTTGTTGGGGTTTTCCCAGGTGAAGTTGAAGGAAGTGATCAATAAACTTAAACTTCAAGGCTATATTGATTTTGATGCCGAAAGCTTCACTGTCACCAATCTACAGGTACCCCATATTCACTATTCAGTGGATCACCCCTTGATGCGCGCTCATCAACAGTTAATGCGAACGTTGTGCTCAGCTCAACTGATGAAAATAGATGAGAGCGCTAAACGGTCCTTCATGGTGACTTTCGGTGCCGATGCCAAAGCAATTGCAGAGATACGTCGCAGGTTTTCGACCTTTCTATCGGAGATTGAACCGTTGGTCATCGAGGCCAAGACCGAAAATGTGTATCAGTTAAACTTCGACGTTTTTGAGTGGTGCTAGGGTTGATATTTATAAAACATATATATTAAGCATATTTTTTAAATAACAAACATATATCATAGTGCATCAAAGAGGCATATAACCCTCCTCGAAGAACACATTCACTCAAGGAGAATCCAATATGAAAACGCTTATCGCATCTGTACTACTTTCACTCGTTGCTTCCACCTCTTATGGCTATGTTGCTGCTGTTCAGGTTTTTCTGCCGTCAGGCGCTCGCGTGGTGCCAATGGCAACTTATGTGTCGACGAGCGATTCGTTCGCATGCACCTACTACTCGATGGAAGATAGCATGAGAAAACCTAAGACTTTTAGCATGTCTCCCAAAGTCCAAGAACATAACGGCAGCAGTGTTGTCGTGGTCCCTGAGACTATTGATAAATGTGGTGCAAGAAGTGATGATTACTTCCGTATCGAAGTTGCCTTGGCTGGAACAGTTGCTGGCTCTGAAGCTCAAACCTTCCCTTCTGAAATTGCCTTTCAAAACTCAGACACTGACGTGAACGAGATCCAAGTGATTCCGTGCCGTAAGACTAACTTCGGCGGAGCGACGGTTACGACGTGTGACAAATGGGTTCAACTAGGACCAAAGCGTACGGCGCGTGTTCAAATCGTTGAGCAATAATAACTGCCTAATCCTAAGACAGTCCTAAAAGAAATCCAGGGTGCCTCAACAGGGCACCCTCCTTTGCTTATAACATGCTAAACAAGGTACTTATGAAAAAAGCATTCTTACTTATCGTCACGTCCCTCGCACTTCACAGCCAGGCCTTTGGCGTCGGTCCGATCGTCATCGCTGGCACGGGCAACCCAGCAGCCAAACTGTGTGATAAATTGGGCGGCACATTGATCTCTGTATCAACGGCATCCAGTCAAACCACTCTGTGCGCAATTGATGGCGCCTTGGTTGAACAGTGGACTTTGTTCTGGGCACTTAAAAATAAAACTCCTCAGCAAGCCATTGATGCTTTGTTAAACTCGTCTGATTGTAAGTCTTCAGGTGGAGCAATCACCAAGGCTAAAGAGTCTGAGCAGGGTTATTCCCTTCAGCTTTGCGAATTCTCAGATTCATCCGTCATCGCAGTGACCACGCTTAATGGCGGCACCCAAGAGCGGGGAAATGAGCTGCTGATCCAGCTTCTTTTACAAGCGCAGTAAAACTAAATAAGACTTAAAAAAATCCCCGAAACTCACTTCGGGGATTTTTTTTATTTAAACGACTCTAAAAAGATCCAAACTCATCCCGTAAAGCTCTTCACTTTCACCGGCAGCAATTTTCTTGTGGGCCTTTTCGACGGCATCCAAAAACATTTTTCTTAAGGCTTTATAGTCCTCTTCCCCCACGGTGAAAACCGCGGATACATGAAGATCCTGTTCGTTGGAGGCTTGCAACGCTTTGATTGCTTGCAGACGGTTGTGGATTTGATAATTGATTTCCAGCGGCGAAGCTTTGGGCAGATGGAAGTTCGCCCCCTGGTAACTCCACTCACCTTTCCCCTTGCGCACAGCCAGGTGATTTTCTTCGAGAGCCTGCAAGACCTCTAAGACTTTTTTCTCTGGCAGCCCCAGGCGTTTCGCCAAGGACGCAGGAGTTTGGTAGTGAGGTGAGCTCAGCGCCACGTGAATGGCGTTGGGAATCCACGAGCCAAAATAGAACTTCGTGAAGGCATCGTCTTCACTGAGCTTTTTTGCAGTCACTCGATCATCAATTTTGCTGACTGCTTTGGCGATCGCTTTTGCCTGATCTTTTAAATGAGATTTCAATTCATGACTTGATGCCCGGCTGATTCTAACCAGAAGCATGAAGTAGTCTTTGTCGGCTTTATTGAATTGCAGATGATTTACCAAGCGGAAAGCATGGTCTTCTGTCAACTCGGCGTTGCCATTTAAGACTTGCGACAAGTAAGCGGCCTGGCACTGCATAGCTTTCGCCATTTCAGCACGCAAACCACGCTGGGCGCTGGGATGAGAGACGTAGTAATTAAGGAATTCACGGTAGTCAGTAAAGTCTGTTAGGGCTTTCATGGGTTAGAATATACTTTATGAATTATTAATTAACAAGACAGCCAATGCATATATAAAATATACATCTACTCCCCCACGTTGGTCCAACAGTTCACACACTTGGTTCCCGACGGATAAGCCATACCGTTGCGAATATTCCCCATATCAAAAGCTTTCGCTTTGACTTGGGATGTCCTTCCAGCGGGCGCTCTCTTAGCAGGCTTGGGGGCTTTTGCAACCATGCGAGCCTTCGTGGATCGTTTACCTTTCCCGAGCACCGGCGCCTTCTTCATGACGACTGGAGTTGCAGGCTTCACCTCAACCACCACCGGCGCAGAAACTTTTTGAAATGCAGTAGGAGTGGTAGCTGCAACAACTGCCGTGACAGGCTCGGTGTTCTTCAAAGGGATCGCGCTCTTTCCAACGGTCAAGCCACTAAAGAGTATTGCCGTCACCGCAATCGAACACAGTGTGAAAAAGCCAAAGTTCCCTGACTTGGGAGGAGGCCTTTTAGGATGACGATAAAAAGGGATCGTAGGCACCGATCCCGCCAGGAGATCCACCTTTAGCACCGGTCGCGGCGGCACTGGTGAGGCTGACAACATCTTAGTTAAAATGCTTTGCGCAGGAAGCTCCGGAGGTTTCGGCGGCACAAGCTGGCTAGCCAGCTTCTCCAAAATCACACCAGTACTGAAGGACCCTTCCAAAATCTTGGTGTCGAATTCGTCAAGCTCCCCCACATCTTCGGAGAATCCTTCCGCATCTACCTCTGTCGCAACGGTGCGATCCGCATAATCCACAAATTGTCTGATATGCTCAAGGTTGCTATTGTAAGTCGTTGAGAAAATATCTTTTAGATAATCCGCGAAAGCCAACGCCGAAAAATCCGGGTGCAAGGCTGACAACAAAGTTCCCAGCAGTCTTGCCAGCTCATTCGCATCACTTGCGCGCTTTTCGGGTTCCTGATGAAGCATGATGGGCAGAACATCCCATAACTCGTCGGCGCGGTTCTGAAACTTCGCCTTCTCTAAGCCACTGACAGCATAGGCCAGGATCGACTGCTTAACATCATTCGTGGTCGTACCTGGAAAGAAGCGCTCGTTCGTGATTAGCTCCCAATACACCACGCCCAATGAAAAGATATCAGAGCCACTGTCCAGCTCTTGCCCCTGCACCTGCTCCGGACTCATGTAGGCAACTTTACCTTTGATCTGCCCGGCCGTTTCAAGAGCATTGTCCTTTTGCTTTTTGGCGATGCCAAAATCAATCACCTTCACTTCGCCCTCAAAGGACAAAAGAATATTGTGCGGACTGATGTCCCGATGAATTAATTTTAGCTGACGCCCCGTCTGCGGGTCGACGGATTGATAGGCATAGGCCAGCGCCAACGACACCTGATGAATGATGTACAACACAAAAGAGGAACTTAGCTTTTCATTTCGCTCCTGGAGATAGGACATCAATTCGCGTAAAGTCACACCATTGATGTATTCCATCGCCATGTAGCCGCGATTTTCAAACTCGCCAAAGTCGTAGATCTTGACGATATTCTGATGGCTTAAATTCGCACTGATGCGAATCTCATTAAAAAACATTTCCTTTAGTTTTTCACGATCCCCGTCCTGCAACGACGTCTTAACGGCAGCCAGCTTACTGACTCCAAATCGGGACTCCGTTTTTCCTAAATAGACTTCGGCCATACCGCCTTCGGCGATACGTTTAATAATTTGATAGGGTCCGATTTTCTTTGGCGTGTTCATCTTGATATAACTATTCGGCACCAACATCAGGACTCATTACAGGTATTTTGTGTTTCAGAATGAGTTTTCACTTGGAAAAAGCACCTCTGTCAGGACGACACAGTCACATAACTACGCGCCACATGAAGGGAAAAAATACCCAAGCACACTTTTTGAAGTATCCTTAAGGATTTTTTCGGACGGATTCTGATTTTTTTAATTAACAGAACATCGCAAAACAATTCGACGTATTTTCCTCGGAAAAGATCAGAAAATGTATAGAGAACAAGCACATCCGCAATCGCAGGAAAATAAAAAGCCACCGCTAAGGAACAGCGGTGGCTTGGTGTTTTGAAACATACTGAACAGCAGAAAGAATCTATTTTACGGAATAGATCAAGCTTCCGCCTTTAAGCATTGTGATAACTTTCGTTTTCAAAGAAGACGCTACCGCCGGGCAACCCCAGCTGCGACCTTGGATCACGCTGCTTTCTTTAACGTAAGAAGCTCCGTGAATAACGATCGCACGACCACGAGCATTTGAATTCGTGGATGACATACCATCAAGTCTTAGGGAAAGACCGTTGGAACCATTATAAGTGCTTCCTGTCAGGAAGTAGCCAACCGAAGTCGCTTTGGAACCGGACACGTTACTGAACTTCTCTGCATAACCATCATGATTCGAGTCAGAACCTTTACCATGGGCCACGCGGATGCTCCAAACTTTACCCGTCGCCATATCGATGATATGGAAACGTGCTTTTCTGGAACTTTGTGAGTAGTCGATCACGGAAACATACTTTTTGTTTTTGATCTTTGATTTATTGTTCTCGAAATATACCAAGGCATTTCCAAGAGCCGTTGTTGGTACAACACGGTTTGGATCCACGTAGCTATATTTCGCAAGAATGGAAGCACGGCTGGATACAGATAGATCTGCTTCTTGTTCAACAGTGTCGTCGATCATGCTTTCTGGAGCATCGTTTTCGCTTTGATCAGCAGCATTGAACGCTTGTTCGTCGGTCGTATCGTCTGCCGTTGTTTGGGTTGTTTGGTCGTCATTCAGAGTTTCGGAAGCAGCACCTGATGTGCCACCTTGACCACAAGCTGCAAGAGTAAGGAAAGCGGTTACAGCAAGAGTGTTCAGTAGGGTTCTTTTAGTCATTCATCCTCCATGATTTTGACTTTGTGTTCTTCGACAAATCCTAACGAAGAGTTCTTACAAAGCGGCAATTATCATGGAAGAAATGAAAAATTTCGGACCATCCTCTGGGTCAAACTTGAAAAGGACTTTAATAACAGTGAAGTTTCAGATTTTAAGGTGAGAGTATTCGGATTTAACCTGAGTGAATTAAACGATGGCTCTTATTTTTTAGAGCGTAATATAGCCTCATCCAGACTGCCATTGGCCTTCATCGCCATTATGACTGCACTAAACTCTTTGGCCAAACGACGCCCTTCTTCGGTATCTTCGAACGCGTAGTAAACATCCTGCTTGGAGAGTGGTGTCTGGCGGTCAAAGGTGATCCCATTCACACGACTGAGTTCCAAAGCCCGTAACCCTGAGCGCTCTTCGACCACAAAGGCATCAATATTTCCATCAGACAGCTTTTTCATGTTCGAAACGTCATCCTCGGAAAAGACGAATTTAATTTTCTTATTTGCAGTCAGTTTGACAGCATAGGGATAGCGAAAGGTTAAGCCGACCTTTTTGCCTTCAAGATCCTTGATGGTTTTTAAAGGTTTCTCTTTCCGATAGAAAACGTAGTCGATCTTTTCATAAAACGGAACGGTTTTGATCGCATTCGTTGGAGTGTAAACATCCAGTGCCGGAAAGAAGGCGTTGGCTTGCCCTTTACTGAAGCTTAGAATTGCCCTTCCCGTGGGCATGACCTGAATCAGAATGTCTGTTTTGGTGCGCTTGGAAATTTCTTTGGTCAAATCAATAAACAATCCCACTTCTGCACTTTCCACCATTAAGGGAATGGGAAAGGTAACGAAAGTCACTTTGGCATACCCCACACAAGACAGAAGAGATAAGAATATGACCAAAAACTTTCCCATAATCTAACGTGTCACCACGATAGTGATGTAGCTGGGAGCCTGGGCATTCAGTAGAACAATGTTAAACGCCTTTTCTTCAAGGACTGTACGAATCTCTTTTTCAGAATAGAAGTGAGTCACCTGATTTCCAGTGCGCTGCTCTCCCTCCCCTTTCGGTACCGACAAAAACAGCGCCCCCTTATTGGGCAGAATCAGATGCAAAACCTCCAGCGTGTGTTCCAAATCGGCATCAGATTTATGCTCAAAAGCGGATCCGGCCCAAATGCCGCCAATTTCCTTTGGCAGCTTCAACACACCCAGTTCCTCAGGAGCCCCCTCAATCACCTGATATCCAGCGCTTCTCCATTTTTCAATTCTATCCGGATGATTTTCAACGACTACGATCCTGAGTCCCCGTTTATTGAATTTCTCCGGCAGATCATTAATGCCCGCCCCGATCACCAGAATCGTCTGATCGATGCTTACAAATGATAAGAAACTCTGCACTGAACTCAGTGCATCCGGGGGTATATCAGAGGTCTCTAGGTTTTCCATTTAAGTCTCCTTACATTTCATTGTGAAGAGCCCCTGAAAGAGGTTCAAAGTGTATTATTGCGTTTAAAATTCAGCAGAGGCTTACCAATAGGTATTTTCCCTGTAGAAATGCCACTTTAAAACTAAGAATTTGTGTCAGATATCACTTTCAGCGAATATCCCCCCATGAACAGAATCACAATACTATTCACATGGGCTTTAGTGTCTGTATTCACGTCTCCAGCCTGGAGCCGCGAGCTTTCCGTTCTATTCCTGGGCAACAGCTATACCCATCTTCCGGGCTACGGCACCGCGGAGGACCCTGCGTTGCCGCGTATGATCCAGGAGATCGCAAAATCCATCGAACCGGATCTGCATATTAACTATGAATTCAACGTTCCCGGTGGATACAGTTTTGAACGCCATTACTACAATGATCAGACCAAAGTTCTAATCACGAAATCCTACGACCATGTGATCCTGCAAGGTCACAGCATTGAAGCCCTGGAGTTAACCCCTTGGTGGGAGAGGTCTGGCAACAGAGGAGTGAAAAGTTTTTCGACTTATCTGCCCAAGATTTTGGATATCGTTTTTCAAAACAACTCCGATGTGACCCTGTATGTGAATTGGGGCTGGGGTCTTCAACATGAAATGCTCACGGATGACCATCCCGGTTTGCGCTTCCCCGAGGGCAGCGACAAAGAAGGCCAAACATGGTTCGGCGGCGACAAAGATACTCTGCAAAATCAAATCGATGAAAGCTACCGCTTCCATACTCAAAATCACAATGCCAAGCTCGCATTGGTGGGCCGTGCGTGGCTGAAGCTTCAGGAAAATGGGATCGTAAGTGAGAGTGAACTTTACCGGGCGGACTGGAGTCACGCGACGCTATTAGGTGGATATATCTCCGCGCTGATTTTGACCAGAGATGCCCTGGGCATGGACATTTCAAAAAACACCTTCGTGCCTGCGGGAATCAGCCCTGAAAAAGCCAAATCCATTCTGGAAGCCTTAATAAATTGAACTGACCACTGAGTTGACGGCCTCCCTATTTGCGCCAGCGGAAATTGTCCCTCCACCAATCAAATGCAATATATTCCCCTAAAACTGGTATACCCCCTGCAAGTCCGGAGTCGAACTACTAAACTCCGGAGACCCCATGAAACTAATGAGTAAACTTCTGATTCTTTCTTTGGCAGCCTGCTTCGCTTTTTCAGCCCAGGCGGCCCCTGGTACTGACGGTATCGAAGGCGTACTGGAAATCCCCGTTCATGCCGGTAAAGTCGAATTAACAGAGTATTCTAAACTTGCGGGTGGCATTCATCTTCGACTTGATCCTACAGGAGCTCAGGGGCTTCATTTAAAATGCCACGTTGGATTTAGCAAAACGACGCTGATGGTGTTCTTCAAGGGGAACCTTCTGTCCTCGCAGCTGACAGGCTCAGTTGACAGCATGGAGTCCTGCGCACAAACTCTTAATACAGTTTCCGAGGCTGTTCAGGCCGGTGCAACTGTGGTGCGTTTTGAAGTTCATAACAATCAGACTTTGAAAATCACGACGAACCATTAAACTCATCGGGGGCCCGGAAAATGCTATATCGCTTTCAAATCGAACTTTCTGACATTGATCGCGGTGTTTACGAGTCCCTTGATTTTCGCGTAGCCCAACATCCCTCGGAAACATACCCGTATATGCTAAGCCGGGTGCTTGCTTACTCCCTTGCCTATCAAGAGGGACTGGAATTCACTCCGGGAGGACTTGCAGATCCGGAAGCCCCCGCTCTAAGAAAAATGGGGCTGCAAAATTCGTTGGAACTTTGTATTGAAATCGGCAACCCCTCAGCCCGAAAGCTTCACAAGGCGACAAAGTCAGCCAAGGAAGTCCTGATCTTTACCTACAAAAATCCTGAAGTGCTGCTTACGGAAATTCGTAATGGCGACGTACACCGGGCTCAGGATCTGAAGATCTATTCTTTTGATCCCAAATTCCTGGATGCTGCCGGCGACTTGATTGAGAAAAACAATCGCTGGTCCCTGCTGGTGCAACAGGGTCAGATGGATTTGACCATTGGTGATGTGACTCTGGCCAGTGAGCTTAAGACGGTCAAACTTTAATTTTAGAACAAATTTATATTTGCGTTCATACCGACATTGGTGCGATCAGCGCGCAATTCTTTAACTGCAAATTGCACATTAGGGAAAAGGTAAATATCCCGGGTAATCGAAATACCCACACCGATGGACTGAAACGGATCCTCGTGCTCAAAGGCCTCAGAACCTTCCACTTTGGTAAAGCTGAAATATCCAAATTCAGTTCTGGTGGAGTAGCGATCATTAAAGGTGTACTGCACGAATGGCATTGCCCCCAAAACATAGTCCGTGCGTTGCAACTTGCCCATTTGCTTTGCGCGCGTCAGCTTGGGATCGTCGATCTCTGCAGAGTAAAACATCTTGGCCATAAAACCACCAACGCCGACGGTCCACTTTGAAGCCCCAAAGTTTTGCATAATCTGCTGATGCACCATCGCGCGACCAAACACTTTCATCAAATCCACAGAGTCTCTTTCCGTGGCGTGCACATAGCGAACCGAAGTCATCATCATGGTGTCCAAAACACGATAGCCTTTTTTCCAATCCACATAGGGTGACGTCAACTGGTAGCGTGCCTGATTGCCATCACGTCCATGACGATGATCTTCCACGGAATCAGAAAGCCCTTGCAAAGGTGCCACCATCGTCAGCCCTGTGCCAAACCCCAGACTGTCACTTGGCGAAAGTCGATAGTTCACACCCAAATCACCTGAAATGGAGGACATGGATTCCAACTGGCCGGTGCGACGCAGGTTCGTGGTCATCTTGCTGAAAGGTTCCGCAACGGTGCCGCCGGAATAATTCAAACGGCTTTTAAGTGACCATTTGGATTTGGAACCCAATTCCGCACGCATACGCGCATCCGTGATTTTGTTATCAATATCAGCGGACTTTTCCTTTTTTTGATTTGGAGACTCGGAGTCGACCTTTAACACTGAAGTGTTAGTATTTATTTTGACTGAAGAAGTCTGGGCTAGAACAGATTCCGAAAAAACCAGTGCAATACATATAACCGCCGACTTCAATAACTGAACAAACACGCAATCACCTCTGTTAGAGTCATGTTTGCTATTAAAAATTAAAGACCCTGTCCATCGAAATAGATGATGCTTACGGGAGAATAAACTAAACCTCCCTAATAACCAGTCTCAAATAGAATCTATTCCAATAGGCCGAAATTCCGCCACGCAGTATTGCATTCGGGGGACTTATAATTCTCAGTTGCCATTCACGCGACGCCCTCCAAATAAAAATATTTAGTCAGGTTTTGCCAGTCAAAACAATCGCTTAACCAGCATTCTCAAACCACTTTTAAAATTTTTTATTTTCCGATTAACCCCTGTCAGGGAGCAGATCGTCTTACTTACAACAGAGCATGGATGCTCTAGAGGGGGATGAAGGCCAAGGAAGGCCAGCTGATACCCTCACAAAACAAGGATCTCATGAAGGAGGTACGAAAAATGGAATTGAAAGAAGTCGCAGTTTTCTGCCTCTTTTACTCAGGAGTTGTCTTATACACCCTGTGGCTCACGATGGCCCGCCGGCCAGAGCGAGTGAGGTCTAGAAAGTAATTTAAAATTTTTTTGAGGATCATGAAGGTTTGGTGGTTCCCTTCAAGATCCAGGGGGAGCAGGTGCTCCCCCTTTTTTTGTTTTCATACATCCATTGCTTTACGAACTGAGATCCTTTCCCTAAGCTTAAAGCATGATTGAACAACTCGTGATGCACCAAAAAGACTTCGCCACTCACTCCCGCAACGACAATCCCCTCACTCGCCTGGAACACATTGAAAAACTTGAACAGGCGATTTTGGATCATCAATCAGAGCTCTGTCAGGCACTCTATGAGGATTTCAAAAAGCCCGAAGTGGAAGCGATGCTGTCCGAGATCCTTCCCTTGTTGAAAGAAGTTCGCTTCGCCAAAAAGAATATCAAAAAATGGATGAAACAACGCCGGGTTAAAACTCCCGCACTTCTGCTGACTTCATCCAGCTACACTCGCCTGGAACCGCTGGGTGCCTGCCTGATTATTTCTCCTTGGAATTACCCTATTTATCTGACCCTCTCGCCTTTGGTTTCAGCCCTGGCGGCAGGGAATGGTATCACCATCAAACCCTCGGAGTTTGCTCCGAAATGCAGTCGCATTCTGCACTCGCTCCTGGCTAAAACTTTTAAGACCAACCAGGTTTCTGTGATCGAAGGTGGTCCGGAAACCACCACGGAACTTTTAAAACACCCCTTCGACCATGTGTTTTTCACGGGCAGCACCGCCGTTGGAAAAATCATTATGCGCGGAGCCTCAGAACATCTGGCACGGGTGACACTGGAGCTGGGTGGTAAGTCACCGACGATTGTCGACAACAGCGCGAACCTGCAGGAAGCCGCTAAGAAAATCGTCTGGGCCAAATTCTTTAACGCCGGGCAAACGTGCATCGCCCCGGACTATCTATTCGTTCAAGCCGATGTCCACAATCACTTTGTCAGACTGCTTGAAAAGGAAATCGAAAACAGTTTCGGCAAAGATAAAGAAGCACAGAAAACCTCAAACAGCTTTGCAAGAATCATCAACACCAAACACACGGTGCGCCTGAAGGGGCTTTTGGAAAATGCTCTGGCCAACAATTCAAGCCTTCTGTGTGGCGGTGAAGTGGATGTGGAGAGCCGCTATGTGGCACCCACACTTTTGGATAAGGTCGAGCCTGGAAGCGAAATCATGAGTCAGGAGATTTTCGGACCGGTATTGCCAATCCTGACTTTTAAAGATCTGCAGGAAGTCGTCACCTACGTCAATTATCACCCGAAGCCGTTGATGATTTACCTTTATTCGAATTCCAGCTTCAACATCAAAAAGATCACCAAGGAAACCAGCTCAGGCTCCCTTTCAATCAACGACTCTCTGATTTCATTAATGAATCCCCACCTGCCCTTTGGTGGCGTGGGTGCCAGCGGCCTGGGTTCCTATCACGGGGAATTCGGGATGGAGGCCTTCTCGCACAAGAAAGCCATCTTCAAGCAAGGCTGGGGCGGTAAAGCGATCAAACTTCTTTACCCACCCTACAACGAGGGAAAATTAAAGCTGGTAAAGAATCTCCTAAAGCTACCTTAATCGGCGGTCGCCGACGATCCACAAAAGGTCGCCGGGTTTGATCACTTCAGCAGAGTCCGGGTTGAGGATGCGTTTACCTTCGCGCTCGATACCCACCACCAGTCCGTGAGTTTTTTCGCGCAATCCGCTTTCACGGATCGACTTATTAAGAAACTCAGACTGATCGTCGACCAGATACTTATCCAGGGTGTACTCTTCCAGTTCAGACTCCGCTGTCGTAGTGTCGCTTACTTGCTCAATGAAATCCTTGAACTTCGCCAATTGATCATCATTTCCGATCACAAACAGCGTATCAAAAGGCATCAAAAGGACATCACGCCCTGGAGCCATGATCTTCAAGCGTCCCCGCTCAATCAAGGCCACTGTCACACCAAAACGCTCGCGAATGGATAGCGACGCCAAGGGTATACCCACATAAGTAGCCTCTGCGGGCACTTTGAATTCGGTCAAATGGGCATCCCATGGAGCGAGTTCCTGCCGCTGCATTTTGCTGGCAGGTTTATGTGCGTCTTCTGCCAGATTGGATAGAAAACGATTTTCAAACCACATATAAACTGTACGCAGCTTTGTCGACAGCACATAGCCGACAACAATCGCCATCCACGCCGTAATTCCCAGCGCCCAGCCCAATGGTACGAATTGCGCCACCATCGCCAGCACCAATCCCACCGCCACCGTGATTCTGGAAATCAGGAACACATAATCCGACGTCTTACGGTGTTCTTCGGCCAACAGGTTATCAAATTGCTTGGTGCGACCGAATGCCAAGGCCCACAAAAACGGTGAACTTAAAATCAACGTCGCAGTCAAAGTCAGGAACTTCGCAGAACCTTCCTCGACCTGATGATTCAACATATAAGGCAAGGTCACGCGCGCCATCAGCAGGAACACCCCGATCACAATCACGGCATTCAAAAAAATTTTAAAGATATAAGCACGCACCTGATCGCGGCTCTCTTTGTGGGCGCCAACGGCCGAGGAAAACATGCTATAACTGTCCAGTGATGCAATCATGGAAGCGGGCATTTTCTTTTCCAGAACCTGATAAACAGTGTCAGCCAGACGAATCATGAAAGGTGTCGTGAAAGCCGTGACCACACTCACAGACACCGCCAACGGGTATAATTCCGGGCGCACGACTTTGAAACCGACACCGACGGTCGCAATGATGAACGAAAACTCTCCGATTTGCGACAGACTCATCCCCGTCTGCAAGGAGGAACGCAAAGTTTGACCCGATAACAATGCACCCACTGTGACTCCCAGGGTTTTTCCCAGGATCACAAGGACGGACAACAGCAATATCACCTGCCAGTGAGAAGAAATAACATCCGGATCAATCAGCATCCCCACGGAAATAAAGAACACGGCGGAGAACAGGTTTTTAATGGGGTTGACGAGGTGATGAATACGCTCGCCTTCGATGGTTTCAGCAAGGATTGATCCTGTGATAAAGGCCCCCAGGGCTGCCGAGAATCCCACCTTCACGGCAAAGACTACCATCGCAAAACACAACCCGACTGCCACCACCAACGTGGTCTCTTCGTTCAAAAACTTCTGCGAACGCTTCAAGGCCGTCGGCAGCCAGAAAATCCCCACCACAAACCACAGTGAAAGATAGAAAGCCAGTTTCAGGAAAGACAACAGCATGTCGGTTCCTGCAAACTCACGGGTTAAAGCAATAGATGTCAGGAATACCAATAGCAATACTGCAACCAGATCCTCGATGACCAGCACGCCCATGACGATACTGACGAATTTCATATTTTTGAAACCCATCTCTTCAATGGTGCGCATGGAAATGGAAGTGGAAGAAATTGCCAGAATGCCGCCCAGGAAAAGGCAGTCCATCAGATCCCAGCCCAACAGTTTACCCGTGGTGAATCCGATCAAGGTCATGACACCGATTTCAAAGAGTGCGGTGAAACTGGCAGATCCGCCCACCCGGAATAACTTTTTAAAGCTGAACTCAAGCCCCAGAGCGAACAACAGAAAAATCACACCGATATCGGCCCACAGTTGCACACCTTCGGTGCTGGTCACAGTCCCCACCAACCCTACCTTGGGGCCAATCAGAAAACCTGCAACCAGATATCCAAGCACCACCGGCTGATTCAATCTTTTAAAGAGAAGTGTAACGATACCCGCAGTACCAAGAATAAGAGCCAAATCACTGATCAGAGCCGGAAGATTATGCATACCCTAAAATGGTACGCCGTACCGTTTGGGTAAGCAACCCGGAAAAAAAAGGGCCCGCTGATTAAGCGAGCCCTTTGAGGTAACTGAATTTAAAAATTTAATTACTTTGCTTGAAGAGCAGCTGCTACAGCGGCTTCAGCATTTACAACACCCGCACCGTATTCGTTGTTGGAGTTAGGACCCAATGCAGTTGCAGTGCTTTGCAAGATTTGTTTCACTTGTGCACCGTTTAGGTTTTTGTTTGCAGCTTTTACTAGAGCCGCAACACCTGCAACGTGTGGAGTCGCCATGGAAGTACCTTGGAAATCAGCGTAGTCAGTCGCAACAGTGTGTAGAGTTGCTTTAACTTCTGTACCGGCTTTCAAAGAAGCTACGATTTTTTGACCAACAGTTTGCTCGATCATGAACACAGCCACTGGAAGGACAGTTTCATCATCAGTCAAAGCACCTTGGATCAAACCTGGAGCGTTATTGTAGATAACTGCGCCAGTTGCACCCGCTTTGATAGCGTTTTGGATTTTTTCAGCGAAGTTGATTTCGCCACGGCCGATCAAAGCGTACTTACCTTTGAAGTCTTTACCTTGGAAATCAGCTGCTTTACCAAGACCCGCTTCAACCAAAACATTTGTTTCAGCTTTCAATACTTCACGTGCACCTTGGAAAGTTGTGGAATTAACTTGAGCCGTTTTACCATCAACTGAGATTTTCACAGAAGACTCACGACCTGTACCTTGAGGAACAGAAGAAACCACACCTACGCCCGGAGCCACGATTGCCAGCTCAGGACCATATTGAGAGAACTCAGCACGCTTCAAATCGCTGTCAACAGCACCAACTGCGATAACAGTCGGAAGAGCTGCAGGGTAAGAAACACGACCTTTACCGTCATTACCAGAAGCCGCTACAACAGTAAGACCTGCTTTAGCTGCTTTTGCAATAGCGTCTCTTTCGCCCGGAGTGGACCATGCGCCACCCAAAGACATGGAGATAACATCAACTTTTTGAGAGATACCCCAGTTGATACCAGCGGCGATAGCTGCGTTGGAACAACCATCTTTAGAGCAAACACGGCCTGCCAAAAGTTTTGCACCCGGCGCTACGCCTGTGAAACCGTTGTTATCCAATACACCGGCAACAGTTCCAGCACAGTGAGTGCCGTGACCGATTGTATCAGTGAAATCAGAACCATCAGATTCACCTGTGAAGTCCTGACCTCTTTCGAAGTTAGCTTTGATAGATGGATGATTTGCATCAATACCAGTATCAAGAACCAAAACGCGTGCGCCTTGACCTTGATTGTTTTTAGCCCAGGCTTGAGGAGCTTTAACTGCCATGATACCCCATGGAGTTTTAGCACCTGGAACTGTCGGAGTGTTTCTTACTGGAGTGGACAACCAACCGGAAACTGGAGCTGGTGCTGGATGGAAAACTTCCTTCTCAACATAAGCTACAGATGGATCGTTCTGAAGTTTTACGATCTCGGAATCATCTTTCGCGTTCACGATCAATGTATTCAGATTTTCAAGACTTTGCTCGATTTCAGCGTTTACCGGCGTCGCTACAGCGTGACCAGTTTTAAGAGCGCCAGAACCTTTTACTTTATAAGCCATGTTAGCAGCTTGAAAAGATTGCGAGTCTTTCATGATAACGATCACGCGCTCAGCTTGAGCAGAAGTCGCTACCAACAGAGACAATATTAATGAAAACAAATTAAGTTTCATGTGTGGGTCCCCCCCCGTATTTTCCATGGACTCAGTTTTTTAAGTCCTTATGGAGAGGGAGTTCATTTCATGCTGTACATTTTATCAAGTACTCTTTTGGAACCACCTAAAAATTTTTTTTGCCGAAGAAAAAGTGAAATTATCTGTCAAATATTAAGCTCACAGCGACAGTTCCAAAATGGCACCCCAGTTCAAAAATAGAACATCTCGGCACGAAAGTATTAGAACTGCTTATACATTCCATGATTTTTTGTATGAATATCTGCTTAAAATTAAAACACCGCAACTGATGCGCCGCGGTGTTTTTGGTTTGTTCATGAGCAAAAAACCAGCACGAAAATCAGTGCGAATGACCGCCAGAAGAGGATTCCGGGACCGTTTTTCCTACCGGTAAAAGGAAACTCAACGGGTGATGCAAGACTCTGCGGAAAACAGCCTTGCGAATCGCTCGACGAGTCGGTGGAGTCACTCCACGTGCTTTAATCGCAACCAGGAATGCCATGGCAAAACTCACTGAAACGTTAAAGAAACCTATTATAAGGACGCCAATGACTGCTCTCCAGAACAACCAGGTTTTCAGGAAGTCCACGCCCAGAACTGGAATCGCAGCACCCATCCCACCTGAGGACAACGTCACGTGACGCACATCCAAGGGGATCCCCAGGAACTTCATAATCTCTGGAGTCAGTCCCAGCAACACACCCAACGAAATGTTCCCCAGAAGGCCGGAAATATTTTTCTCAAAGAACATCGCAATACGACGGGAACCGACTTTTCCAAAAATCGTCATCAATGTCGGGCTGCGCGCCAGTGTTGTGCGCAAAGAGTTCAAGGCAAACCAGTTGTCTCCCCACCCTGCAAACAAGCTGGAACCCCATAGCAAGATCCCCGTGAAGGCTGCGTAAAAGATCGCCGGTCCAAAAATATCGACTGACGTAAACGCTTTCAAAGCAGTGGCTTCCGCCATGATATGTTTTCCGGAAGCCAGGAACACAATCGAGTCCATCAACATCGTGGTCGGCACCACCAATAGAATATTCCCGCCGACCGCCGCCACTTGCGAGCGAATCAGATGGGCAATCTCATCAACCAGTCTCTCCATCCCCTCTTCAGTTTCCACATCCCGCATTTGCTCGGCCAACGCCGGGCCTGTCATTGCGGGCTGTTTGGTACCAAGAGTGAATCCGGCAAGATGAATGACCACGAAACTGATCGCATAGTTGGCCGAAGCCAAAACACCAATCATGAATTCAGAAAATCCCGTCGCCAGAATTCCGGCTTTTACATAAACCGTGAACGCAGTGACGAAACCACCGCCAGCGGCGGCCTGAACCATGCTGCGGTATTCTTCCTTGGTGCGCGTGATATAGTGCTCACCCGTTTCGGCGGCACGTTCGACCACTTTTTGCGCCAGCAAATTAATATTCTGTGACAGCAGCGCACCGACACTTTGCAAGTCATGATTTTCCTCAATCAGACTTGCCAGGAAACTTGTCACCTTGCGCGCATCCGGCACGTCAGTGATCAGAATGTCGACAAGGCTGTCGATACGTTGCAAATAAATTCTTAAGCGAGTCATCTGGAAAACCAGATTCACACTCACACCGAACTCATCCAGGTGTTTATCCACCTGAGTCAGTTCACGGCGACACTCCCACACCATCAAGCGCAGGCGAGAGGCTTTTTCAAAAAAGACTTCCGGGCGTCCTGACTGATTGGCTTCGATGAACTCTTCCAGAACCGAAACGATTCCAAAGAACGCTGAATCCCGGAAATTAGGACGATCCATACGATGGCGAATGGCTGGCGACAAACCAATCGCACGCACCTGGATTCCCAGATAAATCAGGGCATCTTCCATATCACGGTCCAGGCGGTTCCAATCGGACTCCACGGGTGAGACATGGAAATTGAATAAATTAATTAGTTTCGCAAAAAGCTCGTGATCAATAGAGGCGATCCAAATCGGATCCTTCGCACTTGGGAACAGCTCCCAGAACAGATAACCCAGCTCGTGATCCAAAGGGGGACTTGGCAGGATCTTCATCATCATGCGATCCATGAACTCCCCGATCACACCTACTTCATGAGGAAGGCCTGTCTCAGTATAAAGTTCCAAACCGCTGACATTTTTAATCACAGAACGCAGAATGACGGCAACGTCCCGCTTCCATTCCGGATTGCGATCCAAAACCATCAATACATAGCGCAGTCGTGCAATAGCGACATGGCCTGCATCATGTTCAAAGCCGTCAGAAAGCAGCCCCTCGTAGCGAATCCATCTTAAAAGACTGACCAGCCAATGAAGCTGATCTTCAAGCTCTTTTTGATCGGAGGCAAAGCCCAGCAAGGCATCCAGGTCGGCATGCACGTCGGCACGGCGTCTATACAATTTAAATCGATGAAAATACTTCTTAAGCTGCGAAAACATATCGAAATTTTGCCCGACAGTATGAGTTCCTGCAAGCAATGTGCGTCAAAAATATGGGTGCAACAATTTGTCGTCTGGTCGCGGCAGACTCCGTGTGTTAGAAGCGTCCTATGAAACTATTAATCAGCCTGTTTATATTGACGACCTCATTGAATCTCTGGGCCGCAAAGCAGTTTAATTCTGTTGATGGAACCGATGTGCTGTCCAGCAAGTTTCTGCATCTGGAAACAAAATCTGCCAATAAAGGCACAGTCGTCGTTTTTCTTTCTGCAAAATGCCCTTGTTCTGCAAGTCACGAGGCTTTGCTGAAGGAATTAGCCACACGGTACAAGGACTTTAACTTTGTGGGGGTTCATTCCAACACGGATGAAAACGCTGAAATGACAAAAAGCCACTTCACTACAGCGGCTTTGCCGTTTCCAGTTATCCAGGATTCAAAATCCCGTCTTGCCAATGATTTTGGTGCTTTGAAAACTCCGCACGCCTACCTGCTCTCCCCTGACGGCGAAGTTTTGTATCAAGGTGGCGTCACTGACAGCAACGTGGGACCTTCAGCAAAAAAACATTTTCTAAAAGACGCCCTCGAAGACATTGAATCCGGCAAAGAGGTTCGCTTAAAAGAAGGCCGCGCCGTGGGTTGCTACATTTCGCGCGAGGACGCGTAAATGAAATTCCTGATTCTGTTATTTCTGGCTTTTTCCGCTTGTGCACGACCGGATTATATTGATCCAAAGCTCAATGAAAGCACACAAACTAATTCCGGCGATGAGTGCCTCTTGCAATTGGCGCATGCAAATCTTTGCGCGAAACTTGAATGGACCCTGGGACCTCAGTCACCTGCTGAGTCTGAATTTATCCTGAAGTTCTGGAGTAAAACTGATTCTGTGAGCGCCGGTACCCTGGTGGATCCTGAAAATACTTTAAGTGCTATTCTGTGGATGCCCTCCATGGGACACGGATCCTCTCCGGTCACTATCGAGAAAATTGAAACGGGTGTTTACCGTATTCGCCGAGTTTATTTCATTATGCCGGGTGACTGGGAAGTTCGCATTTATTTGAAAAACGGCACTACAGTGATCGATCAAGCCACGGTGAGTTTACTGTTATGAAGTCATTCTTTCTTGCACTCTTGCTTCTGGGAGCCGGCACACAGAGCCTGGCCGCGAGCTGTTGTGGCGGTGGATTCGCGTTTCCCGCACTGATCATGGGTGATGAGAAAACACAACTGACCAGTTCACTCAGTTACGGTCGGGTTACCGACGATGTTCTGCCCAATCAGAAATGGATCAAACGCGCGGACGAAAACCACAGTCAGACATTTAAAATCGAAGCAGCCACTCTGATTTCAGACACCTGGCAAACTGGGTTTTCCGTGCCCGTGATTTCCCGCTCCATCACAAATGAAACCAGCACTGGACTTGGCGATATTTCTTTAACCCTGGGCCACGAAACATTTCCTGAAAAGTCTTATTCCCGCTGGAAACCAAAAGGCCTGACCTTTTTGCAACTTGCGGTTCCCACGTCGCCCTCCATTTATGATGCCACTAACTCCCTGGCCTCAGACTCCCGAGGCAGAGGTTTCTTCAACGTGGGTGGTGGCGCCGCTTTAGTTAAAGTTTTCGGTCGTTGGGATGCCAACGCTGGCGTTGAGATTCACAAATCATTTGCCCGGGAATTTTCCAGTCCCGCTAATGGCGGCACCATCACGGCAACACCGAATATCGGGCACAGCTGGAGCATTGGTGGCGGCTGGAACAAAGGTGACTGGCGAGTGGGATCTGGTTTTACGGGCATGTATGAGGACGCCATTGAAATTTCCGGCGCCCAATCCTCCAAGGGATCTTCACAAAAAAATATCACATGGACTACGATGGCCAATTACATGCTAAGCATGGAAAGTGCCTGGACATTGTCCTATGCAGATCAAACATTATTTGGCTCACCTGAAAACACGAGTCTTTCAAAAACCATCACCATCAGTTATCAGACTCGCTGGCAGAGGTAAGTCCGTACCTCAGTGATCGCGATCAAGACCACGCATGCGCCGATCATGCTCTCGCATTCTTTGCACACGTTCTTCTTCGCGATGGCGTTCGCGTTCGTCGCGCACCAGATTTTTCTCGGCCTGCTCACCCAGTTCATCCTGCACATGCGGCATATTGCGATCAAAATCAGGTTCAATATCCTCGGATCGCAGATGGCGGCTTTCCATCCGGGTGGTTTCTTCGGCAATTCTCTGCTCCGCAGCCTTCTCTGTGTCTTCCCCCATGGAACGGCGAACGCCCGGCGACGGCGAGCTAAAAATCGGCTTGGGTCCCGTCGGTTTTTTATACTTTCTTCTTAAGAATCCAAAAAAACTTCTTTTTTCCCGATGTTCCTTCTCCATCTCTTCCTCCTCCTCCCAGTGCCTTAATCCTTGCTCCTCAGTTTCATTGGTAATTTCAGTTTTGATGCCCGCATCATCCTGCAGACCTTCTCCGTCGCTCATCACTGGCTGGCCGTTTTCGTTGATTGAAACCGCGGCTCCGACATTTTGAAATGCCAGGCGAACATCTTTTTGCCTTGTGTCCCGTTTGCGAAAGCGATCTAACAACGAGTACACCACAGGCACCACATACAATGTTAAAAGCGTTGAAACCATCACCCCGCCAATCAGGGTGATCGCCATGGGTTTAAACGTTTCTGAACCGGCCCCGGTCGCCAATGCTGACGGCAAGGCCGCGGTGATCGTCGCGGCACTGGTCATAATGATCGGGCGCAGACGAATTGGACAGGCTTCTTTCAGAGCTGAATCCGCCGTCGTATTTTCTTTTCGTGAACGAACAGCGTTGGTAAAATCAATTAACAAAATTGAGTTCTTCTTCACAATCCCCATCAGCAGCAGAATACCGATCATGGAATACATATTGATGGATTGTCCCGTCAGATACAGTGCAAAGAAAGCCCCGGAGATACTGAAGGGCAATGCCATCAGAATTGTCACGGGATCCATGAAGGAATTAAACTGACTCGCCAGCACCATGTAGGCCACTAAAACGCCCAGGGCGAGAGCGAATATTAAACTATCAAATGATTCGCGAAAGGTTTTAGCGGCCCCCGATTGATCGATGAAGTATCCCTCGGGGAGATCCTTGGCTTTGTTAAAAATAAAATCCAAGGCTTTTTGCTGGGAAGCCCCTGACGCCAGATTTGCATAAATCGTGATAGCGCGCTGACGATTCACCCGGGTTACTTGTTGCAGACTGGCTTTTTGTTCAATCTGTGCAACTTGTGAAAGCGGAACCAGGTTGTTGCGATCATTGGCAATCAGAAGTTTATTAAATTCAGTTCGCGGGTCCTTGGCCTTTTCCAATTGAACGTAGACATCATAACGGTGTCCGCCTTTGGTGTATTGACCATTTTTAACGCCACCAATCATCGCCTGCACTGTCACACCAATATCTTCCGCGCTGACTCCGCGAAGAGCCGCTTTATCCCGCGCCGGGGTCACTTGAATTTCAGGCATCCCGGCAAGATAGTCTGAATCGACATCCACCATCATTCCTGATTGCTTCATATCTTCTTTGAATTTGTTATTGATCTCCTCAAGTTTCGCCCAGTCAGGTCCCTGCAAAATAAATTCAATCGGATATCCTTTGCCGGTTGAAAATCCCCGGCTTGATGGGTCCATCATGAACACCTGAACACCTTGCACAGCCTGAGTCAGTTCTTTGCGGGCAAAATTCATGAACTCCTGCTGCGACAACTCGCGCCCCAGTTCTTTATTCACACCCCGCTCACCCTTGTCTTTCAAAGTCACAAACATCATCCCGGTGTTGGCATCACTCCCGCCACCTGATCCCAATCCACCCACACTGGCATAGAGATGTTTGACTTCACTTTGTGAGCGCATCCATTTCTCGATTTCCCGCGCTTTTTGATCGGAGGTCGCCAAAGATGTTCCAATGGGCAAGAACAGGCGCATGATGAACAAACTCTGATCCTGGATCGGTGTCATTTCCCGGTTCAGTCCCATGACAGTGACAAATGAGACCCCAACAAAAGCCACGGATGCGAACAACACCGTCCAACGAAAAGACAAAACCCAATTCAATGATTTGGCGTAAAATTCACGCCACTTATCCATAAAGATATCAAATGCTTTTCCAATTCGCGTGGAACGATGACCGGTATGCACGAATGACGAACAGCGCATGGGTGTAATCGTCAAAGATTCCAGCAGCGACAGCAACACAGCCAGAGATATTGTAATACCGTACTGTAAAAAGAATTTCCCAATAACACCTTTCATAAAGGCCACCGGCAAAAAGATCGCGATGATCGCAATACTTGCCGCCAAAGCCGCAAAGGTGATTTCCCGAGCGCCGATGATGGCGGACTCTATGGGGCGCAATCCCCGTTCGTTGTACCTGAATATATTCTCAAGCACCATGATGGCATCATCCACCACGATCCCGATCGCCAGAGTTAATCCCAGCAAAGTGAAAGTATTCAGAGTGAATCCAAAAAAATACAAACCAATGAAGGCCCCCATGATGGAGGTGGGAATTGCCAACAATACGTTCAACGTCGCGGTAAAGCTTCCCAGAAAAATCCAGCACACCAAAGAGGTCAGGATCACTGCCAGCACCAGATGCTTGATCATCTCCTGGATACTTTGTTCAATATAGCGGGAGGAATCAAAATTCACTCCGAGCTTCATGCCTTCAGGCAGTGTTTTTTGAATATCCACCATCTGTTGCTTTACTGCGTTGGCCACGGCCACCGCATTGGAGCCGATTTGCTTTTTTATTCCCAGCCCCAAAGCCATCACCCCATCAAAACGCGAGATGCGATACACTTCTGCCAGGGACTCCTCGGCATGACCGACATCCTTTAAACGAATTGTGTTGTACGGATCCTGAATCACCATGCCTGCGCGGCGGTTTATGATCATGTCATCAAAACCCTTGGCGTCCTTAAACTCCCCCAGTGTTCTGACATTGAAGGCATTTTTGGGATTTTGGATAAAACCACCGGGCACTTCCGTATGCTGGGCATAGATAGACTCCATCACGTCGCCCACTGAGATCACATTTTTCTTAAGCTTATCTGCATTCACCCAGACACGCATGGCGGGATCTGTATAACCACCCAGAATAATATCCCCCACACCGGAAACCATCGTAAAGCGATCCTTCAGATAGTCTTTGGCGTAGGTCATCAAAAAATATGGATCATTTTTGTCGTACATTAAAGCCAGCCATAAAATCGGCTGATCATCGGGGTTGGTTTTGGTGATAATCGGAGGATCAACATTTTCAGGCATGAGTCGTTGCGCCTGGGCCACCTTGGTTTGCACTTCCTGCAGGGCCACATCAATATTTCGGTCCAATTCGAATTCAATGGTGATATTGGCGATCCCGGTTTTACTGACTGAACTGATGCGAGTCACACCCTCCACCGAAGACAGGGCGTCTTCGACCGGATCCACGACTGAAGTTTCCATGATTTCAGGAGCTGCTCCCAAAAGAGTCAAAGAAACATTCACGACCGGAAAGTCCACATCGGGCAATTGACTGACCCCCAGTCGCATGAAGGAAATAAAACCAAAAATGATAAATGCCGCAAACAGCATCCAGGAGAAAACAGCATTGCGAATGGATACGTCAGAAATGCGCATACAGACCTCCCCTCGATTCTATAGAATCTTGGATGAGGGGACATCCGGTGTTTTAACAAACAAAAAGGGAGATCCATTGGACCTCCCCTTCAGATTTAAGTATTCATTTACTAAAGAGTCCTTATTGAGCTCTTAGTAGCGCCATACCGTCATCAATCCATTTCGCATAAACGTCAGCGCGAGTGTAAACTGACAACATAAAGCAATCAGGAGTCAAACGGGTTGGCAAAGCATCCCCACGACTCAAGACACCCCATAGGTGCAACTCACCACCAATATCCAAGTAGGCCGGACCACCGGAATCACCCGAGCAAGCACCACGCTTTAAGGATTGTTTCAACATGGCTTCTGTTGCAGAGAAATGAGGGTCAGCAACCACAAGCTCTGTTGTTCTTAAAGTGCCTGCGCCGGATTTAATAACCCATGAACGGTTCAAGCCATAACCTGCGATACGCACAGTGATGCCTTCAACCAAGGCTCCGGAATTTTTCAATCTTTTTGCCGGGCCGTAACCCAAAGGCAAACCGCCTTTAAAGCGAAGAAGAGCAATGTCTGCGGTGTTTTCTTTACGTTGTGGATCGTAATCTGTATTCACGAAACCAGCATCCACTTTGCGGATTTGTTCTGGCGTGGATTTTTTCATTTCGTTATTGAAGTGAACTTGCAATGCTTTTGGATCACCAACCACGCAATGTGCTGCCGTCAATACGATATTTTCAGCGATCAAAGTACCAGAGCACAATGCACCGGCCTTTGCATCATAAAGACCCACCGTCGAACGGATAACACGAGAACCCGGCTTAACCACGTCCCCACCGATGACTTGTGAGCTGCCGTCCGCAGCAACTGTCCCGTTTTTATTTGCTGGTGCGCAGGCAGTAAGTGCTGCTGCAACAAGAAGACCTTTGATAAGTAAATTAACAGATTTCATTTGGAAAACTCCCTTAAATAATATTGAACTCGGGGTGGGTTCTACACCGCTCTTGATAAAAGCCAAAATGAAATTTTCCTAATCGGGACAGTCTTTAAATCGGGACAGCGCCCTGCAAATAAATCACAAAGGGCACCGTAAATTATTTACCTTGGCGTCTGAAGCACCCCTTGTTACGATTTTTAAATGGTCGAACACTCTTATTTGCTTCAAGTTCTTGCTTTCCTTTGTTCATCAGTACTTCTTGTACCCATTTTCCAAAAATTGGGCCTGGGAAGCATTCTGGGTTATCTTGCCGCCGGCATTCTTATTGGGCCCCAAACAGCGGGGCTGATCACTGATGTTGAATCCGTGAAACACCTCTCTGAATTCGGCGTGGTCTTTCTTCTTTTTCTGATCGGCCTGGAACTGCAACCCAAGAAACTCCTGGCGATGAAGAAGACTTTGCTCAGCTTCGGTGGATTGCAAATCCTGACCTGCACCCTGGCTCTGGGCGTGCTGGTAAAAACACAAGGGGCTTCCTGGAACAGTGCCTGGGTCGCGGGCTTCGCCCTGAGTCTTTCCTCCACGGCCTTTGCTATTCAGGCAATGGCTGAAAAGAAAGTTCTTAACACCGAATTCGGCCGCTCTTCGTTTGCGATACTTTTGATGCAAGACGTGACTGCCATTCCGGCATTGGCCATCATTCCAACGCTGGGCCTGGTGCAGGCAGCCACTCCTACGGAGGTCAACTGGCTGGGTGTCACGGGAATATTTTTAGGTCTTTTGATCTTCAACTACACCTTAATGGGACGATTTCTGCGACAGGTGGCCGCTTTGCGCAGCCGTGAACTTTTCACAGGCGTGACTTTAACCATCGTCGTGGGTGTCGCTTACCTCATGGAGCACATGGGAATTTCCATGGCCCTGGGGGCCTTTCTGGCAGGTGTTCTGTTGTCTGAATCTGAGTATCGCCACGAACTTGAGGCGGACCTTGAACCTTTCAAAGGTTTGTTGATGGGTCTGTTCTTTATCTCTGTGGGTATGTCCGTCAATATTCATCTTATTCTAAAGAATCCGATTTTTATTATCGCTGCCACCTTCGTATATATGGCAGTTAAAGCAGGCCTGCTTTACGGCGTGGGCCGAGCCCTTAAACTTAACAGTGCCAGCTCCCGCAACATGGCCGCCTATCTGGCTCAAGGGGGTGAGTTCGCCTTCGTGATCTTCGGTGTGGGACAAACTTCGCAGGTGATCAGCGGTGAAATTTCCGAATTGTTAACGGTGATCGTCACCCTTTCAATGATCCTGAGTCCTTTTATGATCGTTGTGAATTCCAAAATCGAGTCATGGCTGGCCACGCGCAAACCGGCCAAAGCCTGGGACAGCTTTGAGGGCGTTGAAAATGAAATCATCATCGCGGGCTTCGGTCGCGTCGGTCAAATCTTTGGCCGTATCTTAAGAGCCCAGGACATCGGCTTTACGGCGATCGATCATGATCCCGATCAAATTGATCTGCTAAGAAGGTTCAGTCATAAAGTTTACTATGGCGATGCTTCCCGTCAGGAAATCCTGGATGCTGCCGGTGCAAAAGCCGCGAAATATCTGATCGTGGCTGTCGACGACGTGGAAACATCCAAGCACATTGTGGAGCTCGCGCGTGAACATCACCCTCACTTGAAAGTCTATGCCCGTGCCCGCAACCGTGCCCATGTCTTTGACCTGATGGACCTCGGGGTTGATCTGAAACACATTCGCCGCGAAACTTTTGAATCCAGCCTGCTGCTAAGTCGCGAACTGCTGGTCGATCTGGGTTATCCGGCGGATCGTGCGCGCTCCATCATCGAGCGCTTCCACACCCATGATGAACTGATGCTGGCCAATCAATATAAATATCGAAATGATCAAAAACAGTTTTTGGATATTTCCCGCCAGGGTATGCAGCAATTGGCAGAGGTGCTGCGTGAGGATCAAAGACAAACCTATATTGATTCTTCCGATACCGATAAATCCCAGGAACCCAAATTATGAGTCAAGACACCAAACCGCCCATGACACTGGCCTTGCGCGAGCTTGAAAAACACGGGGTCGAACTGACTTACCACCTGTTTACTTATCTTGAAAAAGGCGGCACAGCCCATTCTTCCAAAGAGATGGGCGTGCCTGAACACGCCGTCATTAAAACTTTGATCATGGAAAACGAAAACAAAGAACCACTGGTTGTACTTATGCATGGAGATATGCAAGTCTCCACCAAGAATTTGGCGCGCACGTTGGGAGTTAAAAGTATCAATCCCTGCAAACCAGAAGTGGCCGATCGTCATTCCGGTTACCAGGTGGGCGGCACTTCTCCGTTTGGAACAAAAAAGAAGATGCCCGTTTACCTGGAAGAAACGATTCTGCAATTGGATAAAATCTATATCAATGGGGGGAAACGTGGATTTTTGGTGGGGATGTCCCCCAAGGAAGTCCTGCGAATTCTTTCGCCCACTTTAGTTCAA
The DNA here is from genome assembly GCF_037996765.1 of Bdellovibrio sp. GT3. Classification (NCBI taxonomy): domain Bacteria; kingdom Pseudomonadati; phylum Bdellovibrionota; class Bdellovibrionia; order Bdellovibrionales; family Pseudobdellovibrionaceae; genus Bdellovibrio; species Bdellovibrio sp. GT3. The sequence goes on along the minus strand of NZ_JBBNAD010000004.1, from coordinate 688,501 downwards.
GTGGGCATTCCGGGATAGGACAGCCCTACTGCACGGGCATGCTGTCTTTAGGGATGCTTGGATAGTTGCGACGAACCTGGATTTCCTTGGCCTTGGACCCTGTCACACGAATATATGGAACTTCGGTGTTTTTATCAGCCAGACCAATTTTGTTGAATGGGTTCGTTTTGTCATACCAAGGCATAAAGCCTGAGTAAAAATCAAAACGACCACGACCCATGATACCGGCTCCCTTGTCGCGAATGATGAAGTAACCATCATGCAAAGTACCGTCAGGCAAAATCAAACCGATGACGGAAGGAACGTAAATCACCTCGCCCAATTTATAGATGGACAGGTCGGCTGCCAAGGTGTGGAAAGGATCCAGACACACGGTGCGAACGCCGTATCCATACTTGCACTCTTCACGATCGATTTCAAAATAACGATTCTGACCTTTGATACGAGCCAAAATATTCAGCAAACGGATTTTGCCATTTTTCTTGATAGAACAAGACCCCTGCAATCCGCAGGCATCAGAAATCTTTTTACAAACACGAATCAAGGTTTTACCGCCTTGACCGTAAAGCGTGACCTTTTGACTGTCCGGACAGGTTGTTTTCTCAGTGTCAAAAATCGGGAAATAATAAACTGTCGGTTTAAGTTTCGAAGTGCCCACGATGTCTTTGCCTGCGGGACGATCTTTTTCGATTTGTTCAGCACTCACGGTCCCGTGAGAAGGAACGGCTTTGGGATCAACAGTTGCTGGCTGAACTGGCAAAGCCCCATCCTCTTCGGACTCGGGAACTGAAGCTGGTGCAGGGAAATCTTCAGGATTGCCAACTGTTGCAGGCTGTACCGGCAACGTGGTCTGCCATTCATCGGAATCGATATCATGCACACGTTGATCTTGAAGAGTCACATGGCCATTATCAGAATCCAGGGAGTTATAAGCTGCAAATTGATCAGCGTTGCCACAGGCTGTAAGAGCCATCGTCGCCAAAACGATTGTGAATGTGAAAAAACGCTTAGTTTGCATGCACCCTCCAGAAGAAAACCGAGGCCCAACCTAACAGACTATATTCAGTATCGCGACGACTTTTTTTACTCTGCAAACATTGGAAATGCCGTGCCGTAAATTGGTACTTTTTGCCCCTATCATGCCAGCAATCTACTCATCAAAACTGTTAATAAATTAGACAGTTCCCGCTTCTATGGTTAGCATATCCCCATGAGTACACACGTTTTTCTAACTGAAGTGGCCAATTTCTCTGAAGCCCAGGTGGTTAAATCCTTTTTAGTCGCTCAGGGATTCCATCCCCGTCTGCGCGATGAGATGACCCGCTCAGTGGCACCTCACCTGGAAACATTTTTAGGAAAATTAATCATTGAAATTCCCGAAAATGAATTTTTGGCGGCCTCCTCATCCTTGGAGCAACTGGAGGATTCCCAGGCCGAGAAAATCGCAGAGCAAGACGAGACCTTGCTGCTGAAAAACCAGAACCTGCAAGAGAGCCAGGATATGGCAAAAAGATGCCTCATCAATGCCGTCCTGGGATGCGTGCTGATTCCAGTGGTGTGCAATCTCTATTCAATGCTTCTGGGATTTCGAGTATTGGGTAAGGAGATGCCCCTATCGCAACTAACGCGAACGAGACTGGTGATGGCATTCGTATTTAACTGCTTTGGTTTTTACATTTGGTTAACGTACGGGCCGATGCTCCTGAAGGACCTTTTCTAATTTACAGGTGCGCGCTGCGCCATTTGGTGGTCCGTTTACAAATAAATCACGTTTAGAGTTCAATTGCCAAGGAATCGTGCAATTTTATTGATTGAAGAGTCTTTTCGCGATTTACCCCTTCTTAATTATAACTTTTCATTGAAGGGATCGTTATGCGTTTCTTGATGGCTGCTATGGCCTCTTTGTTTATTTCCGCTTCCGCTCAAGCTTGGGTTCCAGCATTCAACTACCAGCTGAATGGTTATCAAGCTGCAATCACAATGTACAATCCAACAGGTTTCACAGTTTACTGCCAAGGTCAGGCTGTGGGTCAGTTGCAAAATGGTATGATTGTTAATTCCTGGTTTGCTGACTGGGTGGGACCGTTTCAATACCGCACGGCTTTTGTTTATGCGAATCCTCCGTTCTTTTTCGTGAACGCCTGGATGAACGTAAACTGCCAATAGTGCAAAAAAACTCTGCCGAAGTTTAGGACTTCGGCAGCTTTTTCCAATCGCGATCGGCCATCATTGTCACCGATTCAGTATTGAAATCATAAACGATACGAATTTCGTTTTTCTTAAGCTGACGATGGATCTGCTCTTTCTTTTTCTCGAGTGAAATTTCCACGACTCCGTAATCAGTACCTTCACGCAATATAAAAGACTCAATCACGGCATCCAGGATCTCGGCGCTGAGCTGCTCCACGGGAATTGCCACGGGTGGCTTTACTTCTTCGTTTTGCTGATCGTAATCAATATCCATCTTTAAGATCTCCGGACTTGGTTCTAGCACGAATACAAAGCTCGTCACATCTTTCGTTAAACTCGATGCCAGAGTGCGCCTTAATCCAGCGCCACTCAATCTGATGCGCCCGTCCCAGAGTATGAAGCTCCTGAATCAGGTCCACTTCCGGAATAGGCTGCCCTTGATTTTTCACCCAGCCATTGCTGGCCCAGCGCTCACTTTTTTCAACCGCCTCCAGCATCACTCGTGAATCGGTGTAAAGGACACCGCGACTGTTTGCGGGCAGGGATTTTATGGCTTCAATGGCGGCTTGAAACTCCATTCGGTTGCTGGAGGTTTTCTTTTGTGCGGCAAAGCCTTCACAAACGATAACACCCTTGCGCGACACCACATAAGCCCAGGCACCTTTGCCATGCTTAAAGCTGCCGTCCGTGTAGATTTCAAAAACATTTCCAGAAAAAATACGTCGTAAGAACTGCCAGATGCGATACATACTCCAAAGCTTTCCACAAAGTTCCCCGAAGCGCAGTAATTTGTTGCATAATTAACGCAAAGATTTTCAGTGCGCGAACCCCTGGTTCACGCTATCCATCTACTTAGAAACGAGGTGAATTATGGTTCAAGCTTTTAAAGTTTTAGGTTGGCTCGAAGGTCTATCTTTCCTGACTCTTCTTTTCATCGCAATGCCGATTAAATACATGGCAGGCAATCCCGCAGTGGTGAAAGCCATGGGTCCGATCCATGGTTTCCTGTTCATCGGTTACGTGTTGTTCGCTAATTTTTTGGCGAGTGAGTTGAATTGGACTTGGAAAATGCGCATTCAGGCTTTCTTTGCGGCGGTTCTGCCATTTGGAACATTCTGGTTCGAAAGAAAATACCTGGACGCTAAAAAAGCGTAATTTTGTTTAAGGGCTGCTCGATTTTACGGGAGCAGCCTTTTCCTTATTCCGCTCCTGCGGAGTTTTAATTTCTGGCGGCTTTTCATTTTCCGCCTCAATCAGAGTCTTTGGTTTCTCAACCCGACTTTGAATAAAATAGCGCACTCCCAGAAACAATCCATATTGATTTGAATACTCGTTCGGCTCATAGGTCAAAGCATAGGAATATCGGGCCTCCGCCATCACAGCCCACAATCCCGATTGCCACAACTCCCCCTGCAATGCCAAATCGATGCCCGTTTCCGACGGTTTTGAGGCCGACGTTTTTATGTTTTCCGAATCGGCAAAATCGTTGTGAACGGTGTTGATATTACCCATCGGGTAGTTCGTATAAATTCCCAGTGAGGTTGCAAATGAAGGCGCCCAGTAGCGCCGATACGCAACTGTGATATGCATCGTCTGAGTTCGTTGCACAAGACTTCGCCCGTTGGACTCATCACGGAAATAATATTTATGCATGTAGATCGCGGCCATCTCCAGGGCACCATGATCGCTGACATCCCCGGAAGCTATCAAGGATACGCCACCGGTGTCCTGCTTTAAATCAGACAACGTGCCGTTATACTCTGTCTTGTAAGTATATGGCCCCAAATACATCATCACATTCCCGCGCTGAGGCACGTAAGCAAAAGCAAATTCTGCACAAACGAGCAAGATACTCAGAGACAGAAGGGAAAGTGTGCGATTAATATAAGCCATACTTGGAGCCTAATGGTTGATGCTTGAAAAATCATTATCTTTATACACTAACAAAACACAGCGTTGCCTTTTGGCTCTGCTTGTAATGTTATTTGCATCCATCAGCACAGCGGCAACGAAGCCTCCCGCGGATTCCGATTTGGAAGCGGACCTGATCCAGGGAAATATTAATATCTCAAGCTGGCTGGATAGTTTCGCCACTGGTTTGGATTTGTTTCTGGCAGGGCAGAAATATTCGGGGGACGCCAATAAAACTACGGCTGTCATCGAAGTTGGCGCGTATATCAACTCCTACGACAGTTTAAGAAATGACCTCAATCTGGATTTCAATTTTCGACTTCCAAACCTGGAAGAATACTGGCAAGTGACATTCACATCTTATGACGAAACCTCCGAAAGGGGTGTTGCGCAGAACTACGTGCGTAATGCTCCCAGAGAAAGAAACCCCGGCGCGACTTTTGGTTTTTTTCGACAATTGGGAAACGTAAGGACATCGTTTCAACCGCGCATCAACTTTACTGCGACACCCAGCTTTTCACACACACTGACGTTTGAAAGTATCGCTGAAAGAACCAGCGACTATCACATCAATCCCAAATTGCAGTTTTATGCCGATGCAGAAAAAGGCACAGGGACTTTTCAGGCAATCAATTTCAACTTTTACCTGAGCCGGCATTTCAATCTGACCTTCATCAATGAAGGAGATTATATCGATCGCGATCATCTTTATACCGTCACCAACGGTGTGGCTCTGGGACAATGGTTCACCAAATCGGAAAGTATCTCGTACAATATCTTCTTTACTTCAAAAAATCGCCCGAACTACCAACTGTACTCTTACAACCTGTCGGTGGCCTTCGTGCAGGTGCTCTACGAAAACATATTGGATTATCAAGTTCAGCCCAATATTGATTTCGCACAGGAACACACTTTCACCCGCAATCCCGGCGTCAACTTTCACTTGTATTTGAGGTTCTAAATGGATGCGCAAGTTCAAATCACCGATCACAACCTTGGCCATGGCGAAATCGCCAGCAAGGGCGCCCTGGTCTTCATTCACTACACCGGCACCCTGAGCGACGGCTCCGTATTTGACTCTTCCTTAAATCACGGACGTCCTTTTGAATTTGTGGTGGGCTCCAAAAAAGTCATCCAAGGCATGAGCCTGGGAGTCTTGGGAATGAAGGTCGGCGGCAAACGGAAAATTCACATCCCCGCAGTCTTGGCCTATGGCGAGCGGACCATGGGCAAGATTCCACCTCACTCGGATCTGACCTTCGAGGTGGAACTATTAGAGTCGCGCCCTCGCGAATAGTGTGCTAGACTGCAGTCATGTTGAAGCAGTTTTTTCCCGCGCAAGAATTTAAGGCTCTGTTGTTTGATTTTGACGGCACGGTGGCAGACACGATGCCAGCGCACTTAAGCGCCTGGAACAAGGCGCTCGCGAAATACGACCTTTCCATGAGCCGCGAACAGCACATGTCCTGGGCGGGCCGCCCCACTCATCGCATCGTGGAGATGATGAATGAATTGCATAAGTCTTCCATCAATCCTGAGCAATTCCTGAAAGAAAAAGAAGTGCATTACCTGGAAGGTCTGCACGAAGTCAGCACCATCAAATCAGTGATGAATGTGATCGAGCACTATCACGGTAAATTGCCGATGGCGATCGTGACTGGCAGCCGCCGAAAGATCGTTGAACTGACCATGAATCAACTGAAGCTTCAGCCTTATTTTGAACTCTTGGTTTGTGCCGAAGACTATACGCAAGGAAAGCCGGCACCGGATTGTTTCCTAATGGCCGCCCATCAGATGAAAATCACGCCGTCGGACTGTCTGGTTTTTGAAGACGCTGTCTTGGGAATTCAAGCAGCTCACTCTGCGGACATGAACTGCCTGAAGGTCAACGAAGAGTACAGCCTGATCCACACCCGATAGGGCCTGCCCTCGGTCTGATCCATGTATTCCAACAACGTCCAATGTCCTCTCCTTTCAAAGATTGCTACGATGTCTTTGTGAAGGAGATCTTATGAAAACACTTATACTTGCCAGCTTGTTTATTTTGGGCTCAATCACGACTTTTGCAGCACCACGGACTTCGACGGAAGTGAAACCCGGCGATCCAACTTACGAGCACGATGATCAATTCGGCACGAAACCCACCCGCTCATCCAGCTCTCAGGAAATCAATCGAGACCGTCGTGCCACTTCAGATCCTCGTATTGACGAGTCACTCAAAGCACCGCAAGGAACCCGTGATATGAAGGATTCCGACGGATCGATCAAAGAACATCAATAGACTGTAAGCAGAAATAAAAAAACCGCCTGGAAAGGCGGTTTTTAAAATTGGAGGTGGATAGCGGTACCGCCCCGCTCTAGCGGCTTTTGCAGAGCCGTGCCTAGCTTCTCGGCCAACCCACCTCTGAGTAAACGCGAAGACCCAATCTATTGAAATCAGTGTTTTAAGTCAACTTTAAACATTATGTGATCTTCAAAACGCTTTAAAATGCTTTAAAAGTGAGCTTAAGCCTATCCACGAGCTTTCTTAACGAAGCCTCGCTTTAGCAATGCTGCCTCGATCTCATCAATATGAAGAGGGTCTCCCCCCATAACCGCCTGGCGCAAAATCTTATTTATGAGAGTCTGATACTTTGTTTTCTCATTTTTCGCCCGCTCCCTTAATGCGAAAACGACGTCCGCATCAATCATAGTTGAAATGCGTACTTTCGTACTTTCGGGATCAAAGATTCGCTCATCCACTTCGATGTTGCCGTAATTTAACTTACTCTTTGACGATTTCATACCAATCCTTTAACAACGCTTCCCGGTACGGCTGGAGCTTTTTAATAATCAGTCGAACCGAGCGCTCGGAAAAGCCATTCACTTCGAGAGGTTCAAAATTCAGAATATTCAGCTTTAAATGGGCTTCAAAATTTTCCGGCTTGCCCTGGTAAATTTCGACATGGGGAAAACCATGATCACTATAGTAAATCCACACGGACATCCCGAACAAAATAGACTGAAGGTACCTAATTCTCGGCATTAAGCACCTCCGAATATATTATACATATTTTATGCATATTTCAACATCCAAGACGTTTTAACGCTTCGACGGGTTCAAAGGTCATCTTGAGGGCCTTCTCAACATGCTGAGGCTGAAGCTTTTCGACTTGCTCGAGGTCGGCCAGAGTTCTGGCGACTCGCAGCGTCGCGAGCTCGCGACGGCGGCTGGAGATCTCTTTAGGGAAGAGTTCTTTCATGTAAAAGCTGGGCAGATCCAAAACCAATTCTTCAAAACTCCACCGACTGGCGAGCTTCTTAAAGCGCGCATCTTGAATCGAAAGCTTCGCGCGAAAGCGGCGACTGGCCTCCAACTTTTCCAGGATTTCCTCGCCAGATACCGAGTCCCCGTCCTCACGTTTTTTGGTGAAAAACGTAATATGAAACCGATCCACCAACGGACCCGAGAGGCGCTCCATATAGGACTGACATTTTTTAAGTGATCTGCCGCAGACGACTTTCGATTTCGGCACCCAATCACCGCACGGGCATAAGTTGGTCGTCGCAATCATCAATGACTCTGCCGGGAACTCCTCAACGTAGCGACTGCGGCGAATGCGGATCATGGATTCCTCCATGGGCTCGCGCAAAGCCTCCTGCGCGCGCACGTTGAACTCGAGCAGCTCATCCAGAATCATGATGCCCTTGTGGGCCCGGGTGATCTCGCCCTTGAAAGGGGGCACACCCCCACCAATCAACCCAAGAGCGGTGGTCGAATGATGGGGATGAACCACGGGACGCCAGCGAAGAGGGGCCTCGCTGCCGCCCCGATTATTTTTTGAAATTGTGTGCATGTCTTCCTGGGTGGGCGCCGCGAGCAAAGCCGAAAGCGTGCGTGCGATGGTGCTTTTGCCAGAACCCGCAGGCCCCGCCAAAAGCACCGAGTGTTCGCCCAGCGCAATCACTTCCAAAAGCCTTGCCTGCCGTTCCGGAAAGCGAAGCTGCAAATCTGCCTCGGGTCTTCGCACCTCGTATTCGCGCGGAACCGCTGCGATCTCCACCGGCTCTCGAATATCCTGCAAACAACCAAGCTCGTAGCGATCAAAAACCGCCGAAGTATTTTGTGTCTGCCCTGTCCATACTAAGACTTTTCCGTCAGGCTCAAAATCCGTGGTCAGATCCCCGGGCTCGTAAACTTCTCCTAAAAGTCCCAGCTCCCCGTACACCATCACAGTGTCATCAGGCTTCGGGATTTGTTCTGACTCCCACAAAATCCCCATGGCCACGGCAAGCTCCAGGCCGCGGGAGGATTTTTTCAAGTGATTAGGGCGCAGATTAACCAAAACTTGTTGTGATTTGGGGAATTCAAAACCTTGCGCACGAATGGCGCTTTTGATTCGGTGAATACTTTCCCGAATTCCCTGGTCAGGCAAACCCAGAAACTGGATTTGCGGCAGGCCCGGAGTAAAGTTGATTTCCACCTCGACCGGAACGAGGACATCATTTTCGCGAATAAGTGATTTTAATTTCATGGCAGACACTGCCAGCAAAGAAAAAGCCCACAACCAGTGTGGGCTTTTTTAGAAATTAGAAAATTTCAAACCGAGGTCCGGACTATTTTTCCACTTCCGCCATTTGCGACAGTGGATGATGTTCCTCAATAGTGCGAGTCATCGTGTTCGTCGTCACATTCGTATAAATCTGGGTCGTCTGAATACTTGCATGTCCCAACAACATTTGGATCGAACGCAGGTCCGCGCCACTTTCCAACAAAGCCGTGGCACAGCCATGACGGAAGCGATGTGGATTTACCGGTTCAGCAAACCCTGCACGCGTCGACCAGCTGGCAAGCCATCTCCACACGTCAACACGGGAAGGACGATGACCGCGGTCATTGATCAGGATTGATGGAGTGTTGTCTTTCGTCAGAACTGAGCGGTGCTCGCGCAGATACTGAGTCAATGTTTCCGCCAGTTTTTCAGTCAAAGGAACCAAACGTTCCTTGCTGCCCTTGCCAAGAACTTTGATCCAACGATCTGTTTGATTAAAATCCGTCACATTAAGAGAAATCAATTCGGAAACACGACAGCCCAAACCATAAAGGAATAACAGCGTCAGCTGATTGCGCGCGGTTTTCACCGGATCATTCACCTCAGCCGCATCAAACAGCTGCTGGAACTCCTGGGGAGTCAAAACCTTCGGTAAGCCGACCTTCACCTTTGGTGGTCTTAGCTCACGCAGCTCCGGGCTGTTGTGGCCACGGGTCTCACAAAACTTAAAGTACGTGCGCAAGGAAGAGATCACACGGGCTTGAGAGCGCGTGGAAAGCTTTTGCTTCTTCATAAATTCGTAGAAGCCAGTCACGTTATTATGGGTTTTGCGATATTCGATATAGAGTTCCAGGTCACGGCGATACGCCATCACCGTATTTTGGGAACGTCCACGTACGTTTTGCAGTTCATCAAAGAAGTCGATCCAAAGAGGTAGTTCCATAAGAATATTAGAACCAGACTTTAGACGGAGCGCAAGAAATATTATGTCACTAAAACAAAATAAAAAACCGCCCGTTGCTGCGAGGTCAGCACCGGACGGTTTTCAATTTTAAGCCATCTGAAGAAGCGTCTTAGTTAAAAGATCCGCCAAACACCGGGCTGCAAACAGCGCCGTTTACTTGAGCTACGTGGATACCACCTGGAGGAAGGGCCACCAAACGGTTGCCATTGATCATTCCGCCGTTGATTTCCATCACGATGTTACCTGGATTTGCCACAAGCACCACTGTCGACATCATTCCCGCATTCGCCATGTTACCGCGAGTTGCAGTCTCTACCGTGTAAGTGCCCGGTGCAACCTGACAACCGGAACCATAAAGATCATACCAGTTAGTACCAACCGTCATTGTCCCTTGGAAAGCCACGGGGCCTGTGTAAAGGTTCAGATTCGTACCAATATTGGAGTAACCAGGAACAGTGCCGTTTGGATAATAACCAGTGTTATAGTTCGCCGGGTAATATCCATTTTGATAAGTGCCATTGTAAGTTGCAGCACCGCTCTCAACGATCACATTCAAGGCCAATGAAACCGAGTTCATCGGGTTCACACCTTGTACAGATCCCATTTGAGTGGGACTTACGAAGTTGGCTGCTGTGACCCAACTGTTACCGTTTGGACCATCATTTTTACCTGGGCAAGCTGTCATCAAAGCTGTCACCGCCAATGCACCTGCCAAACGCAGGATCATTCCCGGAAAGCTCAGCTTTCTATATTCATAATTTTCCATAGTTACTCCTCGATTTATTTAACTTCTAAAATTCAATTCTATTTCAATTCACTCAATTACTGGAAAGCCGCCGTGTAAGAGATTCCAGTGAAAGTACCAAGCTTCTTATAACCGTTACCTGGAGTCAGAGATGATTTGTTGATCACTGAATCCGCGCGGCAGTTGTAAGGACCGTCATAGATGAACCAGCAGAATCTGTACGGAGACTGAGTTGCGTAGGATTGAGCAAAGTTCTTGTAGTACAAAGAACCGGAAGCAACCATACCGCCACCGCCAGAGATATCACCTTGAGTGGTCAATTTATCGATAACCAACACAACACCGCCCCATTGATCCTGGAAGAAACCCGTGAACACAGAGCTGCCATTGATTTTGAACCAAGTATTATAAGTCGCTTCCAGGGAATTGTTGTCTTTCAAACCCTTGTATTCAGCATTTCTGCCAGAACCCGCAGAGAAAGTTCCAGTGTAAACCATGCCAGTATCTGTATAAGACAAAGAAACTGAGCCAGCGAAGCGGCCTGTGCTTTCAACTTGAGATAGTTGAATCTTGATTTTGATATTTTGCGGATCATTCAATGGACGAGTTCCAACATAAGCATTCAACTCATTCATATTCACTGGAGTGAATGTCGCCTCATTTGAATAAGCAGTAGAGCCTGTACCTGTGTCAGTACCCGTGCTGCCATCTGGTGAAGTTGGAATATATCCTGTTTCGTTGCCGGATGTATTCACAGACTGATTTGAACCTGCGACGACCATCTTATTGTTTCCGCACCCGACACCCATCAGTGCCACTGCAGTAACCAAGATCATCATTGGAGCGTTAAATTTGTTGTTCATACCATCCTCTTTCAAGGGCTCGTTTTCAAAGGTGAGCCCTCGAGGTTGGGTATTGCTATGCCTGTGCCAAGATCCTGAAGGCCTTGTAATTATCTAATTTAACTTGGGATTTATGCGGTTTCTCAATCTGAAACAAACACCCTTCCAGTGACTAACCACCAAGGGGCGAGCGCAAAAAGGGCACCTTTTCTAAAAATAAGACATGCACATTAGTTAGACGCAAAAATAACATTTAAGATTTTTCCTAACATTACCGAAATGGGATGTATCACAATTCAAAAAGGACGCGAAATGACTGTCTCTGCAACAAATGTTTTAATTCTCGGTGCTGTATTTATGTTTGCTGCCCGAGTATTCATGGGTTTTTAGTTCAATTACAGATAAGTAAGCTGTATGCCGATACTCTGCCTGTTAAACCACAGCCATGAAATCGGTTTGTTTCTATATATTCGCTCTCGCGTTCCTCCTTGTGCTGCCGACTGTGGCCCTATCTAAACCGATTAAAATCCTTGTCGAAGACTCCTGGCCTCCATTTGCATTTAAAAAAGACAATCGCCCCGTAGGGATGTCCGTTGATATCGTCCTGAAAGCATTTAAAAATGCTGGCGAAGAGGTCGAACTCGTCCAAGTCCCCTACACTCGTTGTATTGCGCAAACTCAAACCGGCAAATATGTCGCCTGTTTTAATTCCGCCCGCTCCAAGGAGCTGGATCTTTCCGTTGTTTTTCCCAAAGAGCCTCTCTTTAAAAGCAAAGGCCTGATCATCGCCAACGCCATCACCGCCAAAAAGAAACCCTCAAAGATCAAAGATCTGGAAGGGCAATCCGTGGCTCTGCCGGCGGAGTTTCCTTTTGGTAAAGAGTTCGACGACAACATGAATATCAATAAAGTCTTCACTTCCAGTGATCAGACCTCGTTGATGATGCTTAAATCCAATCGTGTCTCGTTCGCGGCGGTGGATGAGTTTGTCTACTACTACTATTTAAGGACGACTCCCGAATTCAAAAACCAGTTTCAAATCGTCATGGAGATGTCTGAAGAACCCATTTATGTTCACTTTTCCAAGTCCCACAAGGACACCAAGGAACTGGTTAAAAAGTTTGAATTGGGTTTGGGCATGCTAAAGGCTTCTGGGGGCTACAACGACATCCTGGAAAACTGGGTTGGCGTCAAAGGTCAAAAGCGTGTGCAGATTTTCTCTTTCACACCGAAGGTACAAGCATTCGAGGCAGTGCCTTCACTGCCTCCGTTTGATTTCTATTATTAGTTCTGAGCTATTTGCGCAGCTGGATAGTAGTGCTTTAAAATCTGATTAAAGTTTTTCCCTTTAAGTCCCAAGGCTCTGCTGCCCCACTGACAAAGTCCGACACCATGACCAAACCCACGCCCCGTAAACACAAATTCATCCTGATTCTTTTTCAGGTCAAACAATGTGCTTCGCAACTCTGTAAATCCCAGGGCCTGACGAAATTCATTCGCTGAGATATATTTGCTATCTGTTTCATTGACTGCGACCTGCACGCCACGAATACGGGTGTCGCCAGTCATGCGATCCAACGTGATTTCCTGAATGGATGGAAGTTTCAATTTATCGGCAATCTCTGAACGGGTGAATTTCACCGTCCAGTTGGCTTTGGGATTTGTCGGGCAGGAATTATCAACGGCAACACCGCTGTTAACGCCCCCACTCCACACATTTTTTGCGTGAGTCGTGTGTCCCCCGCAGTCGGCGTGATAGTAGGCTTTTAAAACTTTATGACTGCGATCGATAAGTTTGATTCCCGCAGTTTCATGCACAGCCTGAAGGGCTTTCTTTAGCTTGGGATCGGAATCGTCCCCAGCAATATGACGAAACACCTGATCCAACACGGAGCTTTCCAAGTGATAGGCTTTGTCTTCACGCTCTGCCATCACTGCCAGTGCATATGATCTTGCGGCCACGGCCTGAGCCTTCAACGTTTCCAACGGCCAGCTGATCGGCATTTCTGAAGCCAGGACACCTGCGATATATTCATCCAATGGCAACACACCTACCACATCCACTTGATCGCCGGCACCCTTAGCCAGCATCACACGGGATGGAAGGCTTTGACCACCGACGCGCAGGTTCTCGCCTTGGATCATCAGATACTTTTCCTTAAACAGATGCTCATTATCGCGATTGTTCAGGCGCAACGCCCAGACGTGTTTGCCATTTTTTCGCATCACGCGCACTTCAGCTGCACCACTTTGTGGGATCGCCACAGGACGATACGGTTGTGACAGAATCTGAAAACGCAGACTTTGACCAGCGACTTGAACTTTTTTGGAGTTTGTTAAAATGCGAACTCGAACCAGTTCTTTGTCAAATTGCGGAGCTGTTTTAGCGGGAGTCTGTGCCTGCACATCGGAAATCGCCAAGGTGAGTGCAACTATGAAGCAGGTGATTGCCCAGAAAATTCTCAAAACTTGTCTCCGTCCTAGAGATTAAAAAAAAGAGGCCCCAATCCTTGGGCCTCTTTCAGCAGTTCTTCTATTAAACCAAACAAACCCCGAAGGATGAAAGTCTAGTTTTCGTTTGCGGCGTTCAGGAACGGTCTAACCATATCCAGCGGCAATGGGAAGATGATTGTGTTGGTCTTATCGCCAGCAATCTCTGTCAAAGTCTGCAAATACGCCAACTGCAGAGCAGATGGGGAACTTGCCAGCATTTGGGAAGCGGCCGCAAGCTTTTCAGAACGCTGAACCTCCCCGTCGGCGCTAATAACCTTCGCACGGCGTTCACGCTCAGCCTCTGCCTCACGCGCCATCGCACGTTGCATTTCTTTGGGAAGGTCGATTTGCTTCACTTCAACCATCGTTACTTTGATTCCCCACGACTCAGTATGCTTATCAAGAATGCCTTGAAGTGCGCCGTTGATCTTATCACGGTGTTCAAGCACGTCATCCAATGGGTATTGGCCCATCACAGAACGCAAAGTGGTTTGCGCCAACTGACTTGTAGCAAAATAGAAGTCTTCAATTTTAGTGATCGCTTCCATTGGCGAGATCACTTTGAAATAAACCACAGCGTTCACCTGCATGGAGACGTTGTCTTTCGTGATCACGTCTTGAGGTTTTACGTCCATGGCAATTGTACGAGTATCGACTTTGATCATTTTCTCGATGAAGGGAATCAAAATAATCAAACCAGGTCCGCGCACTCCGACAGCTTTACCCAGACGCAGAACCACACCACGATCCCACTCATTCAAAATTTTAACCATGGCGCTCAGGATGATACCTGCGAACACCAGTATAATTATCATAAATTCCATTTACACTTGCTCCTTGTTATATCTTTTTACATTTAAAGTTAAACCCTGACGAGCCGTCACCGTGACCCGCTCACCAGCTTTCAGGGAATCCTCGGAAACAAAATTCCAGGTTTCCCCCATGATACTGATCTGTCCTTTGTGTCCTGTCTCGTCGACCGTGGTCACCTTGCCTACAGAATCTTTCAAATCTGCATCCGAGTCCTTGGACTTCAGACGCAAAGTTTTTAAAGCCAAATATCCAATACCAAAGAACACAGCCCCAATGGCCAGCACCACTGGCAGGATCACTGTGTATGGCAATGAATATCCAGTGGCTTTATCAAACAGGAATACACTTCCAACGAACAGCGATACTAGACCACCGATACCCAATATCCCAAAGCTTGGAATGAATATTTCTGCGATCAAAAAGGCAATTCCCAGAAGGATCAAGGCAAGACCGCCCCATACGACTTCCAATTTGTGAAATGCGATCAGGGAAAACACCAGACCAATGCCACCGATCACACCTGGTGCCACCAGCCCCGGATGTGTCAGTTCCACATACAACAGCCCCAAACTTCCCATGAAAAGCAAATAGGCAAACTCCGGATCTGCGATGAAGCTTAAAATACGATAGCGCGTATCCGGAGAGAACTCGCGCAGATCGCCAACTTTGACTGCGATAGTTTCATTGCCCGCGATCAGGACTTTTCGTCCTTCGGACTTTTGCAGAAAGTCTGATTCATCCTCACCCAAAATATCCAGGGCTTTCATTTCAACCGCTTCAGTGGAGCTGTATGACTTGGCATCTGTGACAATTTCTTTGGAAAACTTTAAATCACGACAGCGAAGCTTGGTAACGCCTTCCAGCCAGCTGACGGTATCATTGATCATCTTGTTACGAAGATCGTCCGGCATTTTTTCGCCAGTACCCAGAATCGGCGTCGCCGCCCCGACATTGGTGGCCTTCACTCCCCCATTGACATGACAGGCTTGCAGAATGATCGCGCCCGCACTGCCGGCGTGTCCTCCTTGCGGAGTGATCAGGCACAGGTAAGGAATTTTTGAGGCCAGCATGCGCTCCACGATTCTTCGCGTGCTTTGCAGACTTCCACCCGGCGTATTCACTCTGACGAATATGGATTCGCAGCCATTTTCGACGGCGCGCTTTTCAGCTCTTTCCAGATAATCAGTGGTTGATGCTGTGATAGCATCATTAACGGTCACAGCCAGTGTGCAGGTCGCAGCCTGGGACACGCTTGTCCCCAACATCATTAACAGAAGTACAGAGACAAAGAGCGAGTTCACAGACTTAACTCCTTCATGACTTTTTGTAGATCATTCCAGACGACTTTTTTTGCCGCCGCGTCCTCCAGCAAATACGCCGGACTGTAGGTTTCAATCCATTTACCAGGGCCTTTGTAGATCATCTCGCCCAGATCCTTAGGAAAGGAACTGAACACGACCACCACTTTGCTTTCGCAAAACTTGGCAAGCTCTGAGGGCAACAACGAACGATCCTCGACCGTGCAATCGAGCTCCAGCACCTGAATATTTTTAAGTTTCATCGCGACTTTCATTTTATCAAAAAGATCGCGGGTTTCTTTCAGGAAGAAACTTTCTTTGGATTGAGTCAGAATATTTAAAAACACCAACTCCCGGTGAACCATCTCGGAAGTGGAGTAAGGACCTTTTTGCGTGAAGAATTGTGTTCTAGTCTCTGTGGCATTCACGACCGCAGCAGATGGCATGTCGCCCAACATGACCTTTTGCAGGCCCAAAACTTCGTCTAAATATTTCAGATAGTCCTTCATGGCCGGAAGCTTACCTCGAGGGAAATTCCTAGACCATTAAAACCGGATTTAATGCACTGCTTTGTTCACCTTGATTCCTAACATCCCATGGAAGAAATTCGTCCCCCAAGACGAAGTCCCTATGCCATCCTCATTAAAGCCTGCCAATAAGGCACTTTGGAGGTCCCTATGACAACACGTACCGCATATCTTTTTACATTTGTGATTTTTTATTCCGCCATCGTTCAGGCCTACCCCAACATCGGCGACAAAGTGACGTGGTCAGGAAATATCAAAACAGCCACCGGAAACACCTCCGAAGTTCAGATCACCAAAGAGGTCATTGGCTTCAACTCCAGCAGCAAGCTTTGGAAAGTTAAAGTTCACACCAAGCTGGGCTCAGAGTCACTTTCAGAAACCATCGAATCCGCAGATTTATTTACACCCGAAAAATATAAAGAGACCCTGGCCAACTGCCAAAAAAACGGCGGCACCATTGAGACTTTGCAAACGACTCCGGGAAAATACGAGACCTGCAAACTGAGCACGACCAATGAAGATGGCACCATCATCGAAAACTGGTGGGGTGATATTCCTTTTGGTATTGTGAGCAAAGAGACCCGCGTGCCGGCTACAATCACCAACAGCGAAGCGGCCTTAAGAGTCGCAACCACCAAAGGATTATAAGTTAATTCAGCCCCGTGATATCTGTCAGGTTTTCGAGAGACAACCAATAGGTGTCTTGAACAGAATCATAACTTAAAGAATAACGGTTCGGATACTTTCCTGGAAAAGCCACTTTCTGAGGAAGTGGAATGTCTGCCGCGAATTGCGGTTTCGTCTGTAAATACGATAGCGCGATCATCGGCTCCAGGAAAATCATCTCACCATTATAAAACCCATAAATATAGGTCGCCGTAAAAGGCTTACCATTAAATTCCGGCGAGCGCAGATCCACCCAATGCCACCCCATCATCGGCACGCCACCGGGTCCCGCAATGTAGTAGGCAGGTTTATATTCAGCGATGGGTTGCTTCATACAGACGGCATCGTCTGATCCATCACACTTGATCTGGTGACGCTGATGTTCGCTTATAAAGTAAAAATGAAAATCAAAATGGGGAACTCCATAAATAACATCAGGGTCGTGACCGTGCGGATTCCAATTCATTGTGAGGTGATTGAACGGAGGGATCGTAACTCCTGCGGGAAGCTTTAGAATGTATTCATACTCATGCCCGCTCACATCTGCCGGAAGTCCTTCCAAAACTTTGCCAGAAAAGACAATTCCCAAGGAGGTTATGTTTTGGGCATCATCTTTCTTTACGAAACTTGATGCCTGCCCCAAACCAATATTCTCGGGGGGACCCAGCTCCGTTGTTTCAGCATGGGCCATGGAAGTAAGAAGAAAAAAGAAAAATAATATTTTCATCGTGTGCCTCCGGGATAAGGAAGACTGAATAAATATTATCCCGACACCAACCTGCTCACACCTTACAAGTTGGCAGGCTATGACTCGACGATTTTCTTGGAGCTTAAAAACTTATACAAAGCAATGACCGTAAGTCCAGCCGCTGATGTTGTCATTGCAGCTGTCGAAGTTCCCATGCGCGCAAACGCACCCCAACTGACAGATCCCAGTGCCATACCCGCATAGAACACAGCCAGAAACACACCCAGCATGGTGGCTTTCAAATGAGATTTGCCCGTCAACTGTCGGGAACTCATGTTCATCAATGTCGCCAAAATCAGCCAGCCAATCCCCGCAAAGAACATCCCTTGGCACATGAAAATATAACTAGGGGCCACACCAATGAAAAACAAGCCGACGGCATAGACAAAGTAAGCTCCCGCCAGTGACAGGGATGTTCGCTCTGGCTGCATGATCTTGCTGGAGTAAATTGAACTAAAACAAGCTCCTAGACCTAAAAATCCTAGCAATGAACCGTACTGCCAGCTGTTCAACCCCAACTCCACGCGCCCGCGGGTCGGATACAGTGCCCACAAACTCGAGGCGAAAAATGTAACGATGAAAATTTCCACCCACAACTTCATGTTGTGAAACGAGAACAGAAAATTGAATTCATCCTGGCTGAATTTAACTTCTTTTTTCTCGTCCTTGGGAACGGCTGCCTCTTTCACTGGCCACTTCCAGAAAAATAAAATCAGCCCCAGAAAAGATAAACTATTCAACAGGAACGCAATCGCCGGGCCGGCACCACCCAGAATAACTCCACCGATTGTCGGTCCCAGAACCCGCGTGACGTTGATACCGATATAATAAACCAAGACGGCCTGCGCCTGTTTTTCACTGGGTACCAAATCAGTCAGAACACTTTGAAACGGTGGATTTGAAAGAGCAAACCCAATCCCCATGACCAGTGACAACAATAACAACAGTCCCTCTGTGATGTTTTCAGACCAGACCAAGTACGCCAGCACTGCCGCCGCGACGAACATCATGCTTTCAGAAATCAATAAAATCCGACGACGAAATCCCAGGTCCGCAAAATATCCCGCGGCGATACTTAAGAACACGACTGGTAAATTACTGGTGAAAGATAAAAGTGAAATGATAAGGGGCGAAGTCGATAGATGTGTCATCACCCAGCTTGCTGCCACATCCTGAATCCAAGTTCCAAGATTTGACAAAAAAGCACAGATCCAAAAGTTACGATAAACCGAAATTTTTAGTGGCGACCACAGTGATGAATCATTCATGACGAAAAAAGCATACTACGAATATCCTTTGCGACCAATTTCTTCTTCAACAAAACTATTCGTAAGGAGGACCCATGAAAGCATTATGTCTTATGACCTTAAGTGCCCTTGTACTCCTCGCGGCTCCCGTTTCAACTTACGCGAGTGTCGAAAAACCCACAGTCACAGCAGAACTGGTGATTGATAACGATCGCGGATCGTCCCAATACTACAGCTACACCTTCCCGAATACGCCGACCTACTACACACGGTACTCAACCTTCCGGCTGACCAACAATGCCGACTGCGATGTTCGCGTGAACAACGTCCAGTTATGGGGTCAGTCGTTTACCTACAACACCAACTGCTATGGCAAACTTAGACCTGGTCAAAGTTGCTTCACGCAAGTGGGATTCCGTCCCATGTGGGAGGGATATCACAACGGCCAGGTTAGATTTTATCTAAGCTCTGGCACCATTTACCTGGATCTTTATGGCTGGGGCACTTACTACTAGCGCTTCAATCTTCGCAGTACTTTATCAATAAACCCACGGGCCTGCTCGACTTGGAAGGCAAAACCCAATCCAAAATACAGCAGGCCGTAGATTGCGACGGCGATCACCGCACGAATGATGACATGAATTTCCGGCATCACAGCCAAGCGCACTACTGCGGCCGCAAAACCGGCACTTACCAGAGCAATCGCCCAGACTTTGAATTGAAATAAAACCGGTAAGCCGGTGCTGCCGACTTTTTTATTCAAGGATCTGCGCAATAAATAAAACTCGATCCAGCCAGCGATTCCGGCCGAAGCGGTCAAGCCGGGTGTTCCCCACTCTTCAGTCAAACCCACCCATTTAGGCAGATAAAACGCAAACAACACCCCAAGCCCGGTGGTTGCAATCACTCGCAAAATCGCAAACTTCAGTGGTGTGCGTGTGTCTTTCAGAGAATAAAACGCCGAAGAATAAAGTCGACCCAAAGTTGAAGCCAAAAGACCCACGGTCGCACCAATCAAAACCATCCACACCGTGTGAGTATTCTTGGCATCAAACTGCCCTGTTTGGAATACGGCCCCCACAATCAGATCGCCCAATAACAAAAACGCCACCACACTGGGAATCACGAAGAAAGCAATTTGCTGCAAGCCCCGATTCAAACGGCCTTGAAGATACCTGCGAATTTCCTCGTCACTGCCCACCGCCTGGGACATTGAAGGGAGTTCCGCCGCTGAAACACTCATTCCAAACAAACTGACCGGCAGCAGGTACAGAGTTTGCGCATAGGCCAGTGAAGACACGGCCCCTGTCGGCAACAAGCTGGCCAACATACTGTCGATATAGGCACTGACTTGCACCACCCCACGAGACACTACAACCGGAACAAAGTTTTTAAGCACTGTTTTGACACTGGATACTTTCATATCCACCGACGGCCAAATCTTTTTACCCAAACGCAATGCCGAAGGCAGCTGCACGAAGAACTGCAAGAAACTACCTGCAACCAAGCCCCAGGCCACAGTGACTGCCAAATCAAATTGCGTCTGCTGCGAGCCCCACATCACCAGTGTCGCAATGATCGTCAAATTCCAAATAACCGGCGCCACATAGGAAAGAAAAAACTTTTTATGAGAATTCAAAATCCCCAGACACCAAGCAGACATAACCAGAAAGCCTGTGCCCGGAAAAAGAATCTGCACAATCTGAATGGTCAGCTCCCGTTTTTCACCTTCAAAGCCCGGGGCAATCAGATCAATCAGCATCGGAGTTGCAAAGACCCCTGCGATAACGAGTACGGAGGTCATTAAGAACATTAAGCTGCCAATGACAGATGCGACCTTCGCGGCTTCCTCATCATGCTTTTTTGCCAGGAGTTGCGCATAAACGGGAATAAAGCTTGCTGACAGCACGCCTTCACCGAATAGATTTTGCAGGAAATTAGGAATTTTCAGGGCCGCCTTAAATGCATCCCCGGCTGCGGAATTTCCGAAATAGTGGGCAAAAACACGTTCCCGCACCAAACCTGCGATGCGGCTTAAAAAAATACCAATTCCCACTAAAATGGCGTGATTCTTCATGTGCTCTCTATTCGATGACGAAATTACTCAGCTTCGACTTCTTCTTCTTCCGATTCATTCAATTGCAAAACGATTCGCTCCGCCAGTACGCGGTTGAAACCTTTAAGTTTGGCAATCTCACTCGGGTCAGCCATTCTGATTTCATCAATAGAGTTAAACTGAGTCAAAAGAGTTTTCTTTCTTTTTTCGCCAAGACCCACGACGTAATCAAGTTCACTCTCCAGGGAGGTGCCTTCACGGAGCTTACGGTGATAAGTGATGGCAAAACGATGGGCCTCATCACGAATTCCCACCAAAATGTGCTGCGCCTCTGAATTGGTTTTGAAAATCACCGGGTTTTGACGCCCCGGCAAAAAGAACCGCTCATCCGTGGATTCAACTTCTGCTTTTTGGAAATCACTTTCGGTGCGGGCCTTCGCAAGCCCCACCACAGGTATATCATTACGCCCGATTTCAGTTAAAATCTTAATAGCCTGGGAGAGCTGTCCTTTACCGCCATCGATGACGATCAATTGCGGGTCTTCATATTCAGTATGCTTAAAGCGACGGCTTAGAACCTCGTACATGGAGGCAAAGTCATTGATCCCTTGAACTGTTCTGATTTTGTATCGGCGATAATGATCCTTGGCCGGAACGCCCTCTTCGAACACCACCTGCGAGGCCACTGTTTCCGCCCCCTGGAAGGTCGAAATATCATAACACTCGATACGTCTTGGCATTTCCGGAAGGTTGAATTTCTCTTTGATTTCCTGAAGCCCACGGAGCTTTTCTTCGGATTTGGAAACGTACTTTAGGAAATGCGCCTTGGCATTTTCGTTGGCCATATCGACCAAATTCCGGCCGCGCTCATCGGTCGCAAAACGGACTGAGGATTTAGACCCCGATCGCTCCATCAAAACATCTTCCATCAGCTTGTTCAAATCACTGCCGATATCCAACGGCAACAGAACATCATCCGGGATAAAGTTGTCTTCGTAATATTGATTCAGGAAATCCACCATCCATTCACGTGGATCCTCGACGGCATCGTTCGGATCAAAATGCGGCAGGAAGTGCGGGCGTGTGCCAATCACCCGACCGGCACGAACGTGCACGGTTTCAATCAGACAACCGCGTTCGTCACCAAAATACCCCACGGCATCCTGATCTTTTTCAGAAGTGTCATTAATGACAGACTGTTTTTCCAAAATGGCTTTGATCGCATCAATGGAATCTCGCAAGCGCGCTGCCACTTCGAATTTTTCCTCTTCGGCGGCACCCATCATTTTCTCTTTCAGAGTTTTGATGACTTTCTTATTCTGGCCTTTAAGGAAAAGTTTCGCACCCTCAACCTCACTTTTATATTCTTCCTGAGAGATATAATCCACACAGGGCGCTGTGCAACGACCGATCTGATAGGTCATGCAAGGACGTTTGCGGGTGGCAAACATCGCATCGTTACAGTCACGAATTTTAAAAGTGCGATTCAAAAAGCGAATGGTTCCCTGGACTGCCAGGCCCGAAGTGTACGGACCGAAATACAGGGAGCCGTCTTTTTTAACTTTGCGAGCCAAATACAATCTAGGAAATTCCTCGGACCAACTGAAGCGAATGTAAGGATAGGCCTTATCATCCCGCAGACGAATATTGTATTTGGGACGATGTTTTTTAATTAACGAAGCTTCCAGTAGAAACGCTTCAACCTCGGTCTTGGTTAGAATGTATTCTACTTCCAGAATATTCGAAACCAGCAGACGAGTTTTCGGCGTGTGATCCTTACTATCCGTAAAATAACTGCGCACACGATTGCGCAGACTTTTGGCTTTACCGATATAAATGATCTTATCGCCGGGTCCCTTCATCAGGTACACGCCACTTTGCGTGGGGAATTCGCGCACCCGTTCGCGGATCTCCTCGAACTTACTTGAGGCCATTCTTATTCACCTCGGCACTTTCGGATTCCACTTCCCCACTGCGCAAGTTCAGTTCCAAAATCTGCAGACGTTTGATTTCATCGCGAACCTTGGCCGCCTCTTCAAACTCCAGCTTTTTGGAAAGAGCCCGCATCTTTTCGCGCAGCTTATCGATTTCCTCTGTCAGCTTATTCGGCTCATGAGCAAACTTGTTCATGATCGCCTGTTGACGGTCCTCGCCCTTCAGCGGAGATCCACCCACAGAACCATCGAATGCTTCTCCAAGGCCATCGCGGATTTTCTTACGGATGCTTTGCGGAGTGATGCCGTTGGCTTCATTGTGTTCCTGCTGAATGCGACGACGACGGTCGGTCTCGCCAATGGCTTTGCGCATACTCTCAGTGATAGTATCCCCGTACAAGATCACCCGGCCATTGAGGTTACGAGCAGCACGGCCGATAGTTTGAATCAACGAACGCTCGGAACGCAGGAACCCCTCTTTGTCGGCATCGGTGATCCCCACCAGACTCACTTCAGGAATATCCAAACCTTCTCTTAACAAATTGATCCCGACCAGGACATCGAACACACCCAGACGCAAATCGCGCAGGATTTCCGAACGTTCAATGGTGTCGATATCACTGTGCAGGTATTTGATTTTGATTCCCAGATTTTCGTAGTACTCGGTCAAATCCTCGGCTGAACGCTTGGTCAAAGTTGTGATAAGCACGCGTTCCTTAACTTTAATACGCTCGCGAATTTCTTTTAACAGATCATCAACCTGGTGTTTTACCGGGCGCACCTCAACCACAGGATCAATCAACCCTGTAGGGCGAATGATCTGCTCGACGATAATTCCTTCTGATTTTTCCAGTTCATAATTTCCCGGAGTTGCCGAAACGTAGACGACTTTGTCCATCATCTTTTCAAATTCCTGGAAATTCAGCGGACGGTTATCCAACGCCGAAGGCATACGGAAGCCGTGCTCCACCAATGTGGATTTACGCGCGCGGTCCCCGCGGTACATACCACCAATTTGCGGTACTGTGACGTGGGACTCGTCGATGAAAGTGATAAAGTCCTTTGGAAAGTACTCCAGCAGTGTCGGAGGTGGCTCGCCCGGACCACGCCCCGTCAAGTGGCGGGAGTAGTTCTCGATGCCCTGACAAAAACCCATTTGTTCCATCATCTCGATGTCGTAATAGGTTCTTTGTTCCAGTCGCTGCGCCTCGAGGAATTTCATATTCTGATTCAGATTCTGCAACTGATCACGCAGTTCATCCTGAATGGTTTTGATTGCCCGCTTTAAGTTGTCATCACCCGTGGCATAGTGACTACCCGGATAGATACCGATTTGGTCGATCTCTTCCAGAACCTGTCCTGTCAAAGGATCAATCCATGACAAGCGCTCGACGAAGTCCCCGAAAAATTCGACACGAATCGCGCGGTCTTCCTCGTAGGGCGGGAAAATCTCGACATTGTCGCCACGAACGCGCACCGTTCCCCGGGAAAAATCCACGTTGTTGCGTTGATATTGTACACGTATTAGTTCACGTAAAAGATGATCGCGTTTCATCTCGGTGTTCGAGACAATCTGAATCATCATGCCTTCGTAGGCTTCCGGCGAACCCAAACCATAAATACAGGAAACAGAACTCACGATGATCACATCGCGACGATCAAATAAAGAACGTGTCGCCGAGTGGCGCATGCGATCAATTTGCTCATTGATTGCCGAGTCCTTCTCAATATACGTGTCCGTCGAAGGGATGTAGGCTTCGGGTTGATAGTAATCGTAATAACTGACGAAGTACTCTACTGCATTATTGGGAAACAACTCTTTGAATTCAGAGTATAATTGCGCCGCCAGGGTTTTATTTGGCGCCAGCACCAAGGCCGGCTGATTCATTTGCGCAATAGTGTGCGCCATACTGAAGGTTTTGCCCGAGCCGGTCACTCCCAGTAAGGTTTGCTGTTTTAGTCCCGCGCCGATGTTTTCCACCATCTGTTGAATAGCTTTGGGTTGATCCCCAGAAGGTTTAAACTCAGACACCAGTTGAAAGTTCTTTTTATAGGTTTTGGCCATCCCTCTGATCGTAGCACAAGCCGTGCACGATTTCCTAGTCCGCTTCCACGAAATCGCATTGCATAGTGACATCTTGTGACTTGCCTCAGCTTCTGGTCTTTGTGACAGTGGGAACCTATGAAACTGCTGAAAAAATCCCTGCGTTATCTGGTTCTAGTTCTGCTTTTAATTCTATCTGGCACTTACATTTACATGCGTCAGTCACTGGCACCATTGGATGGAAAAATCGATCTTGAAAATCTCTCGGCTCCCGTAAAAATTCAGCGCGATTCCTTTGGCATCCCTCATATTTACGCCCAAAACAAAACTGATGCCTTTAAAGCTTTGGGATATGTGATGGCCAGCGAGCGTCTGTTTCAAATGGAAATGGGACGCAGACAAACCCAAGGTGAACTTTCCGAAGTGGTCGGCGAAAAAACCCTAAAATCCGACCTGCTATATCGCAGCCTGGGACTTAAACAAACTGCTGCCAGCGTGATCGAGAAAAAACGCAAGGACGGCACCCTGGATCCGGAAATGTGGAAACTGATGGAAGCCTTCTGTGACGGCGCGAACCAGTACGCCTCCACCCGCCCGATCCCTTATGATCTGGCCATCCTGGGAATTCGCACGATCCGCCCCTTCACGCCGATTGATGCTTACGTTATGACCGGTCAAATCGCCTATAGCTTTGGTATCGCACTTAAAACCGATCCCATGATGACGGCACTCGCTAAAAAACTTCCGCATAAACAGTTTCAGGAACTTCGCAATGATCAGCTTAAAACTCCGCTAAGACTTGCCGGCGATGTCGACTTGAGCCCCCTTTGGGAAGTGGCCGACAACGCGTCCTTCGCCACTCTTTTTGACAGCAGTAATGCGTGGCTCTTGGCCCCGCAACGTTCAGCCAGCGGCAAAAGTATTTTTGCCAACGATCCACACATCGCCTTTTCTCATCCATCGGTTTGGTTCGAAGCCCACATTCACACCCCGGATTTTGAAATCTACGGACACTATCTGCCGCTAGTGCCATTCGCGATTTTAGGACACACACCTCAACACGCCTGGGGATTCACCATGTCGCAAACGGATGACATGGATCTGTACCGCGAAAGCATTGATCGCACCAACAAGACTTTACTTTATAACCATAAGCCGCAGGAATATGCGACACGCACTGAAGTCATCAAAATTAAAAAGCAAGATCCCCTGACGATTGAGATCATCGAGACCCCTCACGGTCCATTGATGAATCATGTGATTGAATCAGATATTTCTTTGAAGTGGGCTTTTCACAACGTGGACAACGACCCTTTGCAGGCTCTTTATATCATGGGCGAAGCCAAGGACATGAAGACGTTTGAAAACGCGCTAAAACCCGGAACAGCTCCCGGTTTAAATGTCATGTACGCGGACGCCGAAAACATTGCGTGGTGGATGTTCGGTGAAGTCGCCGTGAAGGGAAATCCCAATTCAGAATTGATTTTGGATGGAACCAGCCTTAACGATGAATACAAGCGCGTACTTTCGTGGGAGGAAAAACCTCATTCCGTGAATCCAGCATCGGGCGTGATCGTCACCGCCAACACTCGCCCGGCAAATATTGATTCTGAAATTCGCGGCGACTGGCAAAGTGCGGACCGTCAAAACACTCTGCTCACGGAACTTGCCAAAAAGGAAAAATGGAACAGCGAAGAAATGCGCGCATTGCAGGTGAAGAACCTGAATCTGGCCAATAGAAATTTGATCGAAAAAATGACAGGCTTCCTTAAATTGACGGCCGAAGAGCAAAACAAGTTTGCTCCTTGGATTGAAAAGCTAAAAAACTGGAATTTGAATTCAGACGCCAACTCGCAGGAAGCCAGTCTTTATTATACGTGGGTGAATGAGAGTTTGCTACTAATGCTGGCTCCACTGGAAGACCAGCGCGAAGCTTATCTTGGCACGCCCCACTCCTGGATGTTTTTTGAGCGTGTGACTCAAAACCCGAATTCTCCTTGGTGGGAGCTGGTGAAACCAGAACAGGTCTTCACGCAAGGACTTCGCAATACATTCGCGAAGTGGTCAGAGCCACCGATGTGGGGCAAAATCCATACGATTGAATACATCCACCCCTTGGGTCGCGAGAAACCCTTAAGTGCTATCTTCAACTTAGGCCCCTTCCCCATGGGCGGAGCTTATAACGAAATCACCAACAACAAAGCGCGCGCCCTGGGTGGTGACTTCAAGGTTACAGCCGGAGCCTCTACTCGCCGAGTGATTGATTTCGCAAACGCAAAGCACAGCTGGGGCATCAACCCCATCGGAATTTCGGGCCACATGCTTTCGCCCTTTTACGCCAATCAAATTGAAATGTTCGTAACCGGAAAACACCGCCCACAACTCATGGACTCAGCCGAAATCGAAAAGGATAAATCCCACGAATTGATTTTGGAATAATAGGTCCAAGACATACAAACGCAAATTTCTAAGCAACCAACAGAGCTAACAGTGGGCTTTCCTTAAAAAGAACACCGATAATAAGTCATTATGTTGCACTCCCCGCCCCGACTGGGGCTAACCGGGAGCTAGTAAAACCCGCCCAATCCCGTACGATCTTGCGATTCTGGGAATTCGCTCCATCCGCCCATTCACTCCTATTGATGCTTACGTCATGACCGGGCAAATCGCCTATAGCTGACTACGGCTGCCGTATAAAAATCAGACATTCGTACACCTATTATGAACAAACCGTATACTAATTAAGAACATCTATCTTTTTTTGGTCAATTTCCGAGGGTATATTGCATTTGAAGTTATTAATAGCAAATGAACCTAAAACACATAGGAGTCTTCGATGAAACAAGTATTCTGTGCACTTTTAATGTTGGGTCTTAGTTCTACAGCCTTCGCGGCAAAACCATATTATGTCTGCAGCCTGAAAAACGCTGGAAACGCGGTACAAGCGGATTCCGAGATCCTGGTTCAATTCAACGGCAACCAGATCGCCATCAAGGGTGCCGGCGCAACTGGCACATGTATTGGTGCAGTGAAGTGGATGGGCAGTGATGGTCACTACGGTGCAGATTTCACGTACAGCAAAGCCAACCAAGGATGCCAAGCATTTAACAATGTTCAGTGGTTCTCCACCAATCAAGGTTTCGCGGACATTCACCCAAATTCAACTGTGGCGTTGGACCAAACCTATACTACGGGCGTTTGGGCTAGATACACGTGCAAATAGTAAAATAGAAGAACGAACAAATTAAACAAAGGAAAATTCCATGAAAGTTCTCTTTCTTAAAACGGCTGTTTTTTCCCTGATTGCCGCAAATGCCCTGGCTGGAACTTCACCATCATTGGTTTGCGGCAAAGACATCGCTATCTACACTCAAAATGAGGTGTTTAAGTATCACTCCTCCTACAGACAAGGCCAAATAGTTAATGCCTCCATGGAGCTTGGCGAAGTGACTGTTGTTCAAGGAAACAGTTCTGCCATTATGGTTAAAACTCAGGAAGCTGAACGCAACTGGGGTGGCCTTGGTAAAGCAAAAGGTTTTGGCTACTATTCAGTCCCAGGCAAACTGCATTTGGATTTACGTAATACGGTTGATAACTACCGAATCTTCTTGGTAGACGAACGAACTGGTCAGGAAATCGAGTGCCGCGGGCAAGGCGATTGTTGTTAGCTTGATCTAGGTAACAGGGTTCCCTTTTTGGGATGTGCCGCGAAAGAAAAGGGAGCCAAGCGGCTCCCTTTTCTATTTTCTACCCAATGCAACTACATCACTCCGCTAACGGATAGAATCTCCCAGCATGGGAAAGCACTGGACGATATGGTGGAAAACCAGGAGGATGATTTTTTCTTTTCCGAGTCGATGACTCTTTTTTCACCGAACAAGCCCAAACGTTCCATCGTAATTCAGGCGCTCTTTGCAAAATTTGTCGAATTCATATTCATCAATTGAACCTACATTTTTCAACAATGAATTCAAAAACACCCTTCTTGCTGTTCATGCTGTTGATAATTTGCTTTGGGTGCATTTGGTACACAACTTGAAACCAAAGTTCGTCATGTAAACAAGGAGAAAACATGACGAACACAAAAGGTAATCACTTAAGAACAATAATGATGGGTACGTTGCTGCTTGCAGGCTCGGTGGGCCAAGCACAGAGTTCATCATATTATAATCAAGCTCCCCACAGCACCAACGAAGACTTGGAATGCTATCTTGCAGGTGGGGTTTTAGCGAAAGGCGTTTGCGTTGCCGCAACAGTTACCGGACAGGTTGCAGCAGTACTAAATAATGATCTTCGCAAACACGGCGGCAATGAAACGTCAGTTGGAGATACCGTCATTCAAGGTGATGCAAAGGTTTCCAAGAACTTTGCCAACTCGCGAATCAAACAGATCTTTATCACAGTCAGTGCAATCCCTAAAAATCAAGTACTTGACTATAACGAGAAGGATCGCCGGAACTTTCACAATGCCAATCGCATGCGCGCTGACGGCTATGTTGATCGCCCTTGGTTCTTGGGTGCAATTGGTGCAAATATCGATATTAGCAAATCCCAGGATGTAACAATCCTAGCTGGAAGCTTTGCAGCCAGTGGACTATCACCCTTGGAAGGAAAACCAAGTCGCTATTATATGACGGCACCTTACGGAATTCAGGTCCGCTACGATCAAGGTATTCAGGTTAATTATGAACTGAAGGAAGAGTTAGACCGGGTACTCCTTGCGTCCTTCTCGGTGATTGATGGCGACGGTATCAAAGGTGAATCTAATGTCACTCCATTTGACTCCCGTGCAAACTCATATCCATCAGCAGCTGGTACGATGGAAATGCGAATCACAAATGCACTTCGCAAAGTTTATGCTAAAAGCTCTCCCTACTTGAAAAATCATGACCTTTATATTGGTGTGACAGGCGCTCGTGGCGACACCGGCAGCTATCCTAATCAAAAGCGCGTGCAAGATGATCTGACAACTTACCTGGGTTACATGTTCACATCCAGCAAGGGCCAGGCGGAGGTTCGCGTATTTAGATCACAATTCGTACGAAACCCAGAAGGTAACGGTGATGGTACTCATACCAAACTTGTGAACTCAAATGCGACGGGTGCGGAAATCGCCTACCGAGGTTTGGAAACTGACACATGCACTTGGGACTTCTACTACAACCAACACGTTTTTGATTCAGAGTCGAACGACGGCGAGTTCACTTCTGGCAACGTGAGAGGCCTAAAAGGTTGGACGCTGGGCTCTGCATGCAGGAATCTGTTGGGTGTAAAAAATCTGACTGTCGGTGTTGAGTATGGCGAGGTCACACCGAAATATAAGTCAGGTACAAAAGCGACCACGATGGCTTTCGGTGGCAAACAGTTCAACCTAACGTTCAGTTACAAGTTTGGTTTGAAACGCAACTATAACTAGCTACCAACCCCGTGACCAATTAAAAGAACGGACCATTACCAGCTTAAGCCAATGCTGCCCCCCGAGAGTTCGCAAGGCCTTCGCAGTATGGTCCGTGTTTGAGGACTGATCCCAACATTTTGAACCCAGTCAAAAATGACTGGTTAGTAACTTGCAGCCATTCATGACATTGAATAAATGCAGGGACATGGAAATTGCAAGAACGCGTCTGTTTTGGTTCAGTCTATTTATTGGAGTTTTGTGCCTGAACTGGTTTCAATTGCTGACACCGAAAATGGAAAACATTGAAGTTGTCCGTCCCAATCTGGTGACCGAGTACAACGCTCCGACTTCATTGATTATGAAAGACTACAATCCCGACGAGGGGGGACTTTTCTGGATAAAGTTTAAAACCAGTGCCTCTTACTTGCCGGATTTTTTAAACTTAAAACACCTTCGACTTAGAACTTTGAGCTGCATTAACAGCCTCTCCACTGACAGCGTTAGTTGGAAACTCCCCACTTCACCCGATATCCGCTGTAATAACGAACGCGGCCTGCCGCTTTATTCAAGCACGAATGTCCTTGGCAAAACCACAACCTGGAATTTGACCGGTGACTCCTTTGGCGGAAGCTTTGGTTTTTATCTGGATAAAGACTGGAGTGCGCCCCCTTTAGTTTTCGGTATGATCATCCTTTGTCTCGCCTTGGCCGGAATGTTGTGGGCAAAGCTTCCCGTTGATAGTGATCGCTGGAAGATCCCGGTGATCAGCATTTTTATCCTGGCCTTTCTCCTGCGCTTTTGGACCACACAAATCGCCATGCCACCAGAGATGTTTCTATTCTCGGACATGGCGGCCTACTTTCATCGCGGGATACAAATGCTTCGTGGATCCTTCGATGCAGGCCAGACATTTCAACCTATCGGATACACTGTCTACGGTCTGCTATTAAGACTTGCAGGAGATTGGGAATTGCACAAATGGGTCAGCATCTTTGTTTCCATGGGCACAGTGCTGCTGGCTTATCTATTGGTGCTGAAAAACTTTGGTAAAGCTGCCGCATTTCTGACCTTGCTGTTTGTCGCACTGGACGTCCCGCAAATCGGATTCACCGCGCGCTATATGGCAGAATCCCCTTATAGCTTTTTAATAATGGCCACACTGTGGTGGATTATGAAGGCCTTGGAGTCTTCGCGTATGCGCGACTACTTCATCGTGGGAATTTTGATGATGGTGTCGTTCTATTTCAAGGGCAACCATGCGTTCTTCATTCCGGCATTCAGCTTATGGCTGTTGTATCGTGAACGTGCTCAATTTAAAAACGCCGTTTTGAAAGTCTCGATGATGGCATTGGGCTGCCTTTTGGTCATGACTCCCCATCTGGCATTTACCAAAATCGCCTACAACCAAATGCAATGGGGCCCCACTGCCGGCGCATTGAATTTTGTCGAGGGAAAATGCCCTTGGAAGAACAACGCCGACTCCTCGGGCTCTTCGTGGATGTCACCTCTCTTCGTCACTTTAAATGAAACTGCTTTCAAAAAATGGGATCGCCCCTTCACCGATCAAGCCTACTTTTGGAAGGCTGGCGCCGAATGTGTTCGTGAAAATCCTTGGGTGATGGTCGAGAGTCTGCGTTTTATTAACTACTTATTCTATGGCAACAGCACTTGGCCCATCTCGGGATCCAAGGTTGGATTCATGTACGACATTTGGGCACCGGTATTTGAATGGGGATTGTTGCCATTGGCATTGCTGGGCGCCCTGGCCTTTGCCCGCCGTCGCAATAACTACGCCGAGGTCAGCGCCTTACTTATGCTGACGATCTTTTTCACCGTTTACATTTTTAAATCAGAAAATCGTTTCCGCGCTCCTTTTGACGGAGTCATTCTGATGTGGAGCAGCCTCGGCATCGTCTTCATCATCGAACGTATAAAGGCAGTCGTAAGAATATTTGAAACTCCGACTGCAATCGAAAGCAAAAGCTCTTAACCACCCTTGCTGCCGTGCGGAACCGACATCGGTTCTGCATTAAGTTATGTAATGTTTAGAAACTGGCCCCGAGAGTGTGGCGAACTAATTCTACTTCTTTCTTAAACCCAAAGGACTTCAATTATTTACGACCTCTGCGCCCGCACGAAGCGGTAAGTTCGCGCAGTGAGGCCCGGATGGCCGTGTCGTAAATAATTGAAGTCCTTTGGGTTTATGAAAGTTTGGGATACTGGCCGCCACACTCTCGGGGGCCAGTTTTCGATTTTCTATTTTGTGACTTCCCAGAAGGAACCTTCTGGCGTATCGCTCACAGAAATGTTCATCGCCACAAGCTTGTTACGAAGTTCATCTGACTTAGCAAAGTCTTTATTCACTCGAGCTTGCCCGCGCTCAGCAACAACCGCATCGACATCAGCGCGTTTGATACCGGCTTTATCCAATAACATGTCATCCAGCTTAATCAGGAAATCATGAGCCGGCTCTTGGAACATCGCCAGCATCGAGCCCATTTTTTTGATAAACTGACTGAACACCAAGGCCTTGCCTTGGATCGCAGGATTGGCCTTCATGCCGCGACGAACTTGGCTGTTGAACTGGCGAACCACTTCGAACATCGACGCAAATACTTCAGGCGTTCCAAAGTCATCATTCATCGCCGACTCTACTTTTTTCCAAGCTTCGTCCGTGATTTTAGCAAAGCCCGCATCCACTGCTGTCACTTCGGGCGTCAGATAGCTTTCTGCCATGGCCATTGCCGAATACACACGGGCCAAGCCAGAAATAGCACGCTCCACCGCCGCATCACCGAACTCACTCATCGTGCGATAGTGCACGGATTGAATCATCCACTTGTAGATCTCAGCATTATACATCGCCACGAAATCACGCAAAGAAACTATGTTGCCCAAAGATTTTGACATCTTCTGACCACCAAAGTTCAGCATGTTATTGTGCATCCAGTATTTTACGAAGTGTTTGCCAGTGCAGCCTTCAGATTGCGCGATCTCATTTTCATGATGCGGGAAAATCAAATCCATACCGCCGCCATGAATGTCGATCTGATCACCGAAGATGTTCTTGATCATCGCTGAGCACTCAATATGCCAGCCAGGGCGTCCCGGCCCCCACGGAGACGGCCAGGAAATCTCGCCTGGTTTTGCAGACTTCCATAAAGCGAAGTCCATCGGTGAACGTTTTTTCTCGTCCACTTCCACGCGGGCTCCCGCCAGAAGCTCATCTGTATGACGACCAGAAAGTTTGCCATAGTCTTTGAAGGTTTCGATCGAGTAAAGCACGTCGCCTTGCGCTTCGTAGGCCACTTTTTTGTCGATCAGTGTGCCGACCATGGAAAGGATGTCTTCCATGTGCTCTGTCACCTTAGGGTTCATATCATGCGCACGCAGCCCCAAGCTTGCGAAGTCTTTCTTGTATTCAGCGATATACTTCTCAGAAACTTCAACTGGTTTCATGCCCAGTTCATTGGCTTTATTGATGATTTTATCATCTACGTCTGTGAAGTTCAGCGCATAGGTTACTTTGTAACCCAAGTACTCCAACCAATTACGAACCATATTAAACACAACCGGCCCACGGAAGTTACCCACATGCAGAAAATTGTAGACCGTCGGTCCGCACACATACATCTTTACGTGCTTCGGATCATAGGGAACAAACTCTTCGGATTGTCGTGACTGAGAGTTGTAAATCTTCAAAGACATTGCTTTCGACCTTTACGCCAAAGTTGCCAGGGCTTTTTCGGCGCGGGCTACTAGGGATTGCTTTTTCATCAGTGGCACCAGGATTTTTAGTTCAGCACCGTGTGGTTGTCCGATGACCGCCACGCGGATGGGTTGGAACAGGTTTTTACCTTTAGCGCCGGTTTTATTTTTTACTTCGTCCTGGATTTTCAGGAACTCTTCTTCGCTCATGTATTCAGAGCCGTGGGCTTGAACCAATTCTTTCCATGCAGTCAGCACGGCTTTCGTCGTTTCAAGCTTCATCACTTCTTCAGCGTCTGGCTGAATCACGTACGAGTTGTCGTTCAACGGACGATACAAAGTGATCGCATCGGCCAATACTTCCATATAAGGCTTAAACAAATTCAAAGACTTGTCCTGCCATACCGGATCCGAAGGCAATTGCATATTTTCGCGAGCCAGGAACGGCTGAATCGCTTTCCACAACTCTGCATTTGGCAAAGCACGCAAGTGCTGCGCATTCATCCACTTGAATTTCACGCGGTCAAAGATCGCGCCCGATTGATTTAAACGAGAGATATCAAATGCAGCAACCATATCGTCGACCGACATGATCTCCTTACCTTCAGGATGTGACCAACCAAGAAGTGCGATAAAGTTCAACACTGCAGAAGCCAGGTAGCCTTCGTCTTTTAGCTGACCGCAAGCCACAGCACCTTTACGTTTGGAAAGCTTTTGACGGTCTTCATCCAAGATCAAAGCCATATGGCCAAATTGAGGCGCCTTCCATCCCATCGCTTCGTAAATCATCAACTGACGAAGAGTGTTTGGCAGATGTTCTTCCGCACGGAAGACGTGGGACATTTTCATCAAATGATCATCCACCACACAGCAGAAGTTATAAACCGGCATACCACCGCCACGCAGAAGAACGAAGTCACCCACCATGTCAGATGGGAACTTCACTTCACCGCGAACGATGTCGTTAAAGATGTAGTCTTTTTTAAGATGTTTGGTTTTAAAACGCACCACCGGTGGAGTTCCGCCCTCTGCCATTTTGGCTTTAGCTTGATCCAAAGTCCAATCAGCGTAAGGAGACTGAATGTGTGGCTGCCCGCCTGCTTTCATTTGAGCTTCACGTTGCACTTCAATTTCCGCATCCGTCAGGAAGCAGTAATAAGCTTTGCCCTCGGCCAGAAGTTGTTCAGCGATTTGCTTGTAAATGTGCATGCGTTCGCTTTGCTTATAAGGACCATTGGGACCTTGATCTTTCAAAGTCACAGGATCTACGCCCTCTGCCCACAAAAGATTCAACCAGACCAAATCGTCGACCACGCCACGCAAAGATTCCTGAGTGGAACGAGCCTCATCCGTGTCTTCAATACGCAGAATGAATTCACCGCCGTTTTTCTTGGCGAATAGATAATTGTACAAGGCAGTTCTCGCGCCACCAACGTGCAAGTAACCCGTCGGAGAAGGTGCAAAACGAACGCGAACAGGATTGGAAATCTGTGAGGACATGAATCGGCTCCAAAAATGAAAAAAGGCCCGGAAATTCCGAGCCTTAAACCTAATATGAATTTTTAGAATCGTCCAGAATTAACCAGTGATACCGAAGATCGCTTTCACTTCTTCTTCGTTGAAAAGCTCAGCTTCAGATGTCGCCAATGTAAGCTCTTTCAAAAGCAAAGAACGTGCAGCATCAAGCATCTTGCGTTCACCGAAAGAAAGCTCTTTATCTGCTTTCAAAAGGAACAAGTCGCGCAAAACTTCAGCGATTTCGAACACAGAACCCGTTTTGATCTT
This sequence comes from Bdellovibrio sp. GT3, assembly GCF_037996765.1. NCBI lineage: Bacteria > Pseudomonadati > Bdellovibrionota > Bdellovibrionia > Bdellovibrionales > Pseudobdellovibrionaceae > Bdellovibrio > Bdellovibrio sp. GT3. The sequence continues at coordinate 652,600 of NZ_JBBNAD010000004.1, read as the reverse complement.
TTCCATGTATTCGCGGTAACGGCGATTCCATGTTTGATTGTCGATTTTAACGTCTTTTTCTTTCAAAATGCCTACAACACGAGCAGCTTCATCTTTGGAGATGATGGGACGAAGACCCGCTGATTTAACGTTTGTAGTTGGGATCATGATTTTTAGGCCCGTATCTACCAACTGCATGTTGTAGAACGAGATTTTAGTTCCAAGCATCTCTTTCGTCTCGATCGCGACCACTTTAACTACGCCGTAGCCAGGATAAACTGCATTATCGCCGATATTGAACGTGAGCATCAGGAAACCTCCACTTATAGCCACTTATAACCGTGGTAGTTCTATCAAATTTGACACGAGTTATCAAATCTGAGCAGCGCATTGGAAAAGATTTCAGTGCTTTTTAAACGAAAAAAGCCCCGTCAAAAACGGGGCTTTTGATAAATGATTTCAAATACTTAATCAAATATCGTTCAAACTATAAACAGATCTACTTCACGCTAAAAACAAGAGCGTAAGGCTGACGACCACCGTTTTTACCGGCAGGAACGTTCGCACCCTTAACCGTCAGCTTGTAGTCGCCGGCCGGTAAAGTCATTTCAATCATCTCAGCATTGTTGATGTGATCGTTCATGGAAACTGCTCCATTTGGACCCGTCAAAACCAAGTCCAAGTCATTTACCAATGCTTTGGAAGCATTGGCGGAACCAGCTGCATCAGTCCAAACCAAGTTCGCATATAATTTGCCGGAACCAGAAAGTTTGAAAGTGTAGTCTTCGGATTGATTTGTCGCCAAACCATCACGGTCATCCACAACGAAAGTGTTTTTCATCATTTGAACCATGTTATCCATGTTCACACGACCGTAACCCTCATCAGAGTTTGGTCTGCGAGTCAGGATTTCCTGACCACGAGCTGCGCCCACCTCACCGAACTGACCTGGGTACATATCATCCGCAGAGTGCATGATCATTGCTTTCATCACAGCTGCTGATGGATTTTGCACGCCCCATTTTTCAACCAACATTTGACGAGCGATCGCCACTGCACCCGCTGTCAGCGGAGTCGCCATGGATGTACCACCAGACCAAGCGTAATCATCATTGTAAGCGCCCCATAGAGGAGATGCGTCTTTGATGTGAGAACGGTTGGAAAGAATGTTTGTGCCTGGAGCCACGATTTCAGGCTTCACACGGCCATCCAAAGTTGGACCACGGGAAGAGAACATCGCGATACCGTCTTCACGGTCCGACATCATGGAAGAGAAAATCGGCTCTGCAGACCAAACTTCAGCCGCTGCACGAAGCTTGCTGACTGGAACCTGGATACCACCGGTTTTAGTTCTGTTTTTGGAAGCGCCCACAGTCAAAACGTTTTTCGCTGTGCCTGGAGTTCCGATAGAACCACCGTCGATACGACCGTCTTTGTTCATATCCACACCGCTGTTACCAGCCGCGAAGATCACAAGCATGTCTGGATTGTTGGACATCCACTCATCCACTTGCACGGCCATACCGTCGTAAGCACCGAAGTTCTTCACTGCACCCCATGAGTTGGAGTGAACACGAGCACCATCGTTGTTTGCTTTATCAAACAAATCCGCAAGCTTGGAAGGAACACCTAAACCATTAAGCATCTTGGACCACATACCCTCTGCAACCATCATTGCATCGTATGCGCCACCTTTAAGGCGACCGCCTGAAGCTGTCCCGCGAGACATGATAGAACCCGCAACGTGAGTTCCGTGACCCATTGGATCTTCCCAAGTTCTGGACCACAAACCGAAGGCATAACCTGATTTTACCGCACCGGAAAAGTCAGAAGCGATTTGGTTGATGTCACCAGAATCCAAACCCGTATCCGCCATGGAGACAGTTTGACCACGACCGGTCAAACCCAAGTTCCATGCAGAATCGAATTTCATAACTTGAGTTCCAGTTTCGTTACCAGTGATGTCTGAATAATCACCAGCACCTTTTGTCGCCATATTCATTTGTTGATCCAATGGGAAATCCATTGTCGTGATCACTGGCGTGCTTTGCACGTGCTCAACACCCGTCAAATTTGCGATGTTGTAGATTTGTGCGCGAGAAACCAAGGCAACGATAGACTTACCGTTAACAACTTGAAGTTCTGCTTTCATTTTTTTCAGCGCTGAAACAACGGACTTGGCGTCTGCTGCTTTGAAAAGCTGAATCAAAACACTTTGAGATTGATCTTTATTAAATACGCTTACAGGCATGATATCACTGCTGATTTTATATTGAGCGTGATACTTGATGACCGCATAAACACCCGGGTGAGTTTGACGGAAAGAATTCAAATCCGCAAACGATCCGCGCACAACCAAAGCATCATCCGGGAAATAGCCGAACACTTCAAAGCGAGCTTTTAGGGCTGCGCGATCCTTGGCAGTAATTTTATTTGAAAACTGAACGATATAGTCGCTGACCGATTGGTCTTGAACCAATGCCACTGCTTGAGCTTCCATTCCAGGATTTACTGTTCCTGAATTAAAACGCAACAAGCTCCCTGCGTAGACTGGACTTGCAACCGAAGCCACAAGTGCTGACGTAACCATAAGATGAGTCCATCTTTGCATAAATTCCCCCTCTGCGGAAAAATTCCATCATGATGAACTCTCAGGTGTAAAGAACTTAACTGTATTTATTAAAGTTGATGCGCCATGACGGCTAGAGAAAGATTCCCTGTCATCCGACCTTTTGAGTTCATTCCGAACTCAGCTTCTTGATTATCAGGAGCGAAAACCTGTGTGCGCTCAGAGATCTTTTTCTGCCCACGAACGCGCTTCGTCACAGTCACATCCATATACAAACCAGCCTTGCTGTTTTGCTTGGACTTGCGAGCCATCACTTCGACGATCGTTTCGCTTTGTCCGTCGTCAGAAAACTCGCTGATGTAAGCTTTTTTTCCGGACTTGGTCACTGTGTTGATTGAAATAGGAGAAGATCCTTTAAGACCCACGCGCATGTTAACTTTATATTGAGGAACAGCAGCTAATGCCGCCGAAGATATAAGAATAGAAGCAGCCATCATGCTGATGAAACACTTATTCATTTTGAACACGTCCTTGTGTACTAGAAGCCGAAATCCAAACAGCTCTAACAAAAGGATAGGGTAAATATGTTTCCCAAGGCAAGCGGCAAAAATTATATTTTAACACAGCGCTATTTCGCTGCGGCAAAACTTTGCAGAGCCTCCTCAAGTTTCAAAACCTCCTCCCGCAACGGCTCAAGACGCTTTTCCAAATCAGCCAGCGCCTGCTCTTTCAGATTTTCATAACCGCGACGGCTTGAAAACTTCCAGGCCGGGTGCTGACGACAGGCGCTGAAGCTTTTCTTAAGATCTTCAAACTCCTCTTCCAGTAAAGCCGTACTTTGATGAATCTCATCCACGGTCAGGTCATTCAACTGCCCCAACTCCGCCCGACAGACCAACTCGATCCGCTTCAGCGATTCCAGATTTTGTTCAGCAAACACATCTTGAACCCGCTGCCATTTAACTGAAGCCCATTGCTGACGCTCAAAAGTTTCACCCGTCTGTTTATCTGGATGCAAGATGCGCATTAACTTCTGATACGTATCACGCAGCTCCCCTGAACCTTGAGTCTGCTGGTCTTCAAGGGCCTCTTCGCGTTCGTTTTCTGCGATGATTCTTTGCATGAACTTTTTCAGATGCAGAGGCATGTTACGGAGATATCTTTGTTGATAGGCTGGGTTGGCGGTTTTCCAGACGCGCCCCAAAAGACGCCAATCACCACACTTCATGGCAATCTGCAGACTCTCCCTGAAAAGACGGTATCCAGCCAGAGGCACCTCCATATGCTGAACCATCTTTCCATCATCGATATCATTCAGATAGTGATACACCGACCGAGCCCGGCGCTTAAGCCCGCTCAGTAAAGAGTCGTCCTTGAAAAAGACTTCTGCAAAATCCACCGCAGCACTTTCAAGCGGTTTCCGACTTTCAGAGGACAATCCTGAATCCAGAGTTGCCGCATGGAAACGACTCTTGCGAAGGTTGTCGATGACAAACTTCCAGACATCATCGCCGGCTTGGTACTGCCCCTCTTCCTCTTTCAGCATATTATAGGCCTGGTGCCGGGAAACCTTGGAGGTTGCAGCCACATGATTCAAATGAACTTCAAAAGTCGTCAAAATACGATGACGCTTTTCCAGCATTTCCAACTCTTGAAGCTCTTCACGGAAAGTCAGTGCATGCCAGTCCTGATACATGGTTTGATCACAAAGCAAAAAATCAGCATGATCTTTTTCAAGTCTGCGAATTTTCCTGATCAGCTCTGATGAAGCAGAAAACAAGTCTTTGCGTATTTTTTGATCATCTGCCACCGAGGGAAATAGCGGCACATGCGGATTGCTTAATCCGTCGTCAACGTTGTGTAAATCATGATGCATAAGGGGTGATTCACTATCACGCCTCTAAACTTCGCGGAATAAAAAACTCGTATTTGCTTTTCGATTAGGCAATGGAGGCCAAAGCCGCCGGACCGTGTTCGCGCAATAACTCCTGCTTCATCGGGCGATTATCCGGCCACACCAGAGATGGATCTTTTTTAAGCACTTCAAAAGCCGCTTCACGCGCCATCTGCAAAAGCTCCATATCACGAACCAGATTGGCCATTTTAAATCCAGCAAGACCGGATTGGCGGGTCCCCATGAATTCACCCGGGCCGCGCATTTCCAAATCGAATTCGGAAATCTTGAATCCGTCGGTGGTTTTTTCCATGAATTCTGTGCGCTGTTTGCCTTCTTCAGAAACCGCATAGCCCATGATCAAAATACAAAAGGACTTGTGCTCCCCCCGACCGACACGACCGCGCAATTGATGAAGCTGCGACAAACCAAAACGTTCGGCATGTTCGATGATCATGATATTGGCATTGGGAACGTCGACACCGACTTCGATCACTGTGGTGGAAACCAGAACTTGAATCTCCTGACGACGGAATTGGTTCATCACCGCATCTTTTTCGTCGGGCTTCATTTTTCCATGAAGCAGACCAAAGGTGACTTTAGGAAATTGAACTTTAAGCTTTTCGTACTCTTCCACCGCGTTTTTCAGATCGATCTTTTCAGACTCTTCCACCAGCGGATAGACGAAGTAGGCCTGTCGGCCTTTTTGCAATTGCTCCAGCATAAACTGCAAGGCCTGCGCCCTTTTGTTTTCAAAAATCGCGCGGGTTTGAATCGGACTGCGTCCCGGAGGCATTTCATCGATAATTGAAACATCCAGATCACCATACACGGTCATAGCCAATGTTCTAGGAATCGGAGTTGCCGTCATAATCAGGAAATGCGGCGAATTGCCTTTGTTTTTCAGGATGCCCCGTTGTTCAACACCAAAGCGATGTTGTTCGTCGATAATCGCCAGGCCCAGGTTTTCAAAGCGCACTTCTTCTTCAATCAATGCATGCGTGCCGATAATCAAATCGGTCTCGCCGCTGGCCAGATCTAAAAGAACCTGCTTGCGCTCTGCTGTTTTGGTTTTACCAACCAGCAAAGACACGGTGATCCCCAAAGGTGCCAAAACTTTTTGTGCGTTCTTATAGTGCTGTTCCGCTAGGATTTCGGTTGGCGCCATCAGGCAGGATTGAAAACCGCTTTCAGCGGCGTAAACGGCCGCCATGAAACTGACCAGAGTTTTACCACTGCCCACGTCACCTTGAACCAGACGATGCATCGGATGGCCTTTTTCAAGATCATTTTTGATTTCTGCAAAAACCCGTTTCTGCGCACCCGTTAAAGGAAATGGCAGTGATTTTTCCAAGGCCGAAAGTTTTTTGCCCTCGTTTTGGATCAATGGCGCGGCTTCTTTTTGGAAGCCGGTTTTTTTGGCTGCAAGAAATAGCTCCAACCAAAAGAATTCCTCGAAAATCAAGCGACGTTGGGCCGCACTTTTGAATTCCGTGTATTCCTGCGCTTTGGAAGGATTGGGATTATGAATTTCAATCAGCGCATCTTTGCGCGCCTTCAGATCGTATTTTTCACGCATCCACTTGGGTAAAGTCTCTTCCGGCCATTCTTCGATTTGTGCCATGCCGGTGCGAACCAGTTTCATGATTTTCGCTGTCGCCAAGCCTTCGATTTCTGTGTACAGCGGAATCAAAGCGTCCTGATTTTCCTCTTCAGGATCGATGTCACGAATATCGGGATGATGAAATTCGATACGGCCGCGATACTCGGTGACTTTCCCCACCACACGCACTTCGGAAAACGGTTTAAAGCGTTCGAAGTAACCTTTGTAAGGAACACGGAAGTATTTGCAGTGAATCTGCCCCGAGGCATCGCGCACCACCACATCGTACATCTTTCTGGAAGAGCGCCCCATGTTCACGCCATGAACAGAAACTACCGTCGCTTTGATGCTGACAATGTCATTAGGTCTAAGACTTGCGATATTGCGCGCGGCACGCTGATCCTCGAAAGCTCGAGGATAGAACTCAAATAGATCCCGCAAGGTTTTTAAACCTTTACGTGCGAACAAGTCCCCCAGTTTGGGACCCACTCCTTTGAGATACATGATTTGCGTGTCGAGACGAAGTGCCATGGCACTTCTGAGTATTGCGGGTTTTGACTTTAAGTCAATGGATTAAGGACTTGTCGACTCAGTGACGACAGGCTGATCCATCCTCATCATTTCATAGACAGCCTTTTTATTTGCTTCCTGTTCCCGTTCATAGAGTTTCTGCTTCAAATCCGTCGCACCATCAGCAACAAACTGCATCATGATCGCGGAGCCGATGGCCGATTTTTTCGCCTCCGACATTTGAAAGCTTGTGTAACCATGCTTGCCAGCAACAGTTTTTAAATAATCTGACCTGTTTAAGTTTGCATTTTGAATGTCCGCGATGGAAGCGTCCTTGACCCTTTTGGGAATCTTGGGGTTTGCCTGAATCATAGCAATGGATCGATCCCGCACTTCCTGGGGAACTGCCTGCAAGAAATCCCATTGACTGCTCATCGCTTCAAATTCCGCCTGCAGTCGTGAGTTCACTCCTCTTGGCCGCTCCAGTTTTTCTATTTTCTGTTCCAATTTACTTGCCAGATGGCGTGTTATGAAAGAGGTGCGTTCCGGATATTGAACGACATGCTCAAACTCATGCGCCAAGGTCAGATAGTGGTTTACGGGAACTTCGACATAGTCACTGCCGATCAATATTTTCTGAGTTAGAATATTGTACTGCCCCTTGGAGCCTTTTGTATATTGAACATCACCCATGACGTTATCTGCATGATTCTTAAGATATGAATCCAGGTTGGCTGTTCTCATCTCGTAGTATTTTTCAAAAACCGCCTGCGCCTTTTGCTGGTCCGTCAGATTTTTGTCAGCCCAAATACCGGCCGTACTACTTTTGAATTTCTCCACATCAATCGTGGATCCACTCATGACATTCTTAGCAATGTGATCATCACGCTTGGCCGCTTTCGCAATACGTTTACTGTCTGAAGCGTGCAACAATCCGGCTATTTTTTTAATTTTTAAAATCGCAAGCCCCGCCGCCAAAGGATCTAAAACAGAGGCTAAAGCATAACATCTGGCTTCCCACACTTTTTCCGGTCTATAGCAGGCTGTATTCCCCATCCCCGCAGCCGTAATCACGTCCTCAACCAAATCATCAACGGATCTTGTGGGAGCAGCTGGATTCCCCGACCACGGCTCTATCCAAGTATCTGTGGTGTTTCCATTTTTCGCGCGCTTACGAAGTTTCTCCTGAAGCTTGCGATACAATGTTTTGGCACTGTAACCATTTAGATATACCTGATTTTGCACATCATCCGGGCGCAATTTTGGATCCCGGGTTCCTAGGATTTCTTCAGGGGTAAATAGATCCGCATAAGGCCCCAGCATTTCGATTTTACATTCGGGACTGACACATTTTTTGAAAAAGTCTTCGCGGGCTTTAACTTCCGGCGAAATTTTGGAACTTCCCACGACGAAATCAATCGCCCCCTTCACCAAATCGACAGAACTATTCCACGCACCATCAGCGCAGGATTCTGCAAGTGAGGCTATTTTAACCGGCACCGGGCAAACTTCTGCGGGATCGCAAATGCGTTTTGATTTCTTCGCATCGGGACGATCCTTAAACCATTCGTCACACTTTGCGGCTTTCATTTCAAGCTCACAGGACTGGATGGTGGCTTTCAGATGCTCCCGCGGTCCCACACAACTTTTAGCGGAGAATGTTTCACAGGACATTTGCGCCTGTACAATTGACGGCATCAAAAACGACAAAAATAGCCAAAGGACAGAAGTGAATTCGACTCTCATAGTGAACTGTTCGGCATGCTAACGTTGCTTCAATAGATAAAACTTATTGTTACCATCGTTGTAACCATTCGACTCAGTTTGGTACTTTGTGAGGAGCCTTCGGGGGCCTTGAGCTGGACCAAGGGCCATAGTTAAAATGCGCAGCGGATTTTATTCCTAAGGCAGTAATTTGCTGGCAGAATTTCCCTATGACAGACACTCAGTATTTCCGCATACGTTTAAGCACGATCCGCCCTGACAAAGTTACAAGTTTTGATATTTTTGTGCAGGTCGATGGCAAGTATATTTTGTATCTTCGTGCTGGCGATAAACTGTCTGATGGAAAGATTTCCCGTCTGCATGCCCGTGACACCGGTGATTCCTTCTTTGTTCGCATGGAGGACAAACAGAACTACCGCGACTGGGTGAAAGAAGAAATGAATTCCGACAAGCTGGATTCTTTTGAGAAAGCAAAAATCCTGCGCGAGTCCTCTGTCGCATTGATGGAAGATCTTTTTGAAAATCCGGATGTAAACAAAGCACTGGATGAGTCCCGCCCGATCATCACGGACTTTATTGACCTTATGGAAAACGCTCCAGAGGCGATGGGTTTCATGATCTCTTTGTCAGGCCATGATTTCTATACCTACAACCACTCACTGGATGTCAGCATCTACTCTTTGGGTTTGGGAAAAGCCCTGGGTTATTCTCCGAAACAACTTGAAGAACTGGGCGTAGGCGCTCTTTTCCACGACATCGGTAAACGCAACGTCAGCCTGGACATCCTTTGCAAAAAGGGCGGCTTGACGGATGCTGAGTGGGAGCAGATGAAAATGCATCCCCAATATGGTCTAGTTATCCTGAACAACCACCCGAACATCTCAGATGCCATTAAAGCGGCCTGCTTTGAGCACCATGAGTCCTGGTCTGGGAATGGTTACCCCCAACAATTGATAGGTGACGAGATCCACCCGTTCGCCCGTATCGTGGCTATTACCGATACATACGATGCAATGACAACTCAACGCTCATATAATGTCCCACTTACGCCGATAGATGCTGTGACCATGATGAAAGAAAAGCTGGCGGGTCGTTATGATCCCGACATGCTGAAGGCACTGTATTCAGTACTTTTTAAAATTAAAGCAGCGTAGGACACATGAAACACATTTGGTATTCACTCGTTTTGATCGCATCAATTCCACTGATCGCTTTGGCTATTGAACCAACAAATCCTCCAGGGGTTTGTGATCGCTTCATTGGTGAATCCGAAGCCAAAGCCTGCCAGGAAAAAATGCAAAACAATCAAAACGTCGACTGGTACGCCGTTACAGTTTGCAATCTGCAAAAAGACGATCAACAGTTCTGGAAGTGCTTTGACTCCATTCAGAATCAGGCCTTCAACCCAGGCTCCCTGGATAAATGTGGCGAAGAAACCGAAATGACAGATGCCCAACGTCTCAGCTGCATGGATTCGGCCCGTTCCGATCGTAAACCGGCATCGCAAAACGCAAATTATCAATCCCTTAAAGTCAAAAAAGGCAAATAGCCCTCCGAAAGTGTCAAAAATTGTGACACCTTGAGGAAGTTTTTCCCTTCCCTCGAGAGCTACTCCCAAGAGATTGAATTCTTTGATAAAACCCTAGGTGATGAAAACTTGGGGTCTTTTTTTACAAACCATCGTTGTGACATTTGCGCTTTCCGGGTGCGGCTATGCTCTGGAAGAGATGGGTTTGTTCAAGGCCGGAGAGATTATTTTAAAAACTCCCAAGGTGAATGAGTTTTCCGAATCTCTGATCGACTACTACGTTGTTAGCAACACCGCACTTAAAACCTGCCTTGACTGCCACTCCAGCAAAGCACCAATTCTGGATAGCGAAGCAAAAGTCTATGAGTATCGCGAAGACATCATGGCCACTGTTGAGACTGGCGACATGCCTCCACAACGCAAAGGTTATAAGCCACTGACGGAGTGTGAGTTGCAGATTCTGCGCTCTTATTTCGATAACAAAACCAACCAGCGCCCCCCTCAGCGTGTGAAGGAATTGTCTGCTTGCGCTGACATCCCAGCACCTGCGCCGACTGCAACGCCGTCTCCAACGGCATCGCCAATTCCTCCTGCACCTCCGATGCCTCCTGTTCCGCCTGCTCCACCGGCTCCTCCCGGGCCACCGGGACCGCCGACGCCACCAGGTCCGCCTCCGGCGCCAGGTGAGCCAACACCGGCTCCGCCAGAAGCACCCGTCCCCAATCCACAACCGGATCTGGGACAATTGGAATTAAGCTATAAAAATCTGCGCATGGCCTTCTACGATGCCAAATGCTTGAACTGCCACAGCAGTTCTGCGGCTCGCCCGAAGGATCCGATGCTGGATTCCATCGCGAACATCCTGCTTGCGAAAGATTATGCGAATCTTCCGATCGCTGTTCCTTATAAAGGATCCGAAAGTCTGCTATATAAAATCACAGTGCCCGGTCTTACCGACAGCATCATGCCCCCGGCACGAACGAAGATGCAACTGACACCGGCCGAAGCGGATTATCTAAAACGCTGGATCGACGCTGGAATGCCAGAGTAAAGTCTGGCGCGGTCATTGTTCCTTCACAGTTAATGCAAAGTTGAAGTGCGGCTTTTGGAATAGCTTCTAAAATGAAGTCATGAATAAAAAGCGCTTACCTTGGTGGATATGGATTGTGTGCTTTGCCATTTTCCATATCAACACACAGCTAAACATCCTCTATATAGCGACAACCGGAACATCGTTTTTTAACTTTCCCGTGGCATTCGCAATTCCCATGACTTTGTGGTGGGGCCCCGGTGTGCTGGTGCCATTATTTCTGAATGCCACCGTCAGTGCTCCCTTATGGGGAGCCACCAACCCTCTGTTTTTTCCCGTCCATGCTCTCCCCGAAACACTGCACGTCTTTTTAGCCTGGATTCTGGTCAAAGAAAGATTCCGACATGATGTGTGGAGCCCCACACCTAAAGGCATCAGTCTTTATACTGTGTATGGAATCATTATTCCGTCCATACTGCTGACTCTGGGAGTTCAGGGAATTTTATTGGGTGCCGGTGTCATCACCCGTGATCAGTTTCTGTGGACCAGCGTTTTGAATGTCATCGGTAACTTCATGAGTGGCGTGGTAATTTCACTTCCTATTTTGATTCTGCTGACCCCTTGGCTAGAGAAAAAAAGACTCTCCCTGTTCCCGGCAGAAGACATCGAGATGCGCTGGTTTCACCATCTGTCCCAACGCGAAAAAATCGTTATGTTCTCTTTGCTGGCCATCAGTTTGGCGCTGAGCTTGAAAATACCCCTGACTCAATCCTGGTATGCCTATGGAATCATCGTTCTATTTTGTGCAAGTTGGTACGGCTTAAAGACCGCGATTCTGGTCAACACCTGGGTGGCATTTTTAGCTTTAGCCTTACCAGTGGCGATGGGAAATCCCTGGCCCCAGGACTTCTCTGCGATTCAAACTCCAGCGACACTCGTGACTTTGTGCTTTTCAGCTTTGATGGCTGGTGCAGCAGTCTCTGGATTGACTGACAAGATCGACCGATTGCGCTTTACTGAACAAGAACTAAAAACCGCCAAGGAAACAGCCGAAGAAGCCTCCCGCGCAAAATCAGACTTCCTGGCCCGAATGAGTCATGAAATTCGCACACCACTGAATTCGGTTCTGGGCATGCTGGAGCTATTAAAGGAAACCAACCTCAGCAAGGATCAGGAACGATATCTGACTTTGTTCAGTCATGCCGGAGAAAACCTGAAAGCTTTAATCAATGACCTGCTGGATTTTTCAAAAATTGAAGCCAAGGCCTTGTCCATCGAAAGCACGACTTATAACTTACACAGCACCGTGCGCTCTGTTTTTGAAATTCTGCAAATCAAAGCCGAGGAAAAAGGTCTTAACTTTCAATTGCAAATAGATCCCCAGGTCCCACTGTATCAGCGCGGTGATCCCACCCGTTTACGTCAGGTTCTATTTAACCTGATTGGAAATGCCCTGAAATTCACCGAAGAAGGTGAAGTTGAAATTTATGTGGGCGTGGAAAATCCAGACTCCGCGGAAGCACAACTGTTATTGGAAATCCGTGATACCGGCATCGGTATTCCCCGCGACAAACAAAGCAGTCTTTTTTCTCCGTTCTTCCAGGCGGAAGACACCACCACACGACGTTACGGCGGCACCGGACTGGGGCTGGTCATCTCCAAAAATCTGGTGGAGATTATGGGAGGAAAGCTGGAACTTCGCAGCCTCTCAGGGCGCGGCACCACTTTCAGAATACTGCTTCCACATCGTCCCGAAACTGTGGCGGCCACCGAAGTCAAACCCACCACGGCACCCAATTGGGCCGAACAATTCAAAGGCAGAGTGTTTTCCTTGCTGCTGGTTGATGATTCCCAGGACAACCGCCTGCTGTTAACTCACTACTTAAAAAATCAACCGTTCACATTTACCGAAGCCGTGAATGGCAAAGAAGCCGTTGATAAATTCAAAGAAGGAAAATTCGATTTCATTTTCATGGATATGCAGATGCCCATTATGTCTGGATACAAAGCCACAGAGTTGATCCGTCACTATGAAAAAGAGAATCGACTGGGCCACACACCGATCATCGCCCTGACGGCCACCGCAGTCCTTGAGGACTTACAACGAACCCTGGTCGCTGGTTGCGACATGTATATGGTGAAACCGGTTAAGAAAGCGGAAGTTTTGGATACTTTGACTCACATCCTGACCACGAAGCTTCCAACCAGAGAAGCCCCTAAGGAGCGACCACCGGAGCCGCCCTCTTTAAATATCTGAACATTCAGGTCAGCACGCACTCTGTGCTGATCTTGCAGTTCCTGATAAAAAGCCTGCTCTGTTTGCAAATCAAGAAATTCACAGACGATGGTAAAATCAGAATCAATCGGACGATGGTATTCAATCACGCCTTTGGCGATGACGATGTTTTCCGTGTCGATATGATAAGCTTTCAGCCCGGCCAAAACCAGGGCATAGGCGCTAAGAACTCCAGTCGCATAAAGGCTTCCACCGAAGGCCGTGCCTTTGTGATTTAAGTTTTTTTCCAGCGACACATTGAAGACAACTCGATGGGAATTCAGTTCTGCGACTGTGATTCCCAGGTGTTCATAAAGTTTGATTTTGTCAGACAGTACTTGAATAAAATCCTGAGCGTCTATTTCCATTGCTCATAGCCCCCGGCAAAATTCACACTTTGACGGTAGCCCATTTCACGCAATGCAAAGGTCACAGCTCCGGAGCGCACGCCGTGATTGCTGATCACCATAATGATTTTATCCTGGGTGATCCCTTTGGATTCCAGCTTTTTAGCAAGGTCTTTGGAAACTGCGTTGGATTCGGTAAAGAACTCTTTCCACTCAAGTTGCACGACGGGTGTCTTTACATTCTTATATTTGGACAGGTTATTGATGCCGTACTCTGCAGAAGAGCGCACATCCAGAATCACAACTTTGGACTTGGCTTCGTTGAAGTTCATTCCAAACAAAGAACTTACCGGCAGATCCATGGCTTTTTTGCTTTTCTTTTTACCGGTCATTTTCAGCGGCGAAAGCTTGTGAGTCGCATAGGCTTTGAAGTTTTTTGAATCAATGAACAAAGACTCATCCACCACGGGCTTCCACATTGGTTTGTTTTTAACCAAGGGCTCGTCGCCTTTTGGATTCATGGATCGCGCCACCGTGTACAGTGCCGTGTGAACGTTCTTTACACCCAAGACTTCCAAAGTCCAAGCGATACGCCCTTCCTCACCAGCTCCCAATGATCCTTTACCCAGAATCACGACTTTTGAATCCGGATCAATTCCAATCAAAGACAAACGACGGGCAATTGCAAACAAATCATCCTGAAGGACGCCACGGGAGTTAGGATCCTGGGAGGAAAAGTCCTCCCAACGAACATTGATCGCACCCGGAACATGAGAAAGGTTGAATTCAAACGGAGGACGAACATCCAAAATAACCGGACTCCCCTCCATCAGTCTTTCCGGAGCCCCAACCACACCCGTTTCAGATGTGACAATCGTGGGTTTTGTTTGGCAGGAAACAACCGCTAAAAACAACGATAGGATCAAAATAAAAATACGCATATATCCCCCAAAAGGCCCACAACAAGTGGTCATCAAGGTACCAGATGCAAGGCGCGAAGAGGAAGGCGTACTCCTCGTACGCCGACGACGAGCAACGCCGTCAGCTGGTGCCTTGAGGGCCGCTTCCACTATCCTACTTAGTTATCCTCATGGTAGGGAAGAAAATAATGTCTCGGATAGACGGTCTGTCTGTCAGAATCATTACGATACGTTCAATACCCAAGCCTACACCCCCTGTTGGAGGCATACCTGCATCGATGGCCAACAAGAAATCTTCATCCATCGGATGAGCTTCTTCGTCCGTACCACGAGATGCTTCTTGTTCTTTCAAACGTGCCAATTGGTCTTCCGGATCATTCAACTCTGAGTATGAGTTGCCGATTTCCATGCAAGCTGCGAATGGCTCAAAACGCTCTACCAGGCGATCATCACCGCGGTGAATTTTCGTCAATGGAGAGATTTCTTTCGGATGATCCATAACAAATGTTGGCTGCCACAAATGTTGTTCCGCTGTCAGCTCGAACAACTCCATGATCATTTCGCCGCGTTTTCCTGGAGCATCCAGGTCGCCGCCCATTTTGTTTACCGCTTCGAAAAGCTCCTGATCAGTTGCCTTATCCGGATCAATCTTCGCGTATTCACGAACACCGTCGTGAACCGTCAAACGTCTCCATGGCGGCGTGAAATCGATTTCCTTACCTTGGTAAGAAACCTTCATGCTGCCCGTGATTTTCAAAGCCAATTGAGAAACAAGTTCCTCGAATTGATCCATTTGATAATTGTAGTCTGTGTAAGCTTCGTAGAACTCAAGCAGCGAGAACTCCGGATTGTGAGTTCTGTCGATACCTTCGTTACGGAAGTTTTTGGAAATTTCGTAAACTTTCTCGAAGCCGCCCACCAAAAGACGTTTCAGGTAAAGCTCTGGCGAAATTCTCATGTACAATTTCATATCCAATGCTTTGTGATGAGTTGTGAACGGAGTCGCCGCTGCACCACCATAGATTGGCTGAAGTGTTGGAGTTTCAACTTCCATGAAACCGCGAGAATCCAGGAATCTGCGGATTTCAGAGATGATTTTAGAACGAGTTACGAAAACCTTGCGAGAATCCGCATCCGTCATCAAATCCAAATGTCTGTGACGGTACTTGATCTCTACGTCTTGCACGCCGTGGAATTTCTCTGGCAATGGTTCGATCGTTTTTGTCAAAATTTCGAAGTGCTTTAGGTAAATGGAGAATTCACCCTTTTGTGATTTGAAAACGTAACCTTCAACACCCACGATGTCGCCAAGGTCCACAAGATCAAATGCGGCTTTTTCTTTCTCTGCCAACTCTTCAGTTTTTACGTAAACTTGAACAGTCCCTGTTTGGTCCTGAACGTTAAAGAAGCAAGCCTTACCCATCGCACGCAAAGTCATCAAACGACCCGCAATACGGTATACAGATTCAGGCTTCTTTTCGCCTGCTTGCAAACCAGCTGCGTGTTTTTCCACGATCTCAGCGATCGCCGTTTTATTTTCAAACGTGTATGGATACGGATTAATGCCCTTCTCGCGAAGGGCGTGTAATTTTTTACGTTTCTCCGCGCGAAGCGCGTTTTCTTGAATCGACATAGTTTCCAAATACCTAAAAAGGCTTAGTTAAGTTTTTTACCGGCAAAAGCTTCCATCACACCTTGAAGAAGAGCGATTGCTTCCTTCTTAGGACGTTGGAATGCATTACGGCCCATGATGGAACCGAAGCCTCCACCTTGTGCCATCTCCTGAACTTCTTTCAGAAGCTCTTCAGTGCCTTTAGCCTCACCACCGGAGAAGATCACGATGCGTTTGCCGTTGAAGCAGGATTGAACCACGTGACGGATACGATCAGTCAGAGTGGAAACTTTGATACCTTGTTCAGCGTAGACTTTTGCAGCCGCTGCTTGCTCAATGTGTGCTGTTGGTGGTTTTACTTTGATGATGTGTGCGCCCAATTGAGCTGCGATGTGTGCAGAGTATGCGATCACGTCGATAGCTGTTTCACCATCTTTAGAGATCTGCTCACCACGAGCGTAAGACCAGATAACCACAACCAGACCCGCTTGTTTTGCCAAGCGAGATGCTTCAGCGATCTCTTCGTACATGGTTTTGCGTTCTGCAGAGCCCGGGTAGATTGTGAAACCGATACCCACGCAACCCAGTCTCAAAGCATCGTCGATGTAAGACGTCACTGCAGAGATTGGCGCTTTGTTGCCGTAAAGAGTTTCAGAGTTGTTGATTTTCAAGATCAATGGAATTTCGCCAGCGTAGTCACGAGACACAGCTTCAATGAAACCAAGTGGTGCTGCATAAGCGTTGCAACCAGATTCGATCGCCAACTCGATATGATAGTTAGGATCATAACCATCTGGATTTTTTGCAAATGAACGAGCCGGACCGTGTTCGAAACCTTGATCCACCGGAAGAATAACCATCTTACCAGTTCCCGCCAATTTACCGTGGTTCATAATACGAGCCAGGTTCGTCAAAACGCCTGGGTTGTCGGATCCGTACCAGCTCAAAATCTCTCTAACTCTTGGTGTCATGTATTCTCCAGAAATGGTAAAAAATGTGAATGCTCAGTCAATTAGCGGGCTCAAAGGTAGTGAACTTTCTAGGGATAATCAACATTCTGACTGAAAATAACACACCCCGCAGTACTGGTCCTTTTCATTAGGGAAGCCGTGGTATAATGTGGGCATCGATTTTCCCAGAGGTACCACGATGAGCACAAACAGAGTTTCCTTCGAAGCCACACCAAATCCAGCGACCATGAAGTTCCTTTTGCACACCAAAGTGGCAGACGAGGGCTTTGATTGTCCCTCTGCGCAAGAAGCAGAGCGCTCTCCGCTGGCGACTAAAATCTTCGGCTTTCCTTGGACCAGCTCCGTTTACGTGGGTTCTGATTTCATCACTGTGACCAAGCAAGACTGGGTCGACTGGGAACTCTTGGCTCAGCCATTGAGTGGCCTTATTCAGGAACACATGGACAGCAAAGAGCCTGTGGTTGTTAAAATCGTTCAGCACACTGATGTTGATGATCCCAACGACTCCCCCATGGTGAGAAACATCAAATCCGTTTTGAATCGCGAAATCCGCCCAGTGGTGGCGTTGGACGGCGGCGATATCGTTTTCAATAAATTCGAAGACGGCAAGCTTTACATCCATATGCGTGGCGCCTGCGCGGGCTGCCCTTCTTCTCAGGCGACTTTGAAAGACGGTATCGAAGTTCGTATGAAAGAATTGTTCCCGGAAATTCATGAAGTTCTTGCGATCTGAGACCATTCACGAGTCTAAATTACTTTTAAAACTTGCCGGTCCTATCATTGTCGGACAATTGGGTCAGAACCTGATCCAACTGGCTGACACTTTGATGGTGGGCGCTCTGGGGCCGGTGGCCTTGGGTGCTTCTGCATTTGCGGGAAGTGTCTATATCGTCTTTTTGATTTTTGGTTTGGGCATGCTCGCTCCGATGACGGCGATGTTTGCTCACGCTCAAGGACAGGATGACCACCCACGCGGTGGAGTGCTCTTGGGGCACAGTCTGATTATTGCCGTCGGGATTGGAGCGGTCATCACCGCAATTCTGATGGGCTTGCTTCCCTATCTGCACATTTTTGGTCAAACGCCGGAAATACTAAAAGCCGGAACCAGTTTTTATAAAATCATCGCGATGTCGATTCTGCCGGCCTTAATTTACCAGGCCTACAAACAATTCACTGACGGGATTGGTCGCACCAAAGTCGCCATGTACGTGATGATTGTTGGCGTCCTTTTCAACGTGGTCGGCAACTGGGTTTTGATTCATGGCCACTGGGGTTTCCCGAAAATGGGTCTGGACGGAGCCGCATGGGCAAGCTTCTGGGCCCGCACGATCATGATGCTGGCGATGATCGCCTACGTGCATCTGCATCCGGAATTTAAACGCTATCTAAAAAATCCGTGGATACATTCCTTTGATCAACAGACTTTGAAAAACATGATTCGCTTAGGGATTCCAAATGGCTTCACTTTCTTTTTTGAAGTGGGCGCCTTTGCATCCTGCGCGGTGATGATGGGTTGGTTTGGAGCGGTGCCATTGGCAGCTCATCAAATCGCCATCAGCCTTGCCTCAACAAGTTTCATGGTGACACTGGGAATCGGCATCGCCTCAAGTATTCGCGTGGGCTTTGAATTGGGCCGCGGCGATTACAAAATGGCTCGTCACGCGGGCCTGACATCCATCATGCTGGGGGGCGCCTACATGAGTTTGTGCGGATTGGGATTCCTGATCCTGCGCCACTGGTTCCCGACTCTTTATGTTTCTGATCCAGATGTTATTGCATGGGCCGCGCAGTTTTTCGTGGTCGTCGCGTTGTTTGAAGTTTTCGACGGCGTTCAGGCTGTTGCCATCGGTGCACTTCGTGGCATGAGTGATACTCAATGGCCGAGTGTGATTGCGTTTTTTGCTTACTGGATTATGGGCTTGCCGGGCGGTTACTTGCTGGCCTTTCACCTGGGGGTCGGACCGGTCGGAATATGGATAGGACTTTTGATAGGACTCATTTTTGCCTCAATCCTACTAACATATCGCTTTCACCGTCTCAGTAAGAGATTCATTGCTTAGTAGTACTACAGTAAGTATTGGATTATTCCGATATTTCTGTAGATGCAAAAAGAATTTGTTCAGTCCTTAGTGGCTGTATTCTCTGTACTTTTTATTTTGGGATGTTCGGATGCAGATCCGAAGGTCTCATTTTTGCGTCCCATCGATAACTTCGAGTTCAAACCCAGCAAAGACCATGTCACTTCCACTTTATCGTCTATCTCGCTGAATGCGGAGTGCTCGCGTTTTATAACTTCTGTAGATCTATCATTTGATGGAGGCTCCACCTGGATCTCCTCCACCACTTATGATTCAGACACTGTGATGTGTTCCACCGATGGCAAATTTCAAATTGATCTGTCCAATACGAAAGCACCGATGAACTCGATGACGATCAACAACGGTGACACTTTCACAGTGAACTTCCGTGCATGGTCCCGCGCTTCCGGCCAATACGTTGAACGCGACGCCACTGTCCGCTTTGTGCCACCGGCACAAATCAAACAAGGCGTCTTGGCGGGAGCCCAAATTCAAACGGGCTCCGGCATGGTTCTTAAAGGCCGCATCGTTTCTCATCAACAAAGAACAGCCTCCGGTGGCAGCTTCGTGATTCAGGGAAGGGTGTCTCAATGAAAACACGCTTCATGATTTCACTCTTCTTCGTATTCTTTGCCAAAGCGGCCCTGGCAGTGTCTCCGGGCTCTTTGCTGACTTATGAGGGCGTGTTGACCGACTCTGGTGGCACTCCCATCACTGCGCCGCAAACTGTGACTTTCTCGGTTCTGTACGGTTCTTGTGTTCTTTATTCTGAAACTCAAAACATCACTCCGGGTTCGGTGGGAGAATTTTCTGTCATCGTCGGCACCGGCACACGCACGGATACCACCAACAACACTGCGGATCGCATTTTTGCATCTGCGGGTTCTGTAAACTGCCAAGGTGCTTCGGCCGTGTCGATGGCGGGTTTCACCACGCGCGCCCTACGCATCAATGTTGCTGGCACAGATTTGACTCCTGATGTGACCGTCGGAAATATTCCCACGTCCATCAACTCGCAAAAACTTGCTGACAAAGGGGCTTCGGACTTCTTGCAGGTGAATGCAGCGCTGGGCACGACTCAGGCCAATCTGGAAAGTGTTTTAGCCCGCTACACGACTTTGGATTCTTTGCTTTCAGCTTATACCGGCGGAACATTGACCGCGCAAACAGCGACGAATTTCACGGGCTCCCTGGCCGGTGATGTCGGTGGCACTCAAGGCGCAACCGTGGTTAATCGTATCAAAGGTGTTAATCTTGATATGACCGGACTGGCTGCCGGAAAAATTCTTAAATACAACGGCACCGCATTCTCGGTGGCAGATGATCTTTCCGGCTCAACTCCAGGGGATTCATCTTATTCTGTGAAGGGCCTTGTCCAATTCGACACAGACCTGGCAACATCAGGGATACAAGTCACTTCCGGCGTCGCGCGAGTGAACACTGGAACCAGCGCCGGCCAAATCGTCAAACTCGATGCAACTGGCAAACTTCCAGCGGTCGATGGCTCTGCCCTGACCAACACACCAAAAGAAATTCCAACCGGAGCCACAGCGGGACAGGTCCTTTCGTACTCTGGCTCCGCCTTGCAATGGATCACTCCATCCAGCACGGATGCCACCAAACTTCCTTTGGCTGGCGGCTCGATGTCTGGTGCCATCGACATGGGTGGCAATAATCTTACCAACGTCGGCTTCGTGACGATGTCAGCGAATAAATCCCTGCATCTTTCAAACAATATAACTGACCCGTCCTTGTCCACTGCTGATAAAGGAAAAGTCTGGTTTAACTCCACGTCCAACCAAATCAAATTTTGGGATGGATCTACGACTCAAACATTGGGTGTGGCGGGTTCTGGTGTGACAAGTGTTTCGGGAACTTCTCCAATCAGTGTGACAAACGGATCCACGACACCACTGATTAGTGTATCGAGCGCCTCTTCATCCACTATGGGTGTGATGCAAGCAGGTTCCGGTCTGTCTGCAGCATCAGGTATTATCAGTGTCAGTTCCGCACCTGATTTAAGCACGATAACCGGCACCGGCCTTGTTCAAAGAACCGGCCCTGGCACCTATGCAGCCCTTGGAACACTTGCTCCACTGAATGTGACCGGCTCAAGCATCGGACTGAACATCAGTTCAGGGTTGTTTTTAAATACCGGTTCTCTGCAAGTGGATACGGGCACCACAGCGAACAAAGTAGTAGCGCTGGATTCCTCCGCCCGACTCCCTGCTGTTGATGGTTCACAACTGACGAACGTGGTTGCCGGCGGTCTTTCCGTTATCCTGCCGATCACACAAGGTGGAACTGGTGGCTCAACGAAGGCTGTCGCATTCAACAATCTTTCGCCTTTGACCACCAAAGGTGATTTGGTAGTTTCTAGCGGCACAGCCAACACTCGTTTGCCAGCGGGCACAAATGGCCAATTCTTGGTCTCTGATTCCGCGGAAGCAAACGGTTTGAAATGGGTTGTTCCCAATTTCTTTGTAAATGGCGGAAACTCCTTCGGTGCTGATGCCAATATTGGTTTAAATGATTCATATAACTTAAATATTAAAACTGCTGGCGCCACACGCATCAACATCAACCCCGCGGGCAACGTGGGTATTGGTGTAAGTAACTCGGCCTACCCTCTTTCCGTGGGTGGCACGGCAGCAACAGGCACCGCACTGAATATCACAAATTTCAATTCCAATAAGAGTTTCACATTGAATACGGGAGGCACCGGTTCGGCATACGGTTCAGGAGCTTTCGCAATCAATGATGATATCGCGGCGAAAACACGCTTCGTGATTGATGCGAGTGGTGCTGCGGCATTCGGCGGTCCCATCACGAATATTGCAGGCGCCAATGGTCCCGGTGTTCTTACCCTCAACGGTCCCGGCGCCACTACAGCTGATTCCGGCATATTGGAAATGAATAACCCTCTTGCCACAGTAAGTGCGGGAACAACTGCCGGAAAAATGAACTTCATTGCCTCCAACAACAGTGGCAACAAAACTCTGGCATCCATTCAAGCCTTTACTGACGGGTCCGGAGGAGCGGCTGGCTATGGCGGCAAAATCATGTTCATGACCAAGGCCGACAACTCTCCAACTTTAAATATCAACTTCGTCATGACAAATACAGGTAGCGTGGGTATTGGGGTCGGTTTACCTGCCTACCGCTTGGATGTGGGTGGCGACATCAACACCAGCACCAATTACCGAATTGCCGGCACAACAATTTGTACTTCGGCGGGATGTCTGTCTTCTTCAGATAGAAGACTTAAAGAAGATATCACTCCCCTGCAGAACTCATTGGATAACATCCTGAAACTCGATGGTGTGTCTTACACCTATATCGACAAAAATCGTTTCACTGAGCAAAAGCAAGTGGGCGTCATCGCTCAGGATGTTGAACAGGTCTTCCCGGAAGTTGTTTATACGGATCCAAAATCAGGTTTAAAAGCGGTTGCCTATGATCACTTGGTTGCACCGCTTATCGAAGCAGTGAAATCTCTCTATGCGAAGATCACGGCGACGGATGCGAAAGTCAGTTCTCAGGATCGCCGCTTAGCCTCTGTTGAAGATGTGCAAAGCAGCACGCAAGCAGAGCTTGAAAAACTTAAAAAAGAAAACGAAGAACTTAAAAAGAAAAATGAGAAGCTTGAAAAAGATCTCAATTTGATAAAGTCTCATCTGGGTCTATAAGATTATCGTTACAGAAATCTTTCTAAATTTCACATTGTTTGTCTCACTATAATATAGCCAATAACCAAATCTTTTGTTCCACGACATAAGTTGTTATTCTGACGTTATTCACGTAAGAGGTACGTTAAGATGAAAAAAATCGCCGTTTTGGTTGTAGCGTCTATGGCATGTTCTCCGGCTCACGCTTTCTCGCTGGGGGATTTTCTTAAATCTATCTTTAGTCCTCCCAAGCAGGAATCTCGGGCTCCAGCCAGTTCAAAGTCATCCAGTTCTTCCGCTGCAAAGACTGAAAAACAAAAGCTGGAAGAGCTTCGTAAAACTTTGGGACTGCTGAAACGAATTACTTATTCTTATCGCGGTAACAACTATGGTGTGGACCCTAATGCCGTTTTTGAATTTCCTGAAAATCCGGATCAGACTGTATGCGACCCTCTTACGGGGACGCCTTCTGAATCACGCTCAAATGGTCTTGCGGCAAAACTTATCGTTCGAAGTCCTGAGATGAGTACTGTCACTGGAGTGATGGACTACTACAACCAGGGTATTCGCCTTGAACAAGAACTCTACTTCCCATCCATCAACGTACCTACCCGTCAATTCACCAAGGGCTTTACCACTGAAAGTGGCTCCGTATTGGTTGACGGCGATGGCAATACTCTGATTGAAAACTTCGCATTGGAATACAACTCCATTTTGAAATTGTCTGACTCAGACAAGTCTGGCGAATACGAACTGGGCGTTATCTCTGATGACGGTGCTCGTATCTTCTTTAAAGAAGCGGACCAATGGAAAGAACTGATCAATAATGATGGTAATCATCCATCACGTTTCGGGTGCGCTTATAGAACCATCAATATGCAGCCTGGGACAGAAGTGCCTATCAAGGTTTTATATTACCAAGGGGCCCGCAATCACATCGCCAACGTTTTAATGTGGAAGCACCACAAAGACGTGAAAGCATATAAGAAGTCCATTCTGGACAACTGGGTTTGTGGTCAAAAAGGCAACGAACTATTCTATAGCTCCAGAACTGGCAAGCCAACTTATGTCACCAATTGGTTGACAGCATCAGGCTGGAAAACAATTGCAAATGCCAACTTCAAGATGCCTGAGAAAAAGGTTAATCCATGTAGTCAGGAGCCACTTGCAATTTCAGATTTGATTGTTCCTTACGCGACGGCTCCGAAAGCCACAATTACTTGGAAAACAAATATTCCAGCAAGCAGTCAGGTGAAAATCACCAACTTCTTCACGGGCGAGGTTATATATACCGCAGTCAGCAGCGATCTGGTAACAAACCACGTTGTTGAACTCGACGGTCTGGTAGCTGGAATCTACTATGTGATCAACGCTGTTTCTGTGGACCAAAGCGGCGCTGCAGTGACCAGCTCTCCGGACATCTTGATCACTCCGTAAAAAAATCCGGATCAGAAACAAAAAACCCAGGACAAAATCCTGGGTTTTTTATTTTTAGCTATGCCACTTTACATTAGTCCGCTCTTTAATAAACAGCGTACCGATGATGAAGGTAATGACTGCTATCGTGATCGGATACATAAGCCCCGCAAAGTGATTGCCAGTGCTGGCCACCAATGCGGTCCCGATAAATGGTACCAATCCCCCGAACACCCCGTTTCCGATATGATATGGAAGCGACATGGAGGTGTAGCGAATGTTCGTCGGGAACAATTCGACCAGGAAGGCTGCGATCGGACCGTAAACCATGGTCACGAAGATCACTTGGATCCATACCATCAAGATCAGCATATTCACATTGGGATTCAACGGCGTGGCCGTTGGATTTGCAGCATCCCATCCGGAATAAAACTCCATCGCCTTATAAATCGGAATGTACGAAACCGCTGCGATTAAACAACCGGCCATAATGATTTTTTTGCGACCGATTTTATCTGACAGTCCACCGAAGACAATGAAGAACGGTGTCCCCAGCAGCAAGGCAATCGCGATAATTTTATTGGCCATTACGAAATCGACCTTCAAAACCGTCTGCAAATAATAAAGTGCATAGAATTGTCCGGTATACCAGACAACCCCCTGCCCCATCGTGGCACCCAGCAATGACAAAATTACCAGGCGACGGTTCTCGGGATGCATAAAGCTGTCACGCAGTGGACTCTTTGATGCTTTACCTTCTGCCTTCATTTGCATAAAGACCGGCGACTCCTGCATACGCATACGAATGAAGTACGAGAAGATCACCAGCACCACAGACAGAAGAAATGGAATACGCCATCCGAAGCTTTTGAATTGATCTTCTCCCAAACCCAAACGTGTTGCCAGAATCACCCCTAACGACACAAATAGTCCCAAGGTTGCAGTCGTCTGGATAAAGCTCGTATAATATCCCCGCTTACCATCAGGACTGTGCTCTGCCACATAGGTGGCGGCTCCACCGTACTCGCCCCCTAAGGCCAAACCCTGCAACAAGCGCATCAACAAAAGCAAAATAGGCGCAAGCATTCCGACTTGATCATAGGTTGGTAATAAACCAATCAAGGTGGTTGATAAACCCATGATCAGCAAGGTCACCATAAAGGCGTATTTACGTCCTACAACGTCACCGATCCGCCCAAACACCAGGGCACCGAAAGGGCGCACAATGAAGCCCGTGGCAAATGTAGCCAGCGTACTTAGCAAAGCGACAGTTTCATTTCCGTGGGGGAAGAAGTGAGAGGAGATAATCGTGGCCAAACTTCCGAAAATATAGAAGTCGTACCATTCGATCAAAGTTCCGGCACTGGATGCACCGATGACTTTCCAAATTTTGCTTTTTTCAGACATCTGAGAATTTGTTGTCGTTGTGGCCATAGATTCTCCTTACGGCCCCAGTTTTAAGAACTATTTAAAAAGACACAAATTATATAAAAAATATTTCAGATGTTTAATGCCGACTACTCGTCATCAAAAAGACTCATTTGACCTGTATAACCTTTTAATTTTTCGCCCGCAGCGAAATCCAAATCAGAAAAATCGCGATGCTCATTTAAAAATCGGACCCACTCTTTTCCTGATTTTTTGGCTTCAAGCCACTCGTCAAAAGCATCCGCATTTAAAAACAACGGTGAACGATCGTGTCCGGCTTTTATGATTTCAGCTGTTGGCTCTGTGGTGATAATGGCAAACGAATCCACAACCTCTCCAGTCGCCGAATCCTGCCATACATCCCAAATACCCGCGGCCGTCAGTACTTCGTCATGGCCGCCCTTGATGGAAATCCAATGACCGGCAAAATCCCCGGTGTAAGCTGCCTCATAAAACTCTCGTATCGGAACGAGACAATGCCTGGATTCGAAGGGTTTCTTCCAAGAAGGCTTGTTTAAAACTTCTTCAATTCTGGCGTTATAAGTCGCGAACTTAGGTTTTTTTGTACGCGACCACTCAGGCACCAGGGAGTAGTTCATCGCATGAACTTCACGGCTTTGAGCGCCTTTTACTATGACCGGGGCTGGTGTGTGAGGGTAAATGACTTGTTTTGGAACAAACAGCACAGGAGGAAGCTCAACCCTGTAGGTCTTATGTAACAGATTAAACTCGCTCGCGGCTCCGTAGCTTGCACACATACTTGAAATTCTAGATGACTTCACCGTCTCTTATCAAGATTCCACGTGAAAACACTATCAGTATTCTAGACAATGTTTCCTTGTTCTACACCGGGAACGAATTTAGGCCCTTCCCGACTGGCCCTCACCTTGCATATAGAATCTGGTGTGGGGGAAAAGTTATGAAAAATCAGTTCTTTGGAGTCATCTCAGTTATTTCATCAGGCTTACTTCTTAGTGCTTGTGCTCCGGATGTGGAGTTCATGACGGCTCAGGATCTGTCATCCATTAGCGGTGGTGGCGGTGGCACTGTAACAGGGCCCAAATACCAGGCATTCTCCCAAAGCGTGGAAGTTAAATCCAATGCAGATATCGACATCTTATTTGTTGTCGACAACTCCGGCTCTATGGCAGAGGAGCAAAAGAACTTTTCTTCCAAGATCAATGGCTTCATGAATATTATCAAAGATGCAAACTGGCATGTCGCTTTGACAACAACAGATCCCAACGCGACGACTCCTGCTGCTGACAAAGTCAGCCGTGCTTGGAGTGACGGACAATTCCGTCCTTTCGATTCTGATTCAGGCAGTCTATTCGTATTGAAAGCGAGTCAACACTCTTTGAGTGATGCCCAGGCTAAACTTTCTGCAGCGATCAACGTGGGCCTTTTGGGTTCCGGTGACGAGCGTGCGATCAACTCATCTTACCGAGCGATT
This sequence comes from Bdellovibrio sp. GT3, assembly GCF_037996765.1. Taxonomy (NCBI): domain Bacteria; kingdom Pseudomonadati; phylum Bdellovibrionota; class Bdellovibrionia; order Bdellovibrionales; family Pseudobdellovibrionaceae; genus Bdellovibrio; species Bdellovibrio sp. GT3. The sequence continues at coordinate 625,594 of NZ_JBBNAD010000004.1, read as the reverse complement.
GAACGCACGGCTGACACTCCTGCAAATCAGGATTTCTTCCGTGAAAAATCCAAACTGGTTGTGATTGCGATCTCTGACGAAGACGAGTGCTCAAACGGAAAGTGTGCGAAAGCTCCAGAAAAAAGCGTTCCTGAAAACCTGGTTAAAATGATTCAAAGCCGCTTTGGCATGGACAAAGTATTCATGTTCAACTCCATCGCCAGAGCCGCTACTGATGCGAATTGCAAAACAGCTGTATTGACACCGATCTACGAGGCCATGGCCAAGCTGACTGGTGGCTTGATGGGTTCTGTTTGCGCCACTGACTACACTTCTATTTTGACTTCGATGGGTGTGAAAACTGTTGAGCTTGTTCGCTCTATCAATCTGGGCTGCATGCCAGAGGACGCTGACGGTGACGGAAATTTGGATTTCGCATTGGTCGACACCAAAGGACAAAAAGTTTCCACTGGTTACTCTATCAGCGGTACAACTGTCACTTTCGCTTCCAACTTACCCGAGGGTTCTTACACAGCAGCTTATATGTGTAAGGCCATCAATCAAAACTAAGATAACCAATGTCACAAACTAAAAAGGCCGCTCTTCAGCGGCCTTTTTTTTGTTTGAACTATTTGCAGCTCAAAGTACCTTTGGCAATTCTCACTGAAGGATCATTGCTTTCCTGTGTTACGTACGCCTGATTCATTCCAACTTGAACGATATACTTGTTACCGCCAGGGATGATCTCCACACACTCAGTCACTGGAATATCTGCAGCAAACGTTGTGCAGCTCATGTCGATGACGAATTCACGGTAGTCAAATGCCAAAGTTGCGTTACCAGTTGCTGGCAATTCAAACTCAACAAAAGTTCCGCCATTCAAAGGACCTTCGCATTTTAGAGTGTCAGCAGCGAAAGCAGAGTTAGAGATCAAAATAGCAGCGATAGCGATAAGTGATTTCATAGAGAGTCCTTTAGGTTATTGGTGTTTCAACGACAACCCTTTTAACCTAGAAGTGGGAATTCAATTGTCTGAATATTGTTAAGATTATCTGAAAGATAAAAAAAACCAGGAAAACCGATAACTAGGAAATGATCTCCAGCGTGTCATTCACGAGGATTGTTCCGTCATTTTCGGGAATCCAAAGGGTTCCAAAGTTCACCCTGTTGCTGGTATCGCGGCGATAGTTGGCCAAAGTAGCCAACGGCTCCATCCCTTGGCTGACGCCGCTTTGTTGGTCGATGGTGGTGATCTTACAGCGAGCACTCAGCTTTGGCTGGGATAAATACACGTTGCCAATCTTGATCCGCTTCCAAGTGTCCTCTTCATAGGCCTTCTGCCCATCAATAACAATATTGGGACGGAAACGGTTCATCGGCACAGGAGCTGGCATGCGCGAGTTCAGATCCTCAAGACTTTTGGTGTTCACCAACAACACCGGACGAGCATCGGCAAAACGCACTTCCGGTTTCCATTCTTTATTGGTGGATAAAACCCGGCGTTGCGAATACGGCGCATATCGCACCAAGCGAACATTCACGCCCAAATATTGTGACAATGCCTGAGAGTAAAGATCGGGTTCAAGTGCCGCGGTGAAAGAGTCGTTCCAGACCTGAACTTTCACTTCGCGACTGAACGAGGTTTTGCGTCCGATTTTAAAAAACATTTTTTCGAAAGCCAGAGTCAAAGACGTCGGATCATAAACTGCATTCACAGTCGCCAGCTTTGCCAGCGTTCGCTGTGAAACGAATTTACCCGTTTCATCCACCAACATCCATTCACGATCCCCTTCGGGACCTTCATGGGTGATATTCATCAAGGACAAAGACTGCGCCCTGCCCGACTTCAATGGATAAATGTTCAGCTCTGAAACTTTCATGTTTTTTTACTGAACAGATTTAGGGTTGGCTGGAGGTGGAACAGGTGCTCCCGTTTCCGGTTTCACCATAGGAACTTGTTCTTTGTTAACCTGAACCAGTTTCTTCTTTACGATCTGCAAAGCAACTTCGTGCGACTCACAGACTGTCTCTGCATCATCACAAACATAAAAACTGACTGTGAATGTTTTGTCTTTGGCTTTTGACGCATCAAAAACAATCAACTTTTCAGTTTTTTTAGAGGGCTCAATCGCACCCATTTCGCCATCAATGTAAAGTCCTGCCGGAGCTTCGGTATTGAAGTGAAAACCCTTATCCAAAGTAGTCATGATTTTTTTGCCGGACAATTTGTGATGGTCTTTTCCATCAGACAAACGTGCTGCAAAAGAAAGGGAAGGAATCAAAGCTGCAAGTACAAAAAGTGATGTAATAGTTCTCATGGACATATTAGACGGCGCCAAGACCACACCAGTCAACCTTGGTTCCAAATCCCTCGGACAATGTTCCGCAGCGCATCCCAAATCTAAGTGCGTTTTCCCTCTTTGAATCCATAAAAACAAATGAACAAATAACAAACCATCGGCAAAAGGAATGCGTGATGCAAATTCCAATGATCGGCGATCACACCCTGAAGCAGCGGAATGATGGCACCACCAACGATAGCCATGACTAGCAGGCTTGAAGCTTTCTCCGTCGCCGCACCCAACCCTCGGATTCCCAGACTGAAAATCGTTGGAAACATGATCGAGTTAAACAACCCCACTGAAAGCAACAGCCAAGCAGCAATGTGACCTGTGCTTAAGACCGCTGCCAACACCAAGAGCGCCGCAAAAGTTGCCGCAAATCCCAGCATTTTTGCCGGATTCCATTTTCTCATCAGCAAGGCTCCGACAAATCGTCCCAGTAAAGCTCCGCCCCAATAAATTGGAACCAGCCCGGCCGCTGCACTTTCAGAAACACCCATGACATCCGCTTGCGAAATGAAGTTGATCAAAAAACTGCCGATCGAAACTTCCGCTCCCACATACAGAAAAAGTGCAATCACGCCCAAAATCAGGTTGGAGTGCTTCAATGCCTGCGAGAAAGTGGATTCACTTTTCACATCCCCGGAGTTTTGCTCCTTCAAATTTGGAAGCTTCAGCAAGTACATGCCCACGGCCAGTAACAACAAAATTAATCCCAGCACCAGATAAGGTCCTTGAACGGCCTGTGCTTGCTCGGTTTTGTAAGCCAATCGCTCAGCCACTCCCATGTTTGCCAGTTGATCCGCAGTTAAGACTGTCGCCGACAGAATAAAAAATCCGCCAATCTTGGGAGCAACCGTGGTACCCAACGAATTCAAGGCCTGCGCCAGATTCAGACGACTGGAGGCGGTCTCCTCTGTTCCCAACAACGTCACATAGGCATTGGCAGCTACTTGCAAAACCGTGATCCCTGATGCCAGCACAAAAAGTGCTCCCAGAAACAAGGGATAAGATTCCATCTTGGCTGCCGGCAAAAAGATAAAGGCACCGACTGCGGAAACCAAAAGCCCCAAGGAGATGCTGTTTTTATAACCTAATCTTGTGACCAGGCTTCCCGCCGGCAACGACATAATGAAATAGGCACCGAAGAACGTGAATTGAATTAATGCACTCTCGGTGTAACTCAAAGAGAAAACACCCTTCAGGTGTGGAATCAGAATGTCATTAAGACAGGTTAAAAATCCCCACATAAAAAAGATGGAGGAAACAACGATCAGCGCTTTTTTTCTTTGGGCTTCATTCATTGAAATCATATCCAAAGCGTAGCAGCGCCTGTAGATGGACACAAGACCTTAGTCTTTGCGACTTCAGGTCCGTTTTTCATTCATTGGAAGCCATCAAGATGCGAATATACTAGGATGGAGCTTTAGGGAATCTGAAGGGGTCAGGAGATTTTCAGTGCGGACATTACTAGCTTTGATCTTCACAGTTCTGGCATGCACAGCAAGTGCCGCCCCCACTCACAAAGATTTGCAAGCACAGGACGCCGATTGGCTGCGCCAATACATGCTTCGCTTTGGATTTTCAAAATCCTTCACGGAAGAATCCGTGACTAACTATGAACCAAAATCCTTTGGCCGAGTGGTTTCTCTGAACCTGTTGGGTTTTCTGACTCCCTCCGGCGCTCACCTGACGGAGCTTGATCCTAAAGCCGTTCGAAAAGCCGCAAGTTTTATCAAAGAAAACAGCGAAGCATTCAAAACTGCCCAACAACAGTTTGGCGTTCCAGCTGAAGTGGTTTCCTCCCTGCTATGGATCGAAACCCGCCACGGCGAAGACACCGGTTCCTTTCACATTGTTAGCGTCTATCTGCATCTGATCCAATCCCGCAATCCTGAGAACCTGAAAATCCTGACGCAAATGGCTTTGCTTAAAAACAAGTCAGTAAAAAAATATACGCGCCCCGAATTGGTGGCCTTGATGAAAAAGCGCGTTGAAAGCAAATCAAAATGGGCGGAGGAGCAACTCATAGCTCTGGCTGAGGTTCGTAAGAAAAAGCACCTGAACCTGACGGAACTTCGCGGTTCCTATGCGGGTGCTTTTGGGCTTCCGCAATTCATCCCTTCCAGCTACCGTGACTTTTCAGCCTCGCTCAAACCTGATGCAACGCCAAATCTATCAAACCCCGCCGACGCCATCATGTCTGTGGCGAACTATCTAAAGCAAAGCGGCTGGCAGGCGAAAAATCTGGAAGCTCAAATCACGGCTCTAATGAAATATAACAACAGCCGGGACTATGCGAACGGGATCCTGAACATCTCCGACAAGGTCTCTACCAGCCAGTAGAATTATTTCACACCGCTTAACACATCCAAATTCCCCGGCCCTTCCCGCAAGCAATTAGGGCCATTCCCGATATTACAATCAACCCCATTTGCGAGGTTCTTTTCAGAGCCGCGGCAGCCGCTATTTGACCCATTGACGCCCAGTCCAATTTGGATTACAGATTTGCCACAAATAGAACGGGTGCATAGTGCCCCAAGCGGTGAAATAAAATGAATTCCGTCCACGACGTGAGCCTTCCAAAATTGATGCTGAAATCAGCCCGATTTTTACTCCTTTCATCGCTTATCGCGTTCTTTGGTGTATTCGCGAACGCGCAACCACAAGAACTCGTTCCGAACTCTCCACTGCTGACTCCTGATGTTCCAGCAAACTCTTTCGTGGCTTTGTGCTATCACGATGTGAACAACGGCTTTATCGGCAACTCCTTCAGCATTCGCACCAAAGACCTTGTCGAACAGTTCGAATATCTAAAGGCGCACTACAACGTCATCAGCCTCCAGGATGTTCGCGATTCCAACCAAGGCAAAAAGAATCTTCCACCCAAAGCGGTTCTGATCACTGTCGATGATGGCTTGAGCTCTTTCCATGACAACGTATATCCATTACTGAAAACTTATAAGTTCCCGGCGGTCTTCGCAGTCGTTGGTAAATGGACCGAAGAAGGCGCGGCCCCTGATTACGGTTTTAAGGATTCAAATCCTAAAATGAGCTCTTGGAAGCAGCTTAAGGAAATGATGAAATCCGGTTTGGTAGAGGTGGTTTCGCACTCCTACAACCTTCATCAGGGACAGATTTTCAACCCGCAGGGCAATCAGGCTGCCATGGCCAGCTACTTCAAATTCGATTTCGCCTCCAAGACCTATCAGTCCGAGGAAGAGTTTTCGAGCATCATCCTGAACGACATCCAAAAGAACAACGAGGTTCTTAAAAAGCACCTGGGCAAAGACAACACCGTCATGGTTTGGCCTTATGGCAAATACAATGAACTTTCCAGCCAGGCTGCGAAAGCCGCAGGCATCACGACTCAAATGAGTCTTCGTCCAGGCCTTAACTATGCAAGCGACATCTCCCAAATTGGCCGTGGCCTGGTACTGGCCAACATGGACATCTCGAAATTTGCGACAGCCTTGGAACACGCCTTCGTCGACAAAGCCCCGCTGCGCATGATTCGCGTTGATTTGGACAGTCTTTGGAAAAAAACCGAAGGCGAAACAGAAAAAGGCCTTGGGGATCTTCTGGAAGACACCATCGCTTTGGGACCCAACGCCGCCATGATTCAAGCAGTGTCTGATTCCGGTGAGGCTTATTTTGTAACGACTCATCTAAAAGTTCGCGGCGACTACTTAAGCCGGGCCGCTCACACCATCAAGAACCGCGCGCAGGTTCTGTACACCTATGCTCACCTGCCACGCTCATTCATCAAAGACACGGAAGCAGCCAAAGGCGCGATCCGCGATCTTGCTAAATACACGGATTTCGACGGAATCTTTTTTGAAGTGTCTGCCAAGGACGATCTGAAGACGATTCCTTTCGCCGCTTTGATTGAAGCCGCACGATCCATCCGCCCACAACTGCAATTTGGACTGATCGGTCAAAAAAACGTGGATCCGGCGATGTTTGATTTCGCATTGATCACTCCGCAACAACTTGAGAAAGACCAGTCCCTGCCTGGCAATCCGGCAAAATTGATTGTAGCTCTGCCGAAGGACTACAAGCACGACGCCTCTCACCTGATTGCTCAGGGATATTTGAATTTGTTTTTTGATGTGAACTTTAAAGGGTACACACCGGACGAGGATTTCAAGAACTTGTTCTCGGTCCTGCCAACAATTCCCCAACATCCACGCGGAGAGGCGAAATGATTTTATCATATCTGCCCGCCATTTTTAAATTCCTATTCCTGACAACCCCGTTTGTGCTGCCGTTGATTTGGATCATGGGAGCTTTGGTTTTTTACTTTAAGCGTGAACGCAAACGTCAGACTTTGACGGAGTTTTCAGAACAGCGCTACACGATTTTGATTCCTTGCTATAACGAGGAAAAAACCGCCGAGGCCACCATCCGTTCTTTGGATATTTTGCCAGTGGATCAATGCGAAATTATCGCCATCAATGATGGCAGCCGTGACAAAACCCAGGCCGTATTGGAAAAACTGGCAATCACACGTCCCAATATGCGTGTCATCAATCTGGTGCAAAACCGCGGTAAAGCGGCTGCACTGACTTTAGGCACTATGGCCAGTCGTCATGAATTCATTCTTTGTCTGGATGCCGATTCCGAACTTGAGGCGGATGCCCCAAGAATCATGATGGAGCATTTTGCAAATCCCGAAGTGGCTGGTGTTACGGGCAATCCCCGCGTTAAAAACCGCGGTACTTTAGTGGGCCGACTTCAGGTCGGGGAATTTTCAGCTTTGGTCGGCATGATCAAACGTTATCACCAATCTCTTGGCCGCTTGTTTGCGCTATCAGGTGTATTGGTGATGTTCCGCAAGTCAGCAGTTGAAAGTGTCGGCTACTGGGACACGGATACAGTGACAGAAGACGTGGGTATCAGTTGGAAGCTGCAAACCTCGGGCTGGGCTCTTAAGTATGAACCGAAAGCCAAGTGTGACGTTCTTATGCCAGACACTTTGAAAGGTCTTTGGAAGCAACGCCTGCGTTGGGCTCAAGGTGGATTCGAGGTCATGTTGAAGCACGGTCGTTCCGTTCTGAATGGTCGCGACACCGGTCTTCGTTTGATTCTGTTGGAATACGTATTCTCAGTCCTATGGGCTTTCATGTTGCCGGTGACAATTGCCTTCGCAATCTTTGGTACCAATCTTCATGAAATGAATTTGAGCTACGCCATTCTTTTGACTGGGATCATGAGCTTCACACAGTTCGTGGTCGGTATGTTCCTGCATGGTCGTTACGAGCGCGATTCAAGACTTGGTTTCGTGGCGATCTGGTATCCGTTTGCTTATTGGATGATTAATAGTTTTGTGTTATTCGTGGCAATCCCGAAAGTTCTATTTGGCCCTAAACGCCAATTTAGTTCTTGGGTGAGTCCTGACCGCGGTGGAGTTACTTATGCGAAAAATAATTGAAACAACAAGCACCCTGGCACTTTGGGTGGTTTTCATTGTCGGCAGCAGTTTGGCAATTTTTGATTTCTTCTTTAACAAAGAGGAATCTCAAAACATCATGAATCACCTGACGTTGATTTCGCTATCTCCCCTGTTTGCAGTTTGCATCTTCGTCGGCATGTTGATTGTCGTTCGTTTCTCCAACTACAAACCTGTTAAGAAAACCATTCCTTGCGAGCATGCGGTTCAGTGGTCTGATGCGGCTTTGGCATTGGCTCAATCCGGTAAAGTGGTCGATCTGCACTTCCCAGCTACAGGATTAAATTGCCACGTGGTTGCTCGTAATGAAGTGGCTACTGTGTTGCATTCAGAAAATCAGACTATGCATGTGACTGTCGCTCCTCAAAAATCAGAAGAGCCAGCGTTGGCTCTTCTTTCCCAAGGTTTCTAATTAAGTATTGGCAGCGCCACACGCTGCCATGGTTTCCAATACCTGATGCAGGCTATGGCCTTTCTTTGTCAAAGAATACTACACGTGGTGGTATCTGATCATAGACATGCCGTTTGATAATCTTGTCGTCTTCAAGTTCACGAAGTTGTAAAGTCAGTACACGAGCTGAGGGATTCCCCGCCAGTCTTTGCAATTCGTTGAAACGTTTTGTGCCAGAAAGCAGATTAAACAAAATCATCGGCTTCCACTTCCCACCGATGATTTCCATCGTCGTTAAAACCGGGCATGGATACGTTTTTCGGGACCTAAAGAACAGGAGAATTTATGATCGCAGTAACAGGAGCCACTGGACATTTGGGTAAACTGGCCATCGATGAACTATTGAACAAAGGCAATAAGGCCAATCAAATTGTAGGCATCGTCAGAAACAAAGGCAAAGCCCAGGACCTTGTCTCAAAAGGAATCGAAGTTCGCGAAGCTGATTACGGAAATACAGAACTATTGACCAAGGCTCTTCAGGGCGTTGAGAAATTGTTGTTTATTTCTGGCAGCGAAGTGGGCCAACGAGTCGCTCAGCACACGAATATTTTGAAAGCGGCCCAGTCGGCCGGAGTTAAATTTATTGCTTACACAAGCATTCTAAATGCAGACAGCAGTCACCTGCTGTTGGCGAAGGAACACCAACTTACCGAAAAGATGATCAAGGATTCCGGCATTCCTTATGCGTTCTTAAGAAATGGCTGGTACATAGAAAACTACACCGAACAGCTTGCGGGCGCATTGCAAAATGGCGCCGTTGTCGGCAGCGCAGGTGAAGGAAAATTCAACCCAGCCACCCGTTCGGACTACGCCGCAGCTGCCGCGACTGTTATTACAGACAAAGCATCCGGTAAATCAGTTTACGAACTGGGTGGTGATGTTATGACCATGCAGGAATACGCAGCGCTGGTTTCAAAAGTAAGCGGCAAAAAAATTGAATACAAAAATATGCCCGCAGGTGAATACACGAAACTGTTGATGAGTTTCGGTTTGCCAACTCAATTCGCCGAAGCATTGGCTGACTCTGATGTTGGAATCTCCAAAGGGGAACTCTTCACGAAAAGCCCTGACTTGAAGAACCTGATTGGTCGTCCATTAACAACCTTGGAATCCGCAATCAAGAAAGCACTATAGCACCTATCAAAGCCACCGCCAAACGGCGGTGGCGATATAAGAACTTACTCGTGAGTGGCCAATAGCTCCAACGCCGTTTCAAGGTCTTCGGCGAAGAATTGCTGATGGCCTTTGTTACTTTCGTAGATTAGATCTTTAAGACTTTTGCTTTCCATCTTCGAAAAACTCCCGACAAAGGCCACCTGAATTTGATAATTGACAGCCTTTTGCATCAGCTCGCCCAGAACTTTTGTTTTAAGATCAAAGAAATCAGGACCCATATTAGCTTGATGAAAAACCATCTTCTTCACGCCAGCTTCATAGGAAATGTCCATCATCGCCTGAAAGGCGTCGGCCGCAGAGCTGATGAATAAACCTTCCCCAACAACCTCTGCAATTTTCTGATTTCCTTTTTGATGCATTTGAAAGTTCATGAAGACCGTCCTGAAGATTCGATTATTTTCTCGCGCACTTGTAAAAATCATTTTAAGCTTTCAAAGGAAACTCGCAACACCAATTTAGGAGCCACCATGAAAATCAACCCGAAACTGGATTTGGTACTTGAACGCACTTTGGACATAACCCCTGAAGAATCATGGAAAGGCTGGACCACGCCAGAGTTACTCTGCAAATGGTTTTGCCCGGAACCTTGGAAAGTGACTGAGGCAGAAGTGGATCTTCGCCCGGGTGGTATTTTTAAAACCGTGATGCAGTCCCCTGAAGGAGAAAAGTTTCCGAATGCGGGTTGTTTCTTGGAAGTGATTCCAAACAAGAAACTGACTTGGACGGATTGTCTGCTGCCGGATTTCCGACCGGTAGAGAATATCGTATCAGGTGCAGATCTTCACTTCACAGCGACGATAATGATGGAAGCAGCTGGTGGCGGAAAAACCAAATACACAGCGATCGCCATGCACCGGGATGAAACCGATCGCAAAAAACACGAAGACATGGGCTTTCACCAAGGCTGGGGCATCTGCGCCGATCAATTGGAAAAGCTGATGAAAAGCCTGCGTTAGCACCGCCAATAGGCGGCCACATCCGCCGAAGCTACCCAATAAATGCGTCCTAAATTGCCAAACGCACACCCGCTACGGGTGCGGCAATGCACAAAATAAAAAACCCCAGCCTCACCAGCTGGGGTTTTAATTTCGAACCACAAAACCAAGAGCGGTCAAAATGGTTCGGATGCAAGGCGAAAGACTATAGGCCTAGTACGTAAGAGAAGATCAACGGTGCAACGATAGTTGCATCGGACTCAACGATGTACGAAGGAGTCGTTGGAGCTAGTTTACCCCAAGTGATTTTCTCGTTCGGGATCGCACCAGAGTACGAACCGTAAGAAGTAGTAGAGTCAGAAATTTGCGCGAAGTAGCTCCATAGAGGAATGTCTTCGTGACCCAAGTCTTGTTCCAACATTGGAACTACGCAAATTGGGAAGTCACCAGCGATACCACCACCGATTTGGAAGAAGCCTACTGGAGCTTTTCTTGAAGCTGACATATACCACTCAGCCCAAGTTTTCATGTATTCGATACCACCTTTAACAGTAGTCGATTTTTTGATGTCACCTTTGATGATGTGACCAGTGAAGATGTTACCCAAAGTGGAGTCTTCCCAACCTGGAACAACCATTGGAAGATTTTTTTCAGCAGCAGCCAACAACCAAGAATTTTTTGGATCGATTTGGAAGTACTGATTCAATTTCCCGGAAAGAAGGATTTTGTACATGAATTCGTGTGGGAAGTAAGACTCACCTTTTTGGTCAGCATCTTGCCAGTATTCAAGAACTACGTTTTCGATACGACGGATTGCTTCCTCTTCAGGGATGCAAGTGTCAGTTACGCGGTTCAAATGTTTTTCCAAAAGTTTTTGTTCATCAGCCGGAGTCAAATCACGGTAGTTCGGGATGCGCACGTAGTGATCGTGAGCAACCAAGTTGAACACGTCTTCTTCAAGGTTCGCACCTGTGCAAGAGATCGCATGAACTTTACCTTGGCGGATCATTTCAGCCAAAGAAAGACCCAATTCAGCCGTGGACATTGCACCTGCAAGTGTCACAAGCATTTGGCCTTTGTTATCGATGTGTTTTTTATAACCAACAGCTGCGTCTTTAAGTGCAGCGGCGTTGAAATGACGATAGTGATGCTCGATAAATTTGGAAATCGGTCCCATTACATGCTCCTGTTAATGCGAAGAGGCGCAAAAGTAGCATGTTTAGGGCAAAACTCAAGCAGAGAATGGCTTTTGTGCAAGAACAGCCTTACTGAAAAATCCCGTGTCTTTTCGTAGGTCTGAAAAGCCCACGGCTTTTAACAAATCCTCAACGGGGTTTTGGCTGTAGTTCTTATAGAACGGCTCGTGAAAGTCCCGGGGAAACTGCTCCAGGGCCCAATCCAACCCCTCTGTCTCCCCCTTTTGCACAGAGTCGACCAGGCCATAAAATCCACCCGTTTTCAGGACGCGCAAGCCCTCCAGAACCGCCGCTTCCCTGACTTCCTGCGGAAGTTCGTGAAATAAGAAGCAAGAATAGACGAAGTCAAAATGTGCATCTTTAAAAGGCAGTTCTTCCGCTGCGCCTTGAACAAAATCCATTCCGCGAAAATTGATTAAGTTTTTGCGGGCTTGCTTCAAATAGGGCTCGCTTAAATCCAAAACCGTAATGTGGGCTTTTGGAAAGGCGAGCTTCATAAACCGCGTCAAGCGCCCCGTTCCCGCGCCCACTTCTAAAAATCTAAGTCCTTCGCCTTCGTTTAGAAAAACATCTTTGGCCAAAGGAATGATCAGCCGTCTCATGGCATCAGCAGCACCAGCAAATAAGATTTCAACTTGATGTTCGTAAAGTTCCGCGGATTTTTCAGTTAAGTAACCGCCACTTTGATAGTGAAAATTGCGCTGATAGTATTCGGGCAAGTCCGCCAGGTATTCGCGGGCTTCTTGATTGAATTCTTTGGCGTCGTGTTCGTGCCGGCGGCGGGAAATATGCAGTCCATCGACTAAGATCTTTGGATAACGAAGCGCGTGCTTTGCAAAGTTTTCGGGATAAAGGACCTCGATTGGGTACAGTCCCTTATCGATATTGTCGGTGTCTTTTTTAAGCAGATTATAAAGTTCTTTATAGGACTTTTTGATGTTCTTAAGCTCTAGCGACGGGCGATCTTTCATGGATCTGGTCACAAGAGCTTCAAGCAAAGGCAAAGTGAACTGTTGCGCGGTGAAGTGCGCGGAGCGGGCTAAGGAATAGCCCAGCTTGAGCTTATTTTTGAGATGCTTCCGTTGCATTGGTCACCTTCTTTTGTTGTGCCCAATTTCTAAATGTTAAACCCAGCAGCACCAAGCCCGCAACGATCACAAGTCCTACCATGGTAAACCACATTGCTACGATCATTACTGAACTCCTTTAGTTGCTTCAGCTTCCGCGCCGACCGGCGCCACAGCACTGCTCACTGCCGTGCGTACTTCATTCACGATGTGTGATGCCATCACCAGACCAAAAGCCCCTGTGATGTAACTTGCAGACCCGTAAATCATATTGCGGTTATCGCAACCATGGAAATCATTGGTCTTAGGGCACACACATTTAAAGCCCATGCCTTTATCGTAAGTCAGCTCCTCGGGCATCATCACGGGTTCATCAGAGAACACGCAAGGAATACCGAATTCTTTTTCCGGGAAGTCATATTTTTGACGAAGAATTTTACGCAGCTGATGCGCCAATGGACACGTATGCGTAACACCCAGATCTTTTTTCTGAATGCGTAGTGGATCCATTTTTGCCGCTGACCCCGCTGACGTGATCACTTTGATATTTTCTTTTACGCAAGTCGCAAGCAAGTGCGCTTTCGCTGTCAGATTATCGATAGCATCGATCAAGAAATCAGGTTTATCCGCCAACATGCGATCTGAATTATCAGCGTTGTAAAATTCAGGAATCACGGTGACTTTCATCTGCGGATTGATTTTGCGCAGGCGCTCGCCCATGACTTCGGCTTTTTTCTTGCCGACCATGCCTTGTACCGCGTGCAACTGACGATTGGTGTTGGTGATACAAACTTCGTCGAAATCAACAACCGTGATGTGACCCACACCTGAACGTGCCAGGGACTCTGCCGCCCAAGATCCAACGCCACCAATGCCCACCACCATCACGTGGGTGTTCATCAGTTTTTTCATCGTCGCATCGCCCACCAAACGGCCCATGCGATCAAAACGACGGTGCAGAACGTATTCCGTTTCCGGCGGTTGTTGCGGGTTTTGGTTCAGTGTTGGTGCTGTCGGTGTTTGTGATTCAGTAGTATCCATTTATCCTGCCCCCAAAAGGGATCAATGCACGCTGTCTTTGGGACCCGTAAAGATCGTGTCGGTCGAGCCAAAAAGACGGTGAAAGTTCCCCGTAGTGATATCTAATATTTCCAAAGGATCAAGGGATTTTAGCTTCCCTATAGTCTTTGCCACCTCCCAAATGGATTCAGGTGGATTTAGACGTCCTTGGAAGGCCGGCGGGCCTTGATCAGGGCTGTCACTTTCGATCAATAAAAACTCCAACGGGATTTCACGTACGGCTTGATGCAGCTTTTGGTTGTCTTCTCGACACACCGGGCCTCCGACAGAAAGGTGCAACCCTCTTTTCAGGAAATCCTGTGCTTTGCCCACACTTCCATTGAAGGAGTGTACCATGCCTTTTTGTGGAGGCAGTCCAAACAGGTCCATGATGGTAAGCGATTGCTCGTGGGCCTGCACCAAATGAAGCACCAGCGGACGACTGGCGATATGGCTCAGTTCCAACTGTTCCTCGAAGGCGGTGATCTGGCGCTCTTGAGAATCCTTCATGATATGAGGGCGGAAATCCAAACCGACCTCCCCCAAGCCCATGGCTTCGGGAAGTTCCTGCGCCAACAGGTTGATTGCTTCTTCCAACTCTTCATCTGAGTGGTCTGCCACCCAATAAGGGTGCACTCCATAACAAAGCCCAATATGGTGCGGAAAGCGTGCCTTCAGGCGTCTTTGCCTTTCCCAATCCTCAGGCCCGACACCACCTTGCATAAAGAAATGAATGCCCTTGGCTTGGGCAGATTCAATGATCTCTGCTTGCTGACCGTCCCAGCGTTGATCTGCCAAATGTCCATGCGCATCGATCCATCTACCAAAAGCCACCATATTCGCGTCCCCCACAGGTCAGCCTACTGGCCTATAGACTTGCATAATTTCAGGACTCGAACAACCCCCGACTTGCTCCGATAAATGTGATTGCGAAGGAGTATTTTTCTATGAAGCACAACGGATTGCGTTTGGGTTTTGACGTTTCTATGGCTAAGGGCGCCACACTGAAGCCCGAGAAAGTTCATTTCTGGAATGACGAAGCGAACTTTAAGACATTCAAACCACACGCTCCATTCAAATACATGAGTGATGCCCTGGTGGGTTTGTCACTTGTCAAATTGAACTCCTATATCAAGTCCCCTCTCGCAACTAAGCACATGAATTATCCTTTTGCGATGGATGCCTGGTCAACTTTGGATCCCCATGTTGAGATCTACTCCCGCTCCCATGAGCGCGTTCGCTCCTTGCAATCCCTGATTCCTGTGGTAGATCCAAAACTGTGCGCTTTGTTTGAAGAACATTTCAATGAAACTTTTGAAGTTGCCATGACGCCATCTGGAATGGATCTGACAGCTTTAGGACCTTTGCTTGAAACATTCTCTTGGTTTGAAAATAAAGTCGGAGCGCCTTTGCTTTACAATTTCGGTTTGAATTTCTCTAAACCGTTTATGGATAAGCTACACACGCTTTACTCTTTCCTTTACAACCTGCGCAGCCTTGTGGCGATTGATCACAATGCCCATGTTCAGGACGCTTCCCATGAAGCTGTGAAGGTCGACGCCGTGACAGACTACTTGCCACGCGTGGAATACGTTGTAAACGACGCTTTGTTGTATTGGAACTTCAAACGTTTCTCTGAGCCGTTCACGGGTCGTGGCACTCCGGATGCCCGCGTGGAAAAGCTGTTCGCTCACCCAATGGAGAAGGCCTTCCAAAAATATTCACATAATGCCTGCCATCTGGTGAACAATCTGCCAAAATCCTTCATCACATCAATGAATCCGGTGGAGCTGGAAGAGGCTTTCTATCTGGTGCAAATTGATTGGTTGTTGGGCTCCCCGGCTGGTTTGTTGTTCAAAATCCGCGAAGAGGTCTTTGCCTTGCAAAATGGCTATGAAAAAATCTTCTGGAAGGACATCGAGCCGAAACACCACAACAAACCAGTGGCGTTGCACTTATCATGTGAAGTGACTGAAGAGTTGGTTCACGGTGTGAAAGCCGCTTAGTTTTCAACGTAAATACAAAACTATAAGGGAGCCTTGGCTCCCTTTTTTTTTGCACAATTTAGTCAATATTCGAACTGTGGTACAGAAGTGTGTCAGGCGGCAATTATCACGGCTGTAGAATAGACAAGTCCCAAAGTGACGGCGACTTTTTAAAAAATACCTCACAGGAGATCTGAGTAAGTATCCAAATATAAAGTCATTTCTAAATACTGCCGCAAATTAGCACGGCTATATTCTCTCTCAGCCGATCGCAAATGTGAACACAGCAAGTTTCATTACAATAGCTAAATCACCCGGCTCAAGTTAAGACATCACTCTGTAGAAAACTCGTATTTAGGCCGATGAAACAGATATGGATAATCTGGAACGTCTTGCCTCATTCATGAAAACACGCGTGTTTCACGTCGCCCTGGCGACAGTGTTTCTTTTTGGTTTTGCAGGTTGCAGCCTGGATCTTGCAATCTCTTCATTGACTTCCTCTGCCAGCGTAAAAATCATCATTAATACCGACACCGTCTCCAATCAGTCCGTAATCCCTGTGTCTTTGGTCTTTTCAGAACCTGTGACGGGTATCACCCAATCCTCCATCGCAGTTGATAACGGTACTATTTCTAATTTCACGGGTTCAGGTAGTAAATACGATTTTGATGTCACTGCCACGAATGACGGTCCGGTATCCATTAACTTCCCCGATCAAAACGTGACCTTGGAAAAAAAGTCACAGAACACTCCTGTTGCTGCTGAACAAGTGGTGGTCGTGGTCGACACTGTTCGTCCCACGGTGAATATCACAAGCTCCCAACCCTCACCTACTAATGTAGCGGCCCACATCCTGGACATTACCTTCAGCGAACCGGTAGAGGGTTTGGATTTAAGCAGCTTTAATCTTGTTGGTGGTGGCGCAGTCGCAACATCTCTGACTGGAAGTGGCGTTCAATATCAGCTCACCGTGTTGCCTGCGGTTTCTGCAAATATCACGGTGACATTACCTCAAGGCGCAACCCACGATGCTGCAGGCAACACTAGTTTTGCCTCCAACGCCATGATCTGGATTTATGACGTGAACACTCCCCTGCCAACACTTTCTTCGGTTGCAACTTCCACAAATAATTTAGCTTCAATCCCGGTCACGATTGATTTCGGTACTGTTTCGGTCTTTGGTTTGGCACTTAGTGACTTCACAGTGACCAACGGCACCGTGAGCGGGCTTGCAGGTTCAGGAAGTTCTTATACCTTAAATCTTCTCCCAAGTTCTGATGGCCCGGTTACGCTTCAGCTGCCTTCCACACGAGTTCAAAATGCATTGGGCTCTGACAACCTGGCATCTAACACCTTGTCCTTTAATAGTGACCGTACGGCGCCTACGTTGGCGATTGGCGCACCTTCGCCAACATCTGGCAATAAAGACACCAGCTTCGAATATATAGTTTCCTACAGTGGTGCTTCCGCAATCAGTTTGGTTGCTGGCGATATCACGTTTAATGGAACCTCGACCACGGGATGCTCTGCGAGTGTCAGTGGTACGGGAACGGCTTCTCGCACAGTGACTGTGACGGGTTGTACGGGTGATGGCACTTTTAGAATTGCAATTGCTGCCGGAACTGCGACGGATGTTGCAGGCAATACTACAGCGGCCAACAACACTGCGACTTATGCGACGGCAGATAACACGGGCCCTGCTGTCGTAATTTCTGCTGGTTCACCGTCTGTTGGCAACAGCTCGCAATCTTTCACTTGGACAGTGACTTATACAGGTGCAAATGCCGTCAGCCTTGCTAACGGTGATGTCTCTTTAAGTGGCACTGCGACGGCGGGTTGTTCTACTTCCGTAAGTGGCAGCGGCACGACCAGCCGAGTGATTTCCGTCAGTGGCTGTACCGGCAATGGAAGTCTTGCAGTTTCTGTGGCAGCCAATACCGCAACAGACACGATTGGAAATCAAAGTTTGGCAGCAGGTCCTTCTGCTTCTGTTACGATAGATAATATCGCTCCAACACTTGCAATCTCAAACCCTTCACCTTCTGCTGGGAACTCGAGTGCGAGTTATGTATGGACTGTGACTTACACGAATGCTGACAGCGTTACTTTAAGTGCGGCTGACATCACTTTAAACGGCACGGCTACGGCTGGATGTTTGAAAAACGTCACAGGTACGGGCACGGCAACTCGCACCGTGACAATCAGTGGTTGTACGAATGATGGTACCTTGGGAATTTCAGTGGCAGCGGGATCCTCACAAGATTCTGCTGGCAATAGTTCTGCAGCGGCGGGTCCTTCTTCAACGGCCACTATTAATAGCACAAGCTTAATGGCTAGCCTTTCCTCGGTAACGAACACTAACACGAATGCAACCAGCATTCCTGTGACTTTGACGACGACGGCTAGTACCACAGACTTAACTTCTGCTGATTTGACGTTAGTCAATGCGACCGTGACTGGGTTTACGGGTTCAGGAAGTTCTTATTCATTTAACTTGATTCCCCAAGGCGACGGCACCACAAGCGTTGCAATTGCGGCTGGTCAATTTCATGATTCATTCTCGAACGCGAATGATGCTTCAAGTACTTTAAGCTTTTCAGTAGATACCGTTGCGCCAACATTAAGTCTTACTGGCCCGACCCCTGCTCTTGGCACCAGTGCTACGAGCTTTGTTTGGACGGCCACTTATTCAGGTGCAAACACTGTTAGCTTGGCAAATACGGACATCACGTTGACTGGGACATCCACAGGTTGCAGCGCTGCTGTAACTGGCAGTGGTACTACCACTCGCACTATCACGGTTTCTGGCTGTACAGGCACGGGCACAGTTGGTCTTCAAGTGGCAGCAAATTCAGCGTCAGACTTAGCGGGCAATCAGGCAATTGCACAAACTGCCGGAACGTCTGCGACTGTGGATAACACGGCTCCGACTTTGGCATTCTCCTCCCCTTCACCAACAACTGGTGGAAGCTCGGCCACTTTCGTTTGGACAATTACTTATACAGGCGCTTCGTCTGTCACTTTAACGAATACAGATATTTCCCTGACGGGAACTGCTACAACGGACTGTTCCGCCGTGGTTGCTGGTACGGGTACGACCACACGCACCGTCAGCGTGAGTGGTTGTTCTGCCGCAAACGGTACAGTCAATATTTCAGTGGCTGCGAACAGCGCAGTGGACGCTGCAGGAAATTCCGCAGCAGCAGGCTCCGCAGGCACCGCAGCGACTGTGGATAACAGTGCACCAACATTAAGCTTCTCTTCACCATCTCCAAGCACAGGTAACAGCTCCACTTCATTTGTTTGGACGGTTACTTACTCTGGTGCCGCGACAGTATCCTTGGCAAATTCTGATATTTCGTTCGGTGGCACTGCGACGGCAGGTTGTTCTGCTGTGGTGTCTGGTTCCGGCACGACAACCAGAACTGTGACTGTCAGCGGTTGTTCTGGCGATGGAACTGTGAATATTTCCGTGGCTGCAAATTCTGCGCAAAGTGCAACCAGTGTTGCCAGTGCGGCAACGGGTCCCTCTGCCAGTGCGACCGTAGACAACACTCCTCCTGGATTAGCGATCAATGGTCCGACCCCTGCATTGGGTTCTAGTGCGACCAGCTTTGTTTGGACTGTGGATATGACGAACGCGGCTTCCGTAAATCTAAGCTCTGTCACTTTAACAGGGACCACCGCTGGTTGTTCGACTTCAATCACGGGTTCTGGTCTGTCACAACGTACTGTGACTGTTTCGGGTTGTACAGGAACTGGCAACGTGGGCTTTACAGTGGCTGCAGGAGCCGCTGCAGATTCCATCGGAAATCAAACGGCATCTACGGCGGCAAGCACTGCAACGATTAGTAACGCGGCTCCGACAATTAGCATTGCGACAGCAACACCGACGACAGGCAATTCCTCAGCAACATTTGAATGGACTGTGACATACACTGGGGCAAGTACCATCTTGTTGGACAATTCCTACATTACTCTCTCGGGTGCGAGTGCCGGTTGCAGTATCAACACGACCTCGTTAAATTCAACCCAAAATAAAGTATCCGTCTCCGGTTGTACTGGTAGTGGCTCCCTTTACTTTAATATTGCAGCAAACTCGGCGGAGAGTCCGAGTGGACTTCAAGCTGCAGCGGCAAGCGGTTCGACTAGAACAGTCACTGTGGATAACACCAAGCCGACGTTGTCTTTGTCTTCTCCGTCACCAACCTCCGGCTACTATGCAACCACTTACGTTTGGACAGTCACCTACTCTGGTGCCAGTACGATTACTTTAGCAGCAACTGACATCACTTTAGGTGGTACGACAACCGGATGCAGTGCTGTGGTTGCAGGTACGGGATCAACAACCCGAACCGTGAGTGTTTCCGGATGCTCTAGCGCAGGAACTCTGAATATCACGCTGGCTGCGAACACAGCCACCGACGCTGCTGGTAATTCTGCGAATGCATCGTCCACATCCAGTAATGCAGCTGTGGCGACCCCCACGGCACCGACAATCTCTATTGGTAATTTAAGATATTACAATGGAACTTCCTCTCTATCGACGGGAAGTGTGGCAGCTCAGTTTAGCAGTACCATCACCATTACGGGTGCCACTATTGTGACTTTAAACCCCGCTGATATCACCCTCACGGGCACTGGAACCCAGGGATGCTCTGTATCTATTGCCAGCGGTAGCGACCCCCTAGCGTCTGCCTATGTCGACATAACCAATTGTACCGCAATCAACGGCACACTATCCTTTACCATCGCCGCGGGTGCAGCACAAAACAGTGGCCTTAATTCTGCGTCGGCCACGGCCGGAACCAGTGTCACAGTAACCAATCCAGTCACGGTTGGTTGGACAAACCCTGCTGAAGTTACTCAAAAAGGAACTTCTTCAAATTCCCAGCCTTTCGCGGTTACTTTAAATCAGGCACTGGCTTATGATGTGACTTTACAAGTCCAGCCGGTTTCATTATTCACTTCAGCAGTTTATGGTAGTGACTACACCTTGGGGGCAACAACTGTCACTATCCCCGCAGGTTCTACGACAGCTTCATTAGCGGCAACTTATGTTGGTAATAGCACAGCTGGTAGTTCAAAAACTATTCAACTGGCTATTACTGATGTCACTGCAACCGGCGCCGTTCCGGGCGTAGCCACGCAGATTAGCCGCCGTCTGGTCTTTGACCAAACGTCAAACTTAAAATTTACCTCTATCAGTGCCAGCACCGGCAACACATGTGGAATTCTTAGTGATAAATCCATGAAGTGCTGGGGGCGAAATCAAAACGGACAAGTGGGTGACGGTACAACCACACAGCGCTCGTCACCAACGACTGTGTCAGGGGGAATTACCTGGGCACAAGTGGCAACAAGTCAAAGCTGGGCTTGTGCGATCAGTGATGCCGCCGCGTCACCGGCAAGCGCTTTGTATTGTTGGGGCGCCGCCAATTCATTTGGTAAATCTGGTGTGAATAGCTCTACCACTCCTTTACTTATTGATGACACCAATACCTATCAAAAAGTTTCACTTGGAAACAACCACGGCTGCGCCATTCGCACAGACGGAACCTTGATTTGCTGGGGCTTCAACAGTTCCGGACAAGTTGGGGATGCAAGTACAAGCTCAGTGAGTGTTGCAAAAGTTATTGATTCTCCCAACAAGTACCAGGATATTTCCCTTGGGTATATTCACACCTGCGGCGTTACAACAACAAATCTGCTGCGCTGTTGGGGAGAAAATGACTTTAAACGGCTAGGAAACAATTCCACAACCGACAGCACTTCCCCCATTTCGATATTATCCACCACGGCATTCAATAAAGTTGCAGCTGGAAACGAACATACCTGCGCAATTTCCACGACCGGGCAACTGTACTGTTGGGGAAATAACAATTTTGGTGCTGCAGGAAGCACGAGCCCAGCTACCTTGAAGGGATATCCATATCAAATGGACAATGGCGTGGTCTACACTTCAGTCACTGCAGGATATCAGTACTCTTGCGGCATCACTTCCACGAATGTTTTAAAATGCTGGGGTAATGGAGCTTATGGGATGTTACCTTTGGGGCGCCTACGCCCTGCCCTTAACTCCGCGACTTCGGGCGCACCTATCGTCATCGACTCCGGAGTCAATTACGCGCAAGCGTCGGTCTCCTTCGTTGGATTAACAAGTCCAAATATATTAACAGGTATCTCAGCCTGCGCGTTGACCACAAATGGAATGTTAAAATGTTGGGGTTCAAATCTTTACGGAGAGCTGGCAAATGGTGCCAACAGCTACCCTAGTGCCCCTGTGACTATTGATCAAGGTGCCACCTATAATTCAGTGACTGCAAGCAGTTACATTTCTAACTTCGCACCGGCCAATTGCGGGATTACAAGCGCCGGCAAGTTGAAATGTTGGGGTCATAATGAAAATGGTAATTTGGGTGATGGTGGATTTACCTCACAGCCTTATCCGCGATTTATCGACAGCGCCAATAACTACTCAAAAATCAGCATGGGAACCAAATCCACTTGTGCCATTCGTTCCGATGGGAAACTTTACTGTTGGGGTACTGGCTATCTGGGTAACGGGTCATCCTCAACGAAAAACACTCCGCAAGCGATTGACTCTTCAAGCACATATTCGGACGTTTCTGTGGGAGATGATATGCATACTTGTGGCCTTACCGGAACGACAATCAAATGCTGGGGTTTAAATATATACAATCAAGTCGACGGCACAGGTGCGGCCTTTCTCTCACCGACTGCGGTGGCTGGCACTTGGTCTTACGTAAGGGTCAGTGCCACTCAAACCTGCGCAATTAATACCTCCAACAAACTTTTTTGCTGGGGCTATGAGACAACCACAAACAGTATCGCAACAACACAAACTGCCGTGGATGCATCTGAGTCCTACAGCAAAGTCGCAGTCGGAAGTGATATCGTCTGCGGCATTACGACTACCGGCGCATTGAAATGCTGGGGCGACGGAAGCAATGGCCGATTAGGACAAGGTTCAACAACGACCAATCGAGTGCCCACGGTCACAGACTCGGGCGTAACATATTCAAAAATATTCATAACTGGCAACAGAACGTGTGGCCTTACGACAGGCAATGTTTTGAAATGCTGGGGTTACTGGAGTTCAAACGTTGTTAATCCGACTATAATGGATGCCACTGATACTTATAAAGACGTCGGACTGGGTAATTACAATCTCTGCGCGATCTCTGATACCACCAATACTGTGAAATGCTGGGGCCAAGAGTTCTTCGGTGAAAATGGTATCGGTCAACAAATGTTCCAGCCGTCACCAATTGTTCCGAACTAAAACTATCCGCCAATTGTACAAATAAAAAAACCTGGCTTAACCAGGTTTTTTTAGACGGCGGCTTTTTTCTTTTGCTGCATTTTTTCGCGAATCTTTTTAACTACGAAGTAGACCAGCAACAGGGCGATAATCCCGAACACCACCAGCTTAAACTGACGCAGCTTATTCAGGATCGGCTCGCCGAAGTGAGCCAACAGATAAATCTGAGTCGGAACACTGATCGCCGCAGCAAGGCCATCAATCACCAGGAACTTCCAAACAGGAAAATGCAACATCCCGCAGGCCAAATGACCCGGAAAGCGAATGCCTGGAGTGAAACGAAAAATACCACAAGCATACGCTCCGTATTTGTGAGTCCACTCCTCCACACGCTTCATCAGGTGCGGGGGAAACATTCTATGAACACGTGGATGGTACAGGAGCTTGCGCCCGAAAACCTTTCCAATTGTATAAATAAGAACATCACTTAAAAAGACCGCCAAAAAGGCCACGAAGGCTGCGGTGTGAACATTGACGACGGGAGCCCCAGGATATGGCGGAGGAAAATGATCAGGGTGCGCGCCCATGAAAGCCAGGATGCCCACGCTGATCAGGGTCACCTCTTCAGGAAGTGGCAAACCGAACGCAGAAAGCAACATCATCCCCACCAAACCGGCGTACACCATGTATGGTTGATAGGCGAACTGTGCCAGCCACTGAAATATCGGCTCGTTTGCAAATTCCAAAAGCAAATCTCCTAGGTTCCCTACTATGCAGGCATCCGCCCCACTTGAACACCCACGTCACACTGTGCTATGTTCACTTTCCGCAATAAGGAATAGTATGCAGAGCGAAAGAGGATTTGAATACGGCGTAAAACACATAATCAGCCCGACGTCCGGGTCGGTGCGTGATGTTTTATTAAGCATTCTACAGCTTTCTTCCGACGAAATTGAGTTCCTGATCCACCTTGGTTCCATTTATCTCAACCATAGTCGTATTCACGAAAATGTTTCGGTATCTTCGGGTGACTATCTAAGAGTGCATACGAAACCGCGAAGGTTCCCAAAAGGTAATATCATCTTCACAAATTGTACTTTTTTTGAGAACGAACACTTCGTGGTTGTTAACAAACCTTCTGGAATTCCTGTTCATGGCAGCGTTGATAACATTCGAGAAAACCTGCAATCCTACATGGAAGAGGCGCTTGCTCAGAAATTGTATGTCACTCACCGCTTGGACGTGCCTACCAATGGTTTGATTGTCTATGCGAAAACTGTGGAGTTCCAAACCGCCTTCAATAAACTTCTGATCGCGCGTGAGATTAAAAAAATCTACCGCGCAAAGATCGAAGGCGAAGCTCCTGCTGCAAAAATTTTGAAACACTACATGGAGCCGTCGCCCCGCGCTCCGAAAGTTGTCAGCCACGAGGCCAAAGAAAAATGGCAGGAATGTGTGCTGGAAATTTTAGAAGTTAAGAAACAGGATTCCTATACAGAATTAAGAATTCATCTGCATACAGGACGCACTCATCAAATTCGCGCACAGCTGGGTTATGAAAAATCCCCGATCATCGGCGATCACGCCTATGGGGCTGAAAAAAGATGGGACGAGGAAAGAATCGAACTGACCGCCTGCGAGTTGGAATTCACGAATCCCCTCACAGGCGAACGACATCACTTTAAAATCTAAAGAACGTAGATGTTGGTCATTAGGCTGTATTGAGTATTCTGTGGTTCCCAGAATTTCACACCTTCACCACGGCTACCACTATCCAGAATAGTGTCGTTGCTCATCCCCAAAGAGAACGAGAAACCACGGGCTGGTTTGATCCAAAGGTTAAGACCAGAGCGGAACTTCGTTGTGTGATTGGCTTCCAGCTGCTCCACCGCAGAAGCGTGGTACCAGCTCTCTTCGAAACCTGTTTTAGTGGATACTTGGAACATTTCGCTGATGTTCCATTGGAATTGCAGATAGTGCTCCAAACCGAATTGTTTGTTGGTTTGACGAGGATCTGAGAAATAGAAACCGTCATCACGGTAACCAATTTGCTCATTGATGCTAGCTGTTTGGCTTTGCCAGTAAATATCCGGTTTTGCGACGTAGGCCACTGACCAGGAGTGTGCAAACTGCCAGTCCGCGTATCCTTCAAGACGGATCTTGGTGATCAAGCCTGAATTCTGAGCCACTTTACTTGTCGGCAAATACAATTTCACTTTACCGGAATAATCGATGGGACCGAAGTAGCCCAAGTCATAGTTAGAATACACGAAGTGAACATCACGCAATTCAAAATCCGACGTCACTGAATCACCGTAGGGATTTTGCCCTGCTGTATTGTAAGCAAATGGCAAATTCAATGCGACCTTCTGGTCTTTGTCTAATTCATATCTGACAGAAAGGTAGTCGTAAGTTTCAATAGAACGAGTTTGCGTTGCGATCTTTCCTGGCTTCATGTTGCCTTGAGAAGCCACGGAGAAAAATGTCAGAGACCAATCATTCGCTCGACCAGTCACAGAAGTCGCGGAAACGAAATCGTCACCATCCAGAACCGCTGCAAATACAGACGTTGAAACGAACAAGCTTGCGATCAAAAATCCGGTCGCCTTTTTTAACATTTTTCACTCCTAATTACGGAAGCTTACGACGAAGTCCCCGAAGTTATGC